>CAVGIV010000033.1:0-28461 GCA_963629395.1 Paludibacteraceae bacterium | reverse complement strand
ACGGATATGATGGAGATTGCACTCAATACAGCTGTGAAGTTCGCATAGTTTTGAGCGCCCCATAAATATACCTCCTATACACGTTAGTTGACACAAACGCGCGTAGGAGGTATATTTATGTGCGGGAGTTAGTGAAAGCTAATCCAAATCACTCAAAGCTAACAACGGAGGCCGTCAGGAATGCCGGAGAAGACACTGATTGAGAATTGTTCACCGACACTTGCCGGAATGAAGCCGGCGAATCTGATCAGTCTGCCGTACGAGAGCATGGAGCTGGCAAAGGCTGACATTCGCGAGATGAACCGTATTTTCGTGGGAAAGGGCCTTCGAGCTGTGCCGCTTAGCTATTGCAAGGCGCATGTGCTGTTGTATATTTACCGGCCGCAGTTTCTGAAAAAGGAATTTGAGAAGGATGGCGTTCGTGCGTTTCTGGAGCAGACGGGGTATGACTGCAGCGATGCAGACCGCTGTGTTATTCGCCTTGGAGAGCGGGTTCGCGCGCGCAAGTGCAGCAAGGACTTTCCCCACGAGATCGGTCTTTTCCTGGGATATCCGCTGGAGGATGTAGAGGGCTTCATCCGGCACAAGGATGTGGGCTGCAAATGCATCGGAGCGTGGAGAGTATACGGAGATGTGTCGAGAGCTATGGAGGTGTTTCAGAACTACCGGCGCTGCACGGATGCGTACCTTCGATCCTGGGAGCTTGGCAGGACCCTTGAGCAGCTGACGGTGGTGAAGGCAGCTTCGTAGGAGACAACCAAGGGTACGGCTTGTGCATTGGCCTAAAGATGAATCAGGGCTTTCTGAACAACGAATTCTTCCGGGGTGACTCGGTTGAAAATAGTAACATGTTTGTTTATCAATCAAGAGGAGAAAACACGATGAGCAAGGTAGCAATTGTATATTGGACAGGAACCGGCAACACAGGGATGATGGCAGATGCCGTAGCAGAGGGCGCACAGGCTGCAGGTGCTGAGGTTACCGTTCTTGGACCGTCTCAGTTTACAGCCGCAGATGTTGCATCCTACGATGCCATCGCATTTGGATGCCCAGCAATGGGTGCAGAGGTTCTTGAGGAGGCAGAGTTTGAGCCGATGTTCTCCGATGTGGAGGGAGCACTCTCCGGCAAGAAGATTGCTTTGTTCGGCTCCTGGGGCTGGGGCGACGGCGCGTGGATGAACGACTGGGAGGACCGCTGCAAGGGCGACGGCGCTAATGTTGTAGCTACAGCAATCTGCCAGAACGCTCCGGATGATAGCGCAGTGGAGGAGTGCAAGGCACTGGGAAGAGCACTGGCCTGATATTGAATCGTTTCTGCAAAAGAGAGGCTTTGCAGCAGCGGTTTTGTGAATGGGCTCTGAATAATAACTAAAAGTGCAGCATACGACGTAAAAGACACTGCCGATGAGGGGCTGCCTTACTGTTTAGCGATGGAATAACCGCCGGGTTTTAGGAACCCGACGGTTATTTTCGTATGGCACAATGGCTTTTCAAAGAGGAGAATCCAGTGAAAACAGACGTGTTTTCCTAAAGATTGTCCTTTTTTTCTGTGCTACGAATCGGGTAAGATAGTGCCAGAAAATAGCTGCGGATGTTAAGCAACTATTACCGCTTTCAGCAGAGAATGAAAAACGCACCGAAAATAATAGAAGTTTCGTAACTATTCAGCACCCATCTCGATTTTCCTTCGGAAAACCTCGATGTGGCTGGCCAGAGGCGCTTCGCGCCTTGGCCGCCTGCCAATTTCAATCGTGAATTTGCCTGCAAGCAGCCAATTCACGTTGAAATATGGCAGGTGCTGAACAGATACAAGGTATCAATGAGAGCATCTGCACGCGGCGGGCTGCCGGCAGCAGACAGAAGCGATGGCGGAGAAAGGAACCTATATGGCACAGAAAGCATCAGAACTTGTAAAGCAGTATACCAACCCGAACGGACCGACGATTGCAGCTACCACACGGAACATCATCGAGCAGGACGGCCTGTATTTTAAGGACATTGACGGAACCGGCGAGGTGACAAAGGTTAACGACTGGCGTCTTCCGGCAAAGGAGCGCGCGAAGGCCTATGTGGAGGTTTTGTCTGTTGAGGAGAAGATCGGACAGCTCTTCACCTCAGACTGGCGGATGGGGCCCAAATATCCGTCGGCCCGGCTTGCAGCCTGCGGGCATACGCCCAAGGGCGATGAAACCGGAATTCTGGATGAGGCACCGGTGGATGTGTCGGACAGCATTTTCGGACGCCAGACACTGCCCGGAACCACAGAGCTGATCCGGGAATATTTTACAAGACATGTCATTCTCCGGGAGAATCCGTCTCCGGAGGATCTTGCTGATTACCTGAACCAGCTGCAGCACGTGGCGGAATCCTGCGAGCATTTCGTTCCGGTGCAGGTGATGTCCAACAGCCGCAATGAAAACGGTGAGGTGGTCTTCGGCATGAACGACGCGGCGGGCGTGTTTGCAACCTGGCCGGGAACGCTTGGCATCGCCGCAGCTGTAAAAGGCACAGGCAAGATGGAAATCATTGACCGGTTTGCAGATACCATCCGAAGAGAGTGGAAGGCCTGCGGTCTGCGCAAGGGGTATATGTATATGGCAGATTGCGTCACGGATCCCAGATGGCAGAGAACCTTTGGCACGTTCGGTGAGGATCCGGCACTGATCGAGGAAATCTTTGATCATCTGATCCCCGGCGTGCAGGGCGGCAGCGAAGGTGTTTCCAAGGACGGCGTATCCATGACAGTGAAGCATTTCCCGGGAGGCGGCGCCAGAGAAAACGGCTTTGATCCGCATTACGCAGCGGGGCAGTGGAACATCTACGCAACCGAAGGCTCTCTTCAGAAATACCACATTCCTGGCTTTAAGGCGGCAATCCGTCACAATGCGGAATCGATTATGCCGTACTATTCCAAGCCCTGCGCAGCTAAAAGTGCGCCGCAGCAGGATGCAGAGGGAAGGGACATTGCGCTGGAGCCCTATGGCTTTGCGTACAACAAGGTCTTTATCGACGGCCTTCTTCGCGAGCAGATGGGCTTTAAGGGATACATCAACTCCGACACCGGCATTACGCACAACATGTGCTGGGGCGTAGATATGCTGGACATCCCGGAGCGCATTGGATTTGCGGTTACGCAGAGCGGCGTGGATCTGATCTCCGGACTCTTTGACAACAAGGAGGGTATGGAAGCGTACGAGCGTAGCAGCAATGGCTATTACGACGAGCACCCCGTACCGGAGGGCTTTAGCAAAGAGGATCTGGTGCTGACCGATGAAAGCATCAACCGCGCCGTTTCCAGAACGCTGGAGGAGCTGTTCCGTCAGGGAATGTTCGAGAATCCGTATGCAGATCCGGCAGAGGCTGTATCGGTGGTTGCCTGCAAGGCAGACTGGGAGGAGGCAGCCCGCGTTCACCGCGAGTCCGTTGTTCTTTTGAAAAACAACGGCGCTCTGCCGGTAAAGGCCGGTAGCCGGGTCTATGCAGAGGCGTTTGCCAAGAATGCTGATGCTGCGGTAAAATCAACCAAAGCACTTCGCGACATGCTGGCCGGGGAAGAGGGCGTTGTTCTTGTTGCGGATCCGGCAGGGGCAGAAACGGCAATTTTGATGATCAGCCCGCAGTCCGGTGCGTATTTTAACGCAACACCGGGGTATCTGGAGCTGGATATCTGCGAGAACAAGACCGTCTGCAATGTCGGCGAGGACGGAAAGCCGCAGAGTCAGACGCATGAAGAGACGACACTGGCAAATGTCGGCAGAATTCAGGAGATCGCAGACATCCTCCATGAAAACGGCGGTAGTATCGTATCCAATATCAACTTCCCCCTTGCCTGGGAGGTCGGCAATGTGGAGCGGTATTCCGATGCGCTGACAGCTGGATTTGATACCTACCCTTCTGCGACGCTGGATGTCATGCTGGGACGTTTTGCACCGGTTGGAAAGCTTCCGCTGACCCTGCCGAAGGGCGATGAGGTTCTGGCGGTGGATGCGGATGGCGTGTGCGTGAGCCACAATGATGTTCCCGGCTTTGACAAGGATCAGTACATGCCGGAGAGCATGAAGGACGAGAACGGCAAGGCCTATGCATATCGCGATGCAGCAGGCAACTATTATGAGTATGGATTTGGCTTAAGCTATTAAACCTCGCTGATCGGCTGGGCGAGGGGCGGCGAAGAACTTCGAATCAGACGCCTGGTGCTAGCTATTTAAAAATCGATGTACTAGCATTCATGCAGCTTATACGCCAGGTCAAAAGGAGGATCGACGATGAAGAAAAAGACAGCAGCAGGAATTCTTTCTTTGATGATGGCGGGCGCACTTGTGACCGGCTGCGGACAGAGCGGCACCGGGAGCGAGGCCTCTACAGCGGATGCGGTAACGTCTGCTTCTGAGGAGAGCACAGACGCCAAGGAGGCGTCCACCGAGGCGGCTTCTGAGGCGGACGATGCATCCACGGAGGCAACGTCGGATGCAGAGGGGTTATCAGTTCTCGATCGGTTTCCGGAGACAGAAAAGCTTATCGAGTCGAATTTCCTGGAGGAGAGAGCGGGCAAGTACGAGTTCGAGTCCTACGATGAGATTATCAGCCTCTTGGAGAGCGGCGAAGGCTATGCGTATCTCAAGATTGACGGCTATGACGGCGAGGTCCTTGCCATTACCGATATGCTGTATGCGTGGGATGAGGATACATCGGCGGCAATCAGTGTAAGCCTATATACTCCTTGCGGTTATATCGAGGGGAATCCGATATATGATATCGGCGATTTTCAGACCGGCGGTACAGCCTATCCGATCCGGCTTTCGGACGACGGCATTCTGTATGTCTGCAACAACCGCACCTTCGGGAAGGTGAAGGTTTCTACGCAGGGCCTTGCATACTACGCAGAGAAGACGAACATCTCGTATTCCGAGGACGGCACAGCGACCGTGGAAGGCTTCACCTGCGAGGACGGCAATATGGTGGATGCCCAGCTTCGGACCGATGTGACAACCGAGGATGAGTTTAATGCGCTGTTTGATGGATTGGATGATATTCCGGTCATTTCGTTCACAAGGGTTGTGAAGTAGTTGTTCTGTCGCCACAAGACGGCGACAGGTCCTGGCGGAGGTGTCCGGTTCGGGGACGCCACGCTGACTTCGTCAGCTTCGAGATGGCCTTACGGCCACTCGGCAAAAGATGACTCCATCCTCGGACCTAGCGGTGCTAAGCTCGCACAGGACGCTCGCAAGCACCGAGGCCTCGCAAGGCCCCGAATCTGGACATCCATCCGCCACCCTGTCGCCTGGCTGGTGGCGGCGCGGCAACTGTGCCTCAACCTGGCGACAGAATGTCCGTTCCTGGGCCTTGCGGACCTCTAAATCGGATGATATAATGACCGAGTTGTTCCAGGCGGAACAGCGATGCGCCGTCATTGGCGGCCATGTAGGTGAAGTGAATGATAGATCATTCACGGCAGCGCTTGCACGAAGGAGGCAGTAGAACATGAGAGAAGGAATTCATCCTCAGTATTATCAGGCAACCGTTACTTGCAACTGCGGCAACACTTTCGTAACTGGATCCACCATTTCTGAGATCCACGTCGAGGTTTGCTCCAAGTGCCACTCGTTCTATACCGGCACACAGAAGGCAGCAAATGCTAAGGGTCGCATTGAGAAGTTCAACAAGAAATACGGCATCAAGTAAGATATCGGTTTCGGGCGATGAGAAAGGTTGGAGCAGCGTGCTGCCCCAACCTTTTTGTTTAGCAGTGATGTAGGAAGGAATTCCATGGCGAAGAGAAGAAAACGACAGCATTATTCGGGAATTGGCGGTCAGGCAGTCCTTGAGGGTGTCATGATGCGCAACAAGAGCCAGATGGCCGTTGCAGTCAGAAAACCCGGCGGTGAGATCGAAATCGGCGTCGATGAATATCATGGAATCGGAGCCAAAACCATCTGGACGAAGATCCCGTTCATCCGCGGTGTCCTGGCATTTGTGGATTCTCTGATTACCGGCATGAAGGCGATGAATTTCGCCTCCTCTTTTCTGGAGGAAGAGACGGATACGGATAAATCCCCGGAGAAAAAGGCCAGAGAGGATGCATTCTTCTCCGGCGTTACGATTGCGGTGTCGCTTCTGCTTGCGATCGGTATTTTTGTGATTCTGCCGGTCCTTCTGACAAAGCTTTTGGGGAGCACCATCCGCAGTGAAGGACTCCTGGCTATTCTGGAGGGCGTCATTCGGCTCGTTATTTTCCTTGCATATATGATCGGGATCTCCCTGCTAAAGGATATCCGGAGGTTGTACGGTTATCACGGGGCCGAGCACAAATGCATCAACTGCATCGAACGCGGCAAACCGCTGACGGTGGAGAACGTCATGAGAAGCTCGCGCTTTCACAAGCGCTGCGGCAGTAGCTTCCTGGTGCTGGTCCTCATCATCAGTATCATTCTGTTCTTCTTTATCCGTGTGGATGGGTATGCGATGCGGATTCTGGTGCGTATTCTTCTGATTCCGCTGATTGCCGGCATTTCCTTTGAGTTCCTGCAGTATGCGGGCAAGCACAACAACCTTTTCGTGAGCATTCTTTCGGCTCCCGGTGTGTGGCTGCAGCACATCACGACCAAGGAGCCGGACGAGGGGATGGCGGAGGTCGCCATTGCTGCTGTGGATGCAGTGTTCGACTGGAGAACATACCTCAAAAGAAACTTCGGATACAATGAAGAGGATTTGAATGAACTATAGGCAGCTTTACAACGAAGGCCGCAGAAGGCTGGAGACGGCAGGAATCACCGATGCGGCACTGGATGCCAGAATCCTGCTGGAGGAAATCTGTCATACCCGCCTGCAGACGCTTCTGACGGATCCGGACCGCACTATAACCGGCGAGGAGGAGGCTGCGTACCGAGAGCTTCTTTCTCGAAGGGCTAACAGGGAGCCTACGGCCATGATTCTGGGCAAGTGGGACTTTTGCGGACTGACCTTTGCCCTGAATGAGGAGACGCTGATTCCGGAGCAGGACACGGAGCGTCTGGTGGAGGTGGTTCTGGAGCGGCGGCAGGAAATGACAGAAAATGCCGGAATGCAGGACACACCTTTGGGAGGAGAAACGCACCCGCTTCGAATTCTGGACCTTTGTACCGGCTCCGGATGCATTCTGTTGTCACTGCTTCATTTTATTCCTGACAGCAGCGGCCTGGGGACCGATATCAGCGTCCGGGCCCTGGAGGCAGCCAAGGCGAATGCTGCTGCGTTGGGACTGGAGGGACGCGCCCATTTTGCAAGGGGTGATATGTGGGAACCGGCAGGAGAGGAACAATTTGATCTGATTGTTTCCAATCCGCCGTATATTCCGACGGGGGTGATCCCTACGCTGGAGCCGGAGGTGCGCTGCGGGGAGCCCTATGCGGCGCTGGACGGCGGCGAGGACGGACTGGATTTTTACCGGATTATTGCGAGGAGAGCGGCGGAGCACTTGCGCCCCGGCGGCTTTTTGTTCCTTGAATCCGGCTTTGATGAGGCACAGGCCATTCAAAAGCTCCTGTCGGAGCAAGGCTTTGAAGACATACGGATTGATCAGGATTACGGCGGTCTCGACCGCGTGGTGTCGGCGAGAATATGAAGGCGGCGATTGAACGCCAAACGATGTACTAGGCGGCGATTGAACGCCGGACGGGAGGCGACAAAGACACCGGGCCTCGAGACCCGGCGAGAAGCGAAGAAGCTGCCGATGGAGATATAGCTTATGTTTGAGAAAATGGATGCGGTGCTGCTGCACTACGAGGAAATTAACAGAGAGCTCGGCAGCCCGGATGTGACACAGAATATGGATCGCTACCGCAAGCTTATGCGCGAGCAGACCGATCTGACGCCGGTGGTGGAAACCTATAAGGCCTACCAGAAGGCCGGGCAGGATGTGGAGGATGCGCTGGAGATCATCGCCTCGGAGCCGGATCCGGAGATGAAGGAGATGGCAAGAGAGGAGCTGGCGGATGCCAAGGCCAGAGTGGAGGAGCTGACCGGCGAGATGAAGCTGCTCCTCTTGCCCAAGGACCCCAATGATGACAAGAACGTTATCTTCGAAATTCGTGCCGGAGCGGGCGGCGACGAGGCTGCGCTCTTTGCAGCCGAGGTATACCGCATGTATGTCCACTATGCGGAGCGCCGTGGCTGGAGGACGGAAATCCTTGATTTTGAAGAAAACGGCATCGGCGGCATGAAATTTGTGAATTTCATGGTGATCGGACAGGGAGCCTATTCCAGGATGAAGTATGAGAGCGGCGTGCATCGCGTACAGCGCGTGCCGGCAACCGAATCCCAGGGCCGCATCCACACCTCCACCATTACCGTGGCGGTTATGCCGGAGGTTACAGAGGACATTAAGATCGACATTCCGATGGAGGATGTACGCATCGATATCACGAGGGCATCCGGAAACGGCGGACAGGGCGTCAATACAACCGACTCCGCGGTGCGCCTCACGCACCTTCCCACAGGTATTGTGATCTACTCGCAGACGGAGCGCTCACAGCTCCAGAATAAGAATAAGGCGTGGGCTCTTTTGCGCTCGAAGCTCTACGATCTGGAGGTGCAGAGCCGCCATGATCAGGAGGCGGACCTTCGTCGCTCACAGATCGGCACGGGAGACCGTTCGGAGAAAATAAGAACCTACAACTTCCCCCAGTCTCGCGTCACAGATCACCGCATCAAGCTGACGGTTTATAATCTCAGTGATGTCATTGACGGAAGCCTGGACGAAATTCTGGATGCGCTGATCGCTGCGGATCAGGCTGCGAAGCTGGTGAAGATGAACGAAACGTAAATGCCGGAGCAATCCGGGGATCACGGAACACGGAACTGGAGCATGTATATGGGATTACTCGAATACCGGCAGCAGCTGGACGAAATCGATTCACAGATGGTGGAGCTTTTCCAGAGGAGAATGGAAATCTCCGGAAAGGTTGCTGAGGATAAGATCAAATCCGGCAAGCGGGTGCTGGATAAAAAAAGAGAACAGGAGAAGCTGTCTGCAGTTGCGCAAATGGCGGACACGCCGTTCAATCAGCGCGCAGTGCGAGAGCTTTACGAGCAGATCATGTCCATCAGCCGCAAGTATCAGTACCGGCTTCTGGACAATGCAGGACAGCTCCACAGCCTGCCCTTCCTGCCGGTGGATGCGCTGATCGATGACAAGACGCGCGTGGTCTACCAGGGTGCACCGGGTGCCTATTCCGAGGCGGCCATGAAGACCTTTTTCGGAGAGGACATCGACCATTTCCATGTGGAGACCTTCCGGGATGCCATGAGCTCCATTGAGGAGGGGGCGGCTGATTATGCAGTGCTCCCCATTGAGAATTCCACGGCAGGCATTGTCTCGCAGAATTATGATCTCCTGTTTGAATTTGAAAACTATATTGTGGGCGAACAGATCATTCCCATACGGCATTGCCTGATGGGCGTGCCCGGCACGACACTTTCCTCCATTCGTACGGTCTATTCCCATCCGCAGTCGCTGATGCAGAGCGAGCACTATCTGGATCTGCATCCGGAGTGGCAGCAGGTCGGCATGCAGAACAACGCGTACGCTGCCGAAAAGGTGGCAAGGGATCAGGACATCTCCAAGGCCTCCATCGGCTCTGCATACGCAGCAAAGGCCTACGGTCTCGACATCCTGGAGGAGGGCATCAACGATTCCGACAACAATTCCACGCGCTTTATCATCGTGACGAACCGCAAGATCTTCCTGCGCTCTGCCGGAAAGATCTCGATTGTGCTGGAAACCGAGCATGAGAGCGGTGCACTCTATCGCGTGCTGTCCCATTTTATTTATAATGATCTTAATATGACCAAGATCGAAAGCCGTCCGATTCGGGACCGGAGCTTTGAGTATCGGTTTTTCATTGACTTTGAGGGAAATCTTCAGGACAGCGCCGTCCGCAATGCACTGCGCGGGCTGCGGGACGAGTCCAGGAACCTGAAGGTGCTGGGGAATTATTAAGCGCTGAGGTCTCTAGCCCTCGACGGGTCCTGGCGGCCGCTTAAATAATGAGAAAGAGAGTATGCTATGAATTCGTGTATATTATATCGCATCGAGAATTGCCCCTTGTGGGACTGCATGAGCGAGGTCCTTTCGGATCTGCAGAATATGGCGGGCCTTTCAGAGGAAGGAAAGGACCATCTTCGCAGCAGGCTGTATGATGCTGTGTATCTTCTCTTAAAGGAGGCCGGAGACAACGGCTTCTATGGAAATCTGTGGCATGATTATCTGACCAGTGTACTGATTTCCCACGAGAACAGCTACTCCATCGCCTGCGAGCTACGGGGAGAGGTGGAAGGCAGCATCAATGACGCGGCGCTGCATGACATTCGGATTTTTCGGGAGTATTTTAACGCGGATTTAACCAAGGCGGCACAGGAGCTTGATGTGCCGGAGTTATCTATAATTCTGGATTATAAGCCGACGGGGCTTGGCAGCAGACTCTACAACACGAGAATCCGCGACCGGATCTGCACGCTGGCCATGGAATTTGAGAAGGCATCGGACGCGGCCGGCATGAAGGCGCTTCTGACACAGTTTTACAGAGAGTATGGTGTCGGGATGTTCGGCCTGCATAAGGCCTTTCGCATCGAGCACGATGAGGCAGGGGAGCTGGCCGGAGAGACGCAGATCGTTCCGGTAAAGAACATCCTGCACGTGTACATGAAGGACCTTGTCGGCTACGAAATTGCCAAAAAGAAGCTGATTGAGAACACCGAGGCTTTTGTAGAGGGACGGCCAGCCAACAACTGCCTGCTCTACGGCGAAGCCGGCACCGGCAAGTCCTCCAGCATCAAGGCCATTGCCAACGAATATTATGAGAGGGGACTGCGCATCATTGAGGTCAGCCGGTATCAGTTCCGGGATCTGAATCATGTAATTGAACGGATTAAGAACCGGAATTATCGTTTCATACTCTATATGGATGATCTTTCCTTTGAGGATAATGAGACGGAATACAAGTATCTCAAGGCGGTCATTGAGGGAGGCCTGGAGAAAAAGCCCTCCAATGTCCTGATCTATGCCACCAGCAATCGCCGGCATCTGGTGCGCGAGAGCTTCCATGACAGAGACGGCGTGGAGATCTCCGACAAGCATGGCGGAGATACGGTACAGGAGAAGCTTTCTCTTGCAAGCCGCTTCGGCGTCTCTATTTACTATGGCGCACCCACCTTTGAGGAGTATCATGAGATTGTCCGGGAGCTGGCAGAGCGCGCCGGAATCTGCATCGAGCAGAAGGAACTTTCAAAGCTGGCGACCCAGTGGGAGATGCAGCACGGCGGCCTTTCCGGACGCACGGCCCAGCAGTTCATCGATCACCTGCTGGGAGCCAAGTGACGTAGGTGGTAACTATTCAGCACCCATCTCGATTTTGATACTCGAAAATGCCTGATGGCATTTTCTACTATCTTGGAGTGATTGTCGGCAACGCCGACAATACACTCCGTGCATCGGAGAAATCGCATACACAGTAAGGAGAACGCGATGGCAATCCAGACCTTTGCAGCAATTGATGTAGGAAGCTATGAGCTGTGCATGGAAATCTTCGAGGTTTCCCGTGCCAGGGGCATCCGTGAAATTGACCACGTGGTGCGCAAGATCGATCTGGGAACCGATACCTATGCGACCGGCAAGCTCAGCCTCCACCACATTCAGGAGGTGCGGGATGTCCTGAAGGAATACCGTAAGATTATGGATACCTACCGAGTAAGCGAGTACCGTGCCTACGGAACCTCGGCCATTCGGGAGATGACCAATGCGTCCATCATCCTCTCGCAGTGGGAGGAGGAGACAGGTATTCATATCGATGTCCTGACCAACTCGGAGCAGCGCTTTCTGGATTATAAATCGGTGGCGTACCGCGACCGGAATTTTGACCGCATTGTGGCAGAGGGGTGTGCGATTGTTGATATCGGCGGCAGCAGCCTTCAGATTTCCCTTTTTGAAAACGGAGTGCTCACCTCTACGCAGAACCTGCGGCTGGGGGTGCTGCGTATTCGCGAACAGATCCGCCGGGTAGACGCCAGACGCACACAAAGAGAGCGCCTGATTGACGAGATTGTCAATTCGCAGATGGAGGTCTTTACAGATCTGTATCTGGAAGGACGCAGTGTCCCGAATATCGTCATCATTGATGATTACATTTCGGCGTTTATGGAATCCAGAGGGCGGAGCGTAGCCGATGCGGGTGAGTTTCTCGCATTTGAGAAGCGCAGCACGCAGCGCACGACCTACGATATGGCAAGAGAGTACCGCATGACCGAGGACAACATCTCGCTGATCTCCATATCGGCGATGCTGATGCGGGGCATCATTCATGCGCTCGGTGCGCAGCGCATCTACGCGCCGGGGGTTACGCTCACCGACGGCATCGTGTATGAATACGCCGAACGCAAAAAAATACTCTCGCCCACCCATGATTTTGAAGAGGACATCATCGCCTGCGCCAGAACAGTTTCCAGGCGCTATCGCGGGAACGAGGCAAGAGGAAGATCATTGGATGACATTGCCATGAAGGTGTTCGACGCGACGAAGAAGATTCACGGCCTCGGCAAGAGAGAAAGGCTTCTGCTGCGCCTTGCCTGCATTCTGCATGACTGCGGCAAGTACGTGTCGATTGCCAATGTGTCCGATTGCTCCTACAACATCATTCTCCGTACAGAGATCATCGGTATCTCACACATTGAAAGAGAGATTGTTGCGAACGTCGTTCGCTTTAACCACGCTGAGTTCATCTACTATGAGCAGCAGATGGAGGCCAGTGATCTGGATCGGGAGGCATACCTGACGATTACGAAGCTCTCCGCCATCCTGCGACTTGCCAACGGACTGGACCGGTCTCATCAGCAGAAGCTCAGCGACATGAAGGTAAGTGTCCGGGACGAGAAACTGGTCATCTCGGCGAGGAGCACGGTGGATCTGACCCTGGAGAAGGGATTGTTCCAGGCAAGAGCAGACTTTTTTGCAGAGGTGTTCGGTATTACACCGGTCATCCGTCAGCGGTAACGGTACCGTTCGCATACCGGCTGGACTCGGAACAGTAACGAGATAATAAGGGAGAGAAGACAATGTCGGATAAGAAGAGAACGGCAGAGGTGCAGGACACACAGAAAGAGGCCAAAAAAGAAATCAACTGGAGGAATCCGAAGTATTACTACAACCGCGAGCTGTCGTGGCTGCAGTTTGACAAGCGGTGTCTGGGAGAGGCCAGGAGCAAGGAAAATCCTTTGATGGAGCGGCTGAATTTCCTTTCTATCACGGCCTCCAACCTGGACGAGTTCTTCATGGTGCGCGTTGCTTCGCTCCAGGATATGTGCAAGGCAGGCTATACAAAAAAGGACATTTCCGGCATGAGCCCGGAGGAGCAGCTGAAGGTGATCCTCGAAAAAACTCATGAATTTGTGGATCTTCAGTATACGACGCTGAACCGCCAGATCATTCCGGCACTTCGTGAGGAGGGAATTACCATCCTGACAGGGACGCAGCAGCTGACCTCAGACGAAAAGGAATTCGTGGACGAGTATTTTGAGACAGAGGTGTATCCGGTGATCACGCCGATGGCGGTGGATTCCTCGCGTCCGTTCCCCTTGATTCTGAATAAGTCGCTGAACATCGGTGCACTACTAAAGCGCAAGGACAACGCCGGTCCGGGTATTCTGACGCATACCAAGAAAGCCAGAAAGGCGTTGAAGAGTGAGAAGGAGAATCTGGAGTTTGCAACGGTCCAGGTTCCTTCGGTGCTGCCAAGAGTCATCCGTCTCCCGGAGAATGCGCTGCCGGCCGGGCAGCAGGCAGGGGAAGGACACCGGGCGGTCCGCGTGATTTTGCTCGAGACAGTAATCCAGGACTATCTCGGAGAGCTGTTCCAGAGCTATGACGTTATCGGTGCTGCGCCGTTTCGCATCATGCGGAATGCAGACATGGACATCGATGAGGATGAGGCAGAGGACCTTCTGAAGGAAATTGAAAAGTCACTGAAGCAGCGCCGGCACGGAGAGGCCATCCGTCTGGAAATTGAAGCAGATGCCGATCAGCGGCTGATTCATATCCTGACAGAGGAGCTGGAGCTCAAGGAAGAGGAGATCTTTCACATTGACGGACCGCTGGATCTGACGTTCCTTTCCAAGGTGCGGAAGGTAGAGGGCTTTGATGACCTTCATGAGCACCGTTATCTTCCGCCGCAGGATGTCCCGGAGCTCCCGGCAGGCAGTGACATTTTTGCCCAGATCCGGAAGGGAGATATTTTCCTGAGGCACCCTTACGAGACCTTCCAGCCGGTGGTGGATTTTGTGGCAAAGGCGGCGGCGGATCCGGACGTTCTGGCCATCAAGCAGACGCTCTACCGGGTGAGCGGCAACTCGCCCATCGTTGCGGCGCTGGCAAAGGCTGCCGACAATGGCAAGCAGGTCACGGTTCTGGTGGAGCTCAAGGCCCGATTTGATGAGGAAAACAACATTGTCTGGGCCAGAATGCTCGAAAAAGCAGGATGCCATGTCATTTACGGGCTGGTTGGCCTGAAGACGCACTCCAAGATTACGCTGGTGGTGCGCAGAGAAGAGGACGGTATTCGCAGATACGTGCATCTGGCCACCGGCAACTACAATGACACGACCGCCAAGCTCTACACGGATGTGGGACTTCTGACCTGCAAGGAGGCGTACGGAGAGGACGCGACAGCCGTGTTCAATATGCTGAGCGGTTATTCAGAGCCACGCTCCTGGAACCGCCTGATTCTCGCGCCGCTCTGGATGAAGGACCGCTTCCTGTATCTGATCGGTCGCGAGGCAGAGAACGCTAGAAACGGCGAGCCGGCCCGCATTGTAGCCAAGATGAACTCCCTGTGCGATCCGGACATCATCGAGGCACTGTACAAGGCAAGCGCAGCAGGCGTTACGATCGATCTCATCGTACGCGGCATCTGCTGCCTGCGTGTGGGGATTCCGGGCGTTTCGGAGAACATTACCGTACATTCGATTGTCGGCAATTTCCTGGAGCATGCCAGAATCTTTGTGTTCGAGAATGCAGGAAGAAGAGAATTCTATGCCGGATCCGCAGACTGGATGCCCAGAAACCTGGACCGCCGTGTAGAGATCGTGTTCCCGCTGGAGGAGCTGTCTGTACAGGAGAAGGCATGGCATATTCTGGAAACAGAGCTGGCAGATACGGAGCAGGCCAGCATTCTCCAGCCGGACGGCACCTACGAAAAGGTAGACCGCAGAGGAAAGGAGAAGGTAAACTCGCAGCTGGTTTTCAGCCTTGAGGCAGAGGCAGCGGCAAGGAAGGCCAGAGAGGTACTGAAGGAGAAGCGGACCTTTATCCCGGAGGAGAGTCACAGCTGTTAGGGGAACGCTGGCGAAAGCGTTTCCCCTGCCGGATTTGTGATGCGGAGCAGTAAATTCCTTTACAATGAAGTGCTACATATGTGAAGTGTGCTACCTATGGATAAAATCAATGTTGGCTTTCTGGGCTACGGAACCAGAGCACTGGACGCTTTGATGGCGCACGATGGCTTCGAGGTGAAGCACTTTATTGCGCCGATGAGCCGGCTGTGCGAGGATGTGTATACAGCCAAAAGGCGGTACCCTGATCTGGATTTTGCCATTGTCAGGAATAATGAAGAGCTGCTTGCGTCCTTACGGGAGATGAGGGGAATCGACTGCTTTGTTATGAATGCATGTCCGATTATCCTGAGGGAGGATGTGCTGGCTGTCATGCCGGTATACAACATTCACCCCGGTAGCCTGCGCTGCAACCGAGGGCACCAGCCGCATCTGTGGACCGTGCTGCTGGGGGAGAAGGAAAGTGAGATCGTGCTGCACACGGTAACGGCAGGAATTGACGAGGGGGCGGTGATCGGAAGAGAGGTCTGTTCCATCGGCGAAGAAATGGATGCACTTTCTGTGTTGAACTGTCTGGAGGACCGGATTCCGACCCTTCTTGACAGCCTGTACGAGCACATTACCAAAGGGCGTCCGCCGCTTTCCGTTGAGACAGGCGGCATCTATCGAAGAGTGATGGTACATTCGGATTATGAGTTCTCACTGAATGATCTGAATAACATGGATCAGGGCCTTTTCCTTGCAGATGTCCTGCGTAAAATAAGAGCAAGATCTATGCATCACGGCGCATTTTTTGTGCATAATGAAGAGAGAATCTATGTCGACCGGCTCCTGGATGACGAGAGCATACCGTTGTCGGAAGAAGTGGTGAGCGTTTCGCTTCATGGCAGTGTAGTGTTCATAGAGCATGGCGGGCGCAGACTTGTTTTTCGTGTAAATAAGAGGGAAGGCAGGATCGTCACGTAAGCAGATGGGAAGCTTGGGAAAGCGGTGATGAAAGCGTTTCCTACGCCGGATGTATGCAGCGGCAATTATTATGCAGACGATGTACTGAACCGGGGGAGAGATGCTGCAGCAGGAAATGCACGGAGGGCGGATGAAGGAAAAGAGAAGGCTCACAAGGGGGATTGTGACGGGCTTTGCGATCATGGGCGTTGTCCTGAGCAGCCTTATCATCTATTTTGGAAATCGTGAGGTCGTAAAGAGCATCAGCCAGCAGTACTATGATATGGCGTATCTGATTGCCGACAGCGCAATGGATGAGATTCTATCCGAGATGACGCCGGAGGAGGTGCTGCAGTATGCACAGACAGCCCAGAGTGGGACAGAGGAAGAGAAGGCTGCACTCGTGCAGAGCGATGTCTATCAGAAGGTCGAGAGGAGCCTTCTCTCATTGAAGCAGAATATGCGGCTTGCGGATATCTATGTAGCCTCCTATACTGCAGAGGGATTGCGGTCCTACGAAAAGGACGATGCCTCCTGGAAGCCGCTTTTGTATCTGTTTGACTGCAGCGAGAATGCACAAACGTATTTTTCCTTCGGAGAACGCAGTGCCATGAACCCCAGGAACATTGAGCTGTTCGCGGAGGTTGTTGAGACCAAAAGGCCGCAGGATGATTACATCATTTCAAACGGCGAATTTGGCTACAACATGTCTGCACTCGTTCCGATCCTGACACAAGGCGGCGAGGTGGCGGCTGTGGTCGGTGTGGAGGTTCCGATGCTGCGGATCCAGAGCGCTGCGCAGGCACTGGTCAGGAGCATTGTTTTGATCACCTTCGTTGTGATTGTTGCCGTCATCATTGTTTTCGCCCTGTATATGCTCAAGCGCGTTGTCAAACCGGTGGGTGTGATATCCAGAGAGGTTCGGCGCTTCGGTGAGAGCGGAAAACGGACCGAGGCGGGCATGAAGAGTCTCTCCTCCATTCGGACCCGGGATGAGATCCAAACGCTGGCTGAGCAGATCGATAAGATGGAGCTGGATATGCTCAGCTACGTCGATAATATAAAGAGAATTACAGCGGAGAAGGAACGGATCGGTACGGAGCTGGCACTGGCAGCCAAAATCCAGGAGAATGTGCTGCCGAACACGTTTCCGCCTTTTCCGGACCGGACGGAGTTTGATCTGTATGCCACGATGACACCGGCGAAGGAGGTGGGCGGAGACTTCTACGACTTCTTCCTGGTGGATGAGGATCATCTGTGCCTGGTTATGGCAGACGTATCCGGCAAGGGAGTACCGGCAGCGCTGTTCATGATGGCGTCAAAGACCATTCTGGCCAACAATGCGATGCAGGGGAAGACACCGGCGGAGATTCTGGAGGTCACGAATGAAGCCGTCTGCTCGCGCAACCAGGAGGAAATGTTCGTTACGGTCTGGCTTGGCATTCTGGAAATCTCGACCGGAAGGCTTGTGGCGGCGAATGCCGGTCATGAATTCCCGGCAATATGTCCTGCTGATGGGGACTACGAGCTGTACAAGGACCGTCACGGATTTGTGCTCGGCGGCATGAGCGGGATGAAATACAAGAACTACGAGCTGACACTCACGCCTGGAACGAGGCTCTTTGTCTATACAGACGGCGTTCCGGAGGCGACGAGCAAAGAGGAGGAGCTCTTTGGAACCGGCCGTATGGTGGAGGCTCTGAACCGAGCTAAAAAGGCACCTCTTTGCGAGGTCCTCAAAAATGTCCGGGGTGCAGTGGATGAGTTTGTAAAGGATGCAGAGCAGTTCGATGACATGACAATGCTGTGTCTGGAGTACAGAGGGAGGAAGGAGAACAGCAGCGATGGCAACGGAACATGAAATGGAAATTGAAGCTGTAACATCGAATCTGTTGGAGGTACTGGGCTTTGTGGACAGCTACCTTGAGAAGATTGACTGTCCGATGAAGGTGCAGATGCAGATTGAAATTGCGGTAGAAGAGATCTTTACGAACATCGCAAACTACGCCTATGCCCCGAAGGTCGGCAGAGCGAAAATACGGGTGGAGGCGGCCAGCAGTGATTCCGCGGTAAAGATTACCTTCACGGACCGCGGAGTCCCCTACGATCCGCTTGCCAAGGAGGACCCGGATATCACGCTTTCTGCCGAGGAGCGTGAGATCGGAGGACTGGGGATCTTCATGGTGAAGAAGAGCATGGAGGATATGCACTACGAGTACAAGGATGGTCAGAATATCCTGACCATCGAGAAAAAACTGTAGAGCCGCGAAGCATGTAAATCATCCTCGCGACGGGTCCTGGCGGAGGTGTTAAATCACAGTAACTATTCAGCACCCATCTCGAATTTGATACTCGAAAATGCCCGATGGCATTTTCTCCTATCTTGGAGTGATTGTCGGCAACGCCGACAATACACTCCGTGCATCGGAGAAATCGCATACGCGAATTTCTCCTCGCATTCGCAAATCCTCGATGTGGTTGGCTGGTGGTGCTTGCACCTCGCCCGCCTGCCAATTTCGATCGTGAATTTGCCTGCAAGCAGTCAATTCACGTTGAAATGTGGCAGGTGCTGAACAGATATAAATCACAGTGCGAGGACCTGCTCCAGCGCCTTTGCAAGGCCGTCGTGATCATTATCGAATTCGGTAATGAGATCGGCGGCCTTTTCCATGTCCGGATTGGAGGCAAGTCCGTTGCACATGCCAATGCCGATGCCGGCAGCTGCCAGCATGGGGTTGTCGTTCTGGGCATCGCCGGCGGCAATGGAGCGTGCGGTATCGATGCCAAGGTGCCGGCAGAGCCAGGTCAGCGAATAGGCCTTTGTGGCACGGATGGGGTCGATTTCCAGATACCAGGGATTGGACATGACGGTATGCAGAACCGTTCCGAAGCGCTCCTCTAAGGCTTTTGCGAAGGGCTCGAGTGCATGATCGGTCTCATTCTCCAGATGGATAGCCAGGCACTTGCAGGGCTCGCAGGAAAGGGCCGATGCCGGATCGGCCTCGATGCGCACGGGCATTTTCACGCGGCTGGTATAGAAATCCGTCTCCTTGCCCCTCTTTGACACAACAATTTCCTCGGCATCGTAGGTGTGGCAGTATATGCCGTACTCGGCTGCAAGGGACAGCACCTCGCGCACCACAGGAAGCGGAAGTGTTTCCCGAAAGAAGGTGGTCTTCTCTTCACAGGAATAGAGCTCAGCGCCGTTGTAGCCGGATAGAAACTGATTTGGATAATGAAGGTCAAGCTGCTCGGCCAGAGCCTTCACATCGCACATGGCGCGGCCGGAGGAGAGCACGAAGATATTGCCGGCAGCGGCAAAGCGGTCCAGTACGCCTTTGGTGGCCGGGGAGATGGTTTTCTGCTCCGTGGCAAGGGTTCCGTCGAAGTCGCAGAAAAGGATGCGCGTATCGCTGCTTACATGAAAGCGGGCGTGCTTCATCTGCGTGAGGCACTCGGCCGGAACGCAGAGGTGTCCGTAGCCGGTACCCATTTCAAGCCTGGGCTTGTTGGCGCCGTGGAAATCTGAGCCGCCGGATAAAAGCAGATCATAGCGGACAGCCAGAGAACGGATGTGTGCTGTCATTTCGGGCGTGTGCCGGCAGTAGTAGGCCTCGATGCCCATCAGCCCCGCCGTCTTCAGCTCGCAGACGAGCTTCTCAAGCCCCTCGTCCCCCAGATTGTACTGATAGGGGTGTGCCAGGATCGGGATACCATGAAAGCGGCGCAGGAAGGATACGGCCTTCTGCGGAGTAATCTGTTCCCTTGGCAGGAAGAAGGGGCAGTCATCTCCGATGTATTTGTCAAACGCCTCGCTGAGCTTGGATATGACACCCTTTTTCAGGAGGAACCGGGCCATATTCGCCCGTGTGATGACGGAGCCGGGGTTGTCGGCTGTAAGCTCGTCATAGGGAATAGGAATTCCCGCTTGGCACATCATGTCACACATTTTGCGGTTGCGGACATCTCTTGCATCGGAGAAGTCCTTCAGCGCTTCTATAAATTCCGGATCGGAATCGTCCATAAAAAGACCCACGATGTGAACGTCCTTATCCTGATATTTGGTCGAGAGCTCGATGCCGGGAATCACCTCAATGTCCGTGCCTTGGGCGGCTTTGCGTGCGGCCCCGATGCCGGCAACGGTATCGTGGTCGGTCAGCGCGAAGGCGGAAAGGCCTTTCTCTGCGGCAATGGACACCAGCTGCTCGGGCGTGAAGGTGCCGTCGGAGCAGGTGGAATGGGTGTGAAGATCAACTGGTTTTATGGATAGCATAGGGATACCTCGTGTGCAGATCGTTATGCCGATGGATGCTGAAACAACTATGCCTGTTCGCACAGGCACACCACAAATCATTGTGTCTTTTGCGACGATTATTGTCAATGAAGTGGTACCAGGGTCAAAAGGTCCGAAACTCCGACGAGAGCTTGCTCGCGTTGAAATATGGCAGGTGTCGAATAGACGCAATGTAATAATTGGTAACATCATCGTGCGGGAGTTGTATAGATAACTTAGAAATGATACCATATTCTCACGGATGGACGAAAATGAGAGTTATGATACATAACACGCTAGCGGCGTAACAGGGTTATAAAAAGGCGGAGCCTCAATGGAGGTCTTGGCGGTCATAGGATGGTGGGGAAAAAGCTTTTGCCCCATGATAGGAGAGGGATATGAAGCAGTTTCATCTGGAGACATTGGCACGCCTTGTGGTGCAGAGGCGCAAGGAGAAGGAAATTACGCAGAAGGAGCTGGCGGAGCGGACGGGAATTCACCGGACGATGCTCAGCCACATTGAAACGGGGGAGTATATGCCCTCTATTCCACAGCTGCAGGCGCTGGGAGAGGTACTGGGATTCGAACTGGACGATGTTTTTTCGGAGGCGCCGGAGGAGAAGAGTGCCTCGCAGAAACAGGCAGAGGAAGCCATTGCAGCCAGGCGCCGGGAGGAAAATCCGATTCGAATTGCCGTGGCCGGCACGGGATATGTCGGATTGTCGCTGGCGACGCTCCTGGCGCAGCATAATCCGGTAACGGCAGTGGATATTCTGCCGGAAAAGGTAGACAAGATCAACCGCCGTATATCACCCATTCAGGACGAATACATTGAGAAATTCTTCCGGGAGGAGGAGCTGGACCTGACAGCCACGACAGACGCGGAGGCAGCATATCGCTCGGCGGATTTTGTTATCATATCCACACCGACCAATTACGATTCCAAAAAGAACTACTTTGATACATCGGCAGTAGAGGCGGTTATAGAGCTGGTCCTCTCGGTGAATCCGAATGCCGTTATGGTCATTAAGTCCACCATCCCGGTTGGGTATACAAAGGCGGCACGGGAGCGGTATCATACCGACCGCATTTTATTTTCCCCGGAGTTTCTGCGGGAGTCGAAGGCACTCTATGATAACCTGTATCCGTCTCGGATCATTGTGGGACTGGACTCCGCTGATGCGTACCAAAGAGAATCTGCAGAGCTCTTCGCAGCACTTCTGCGGGAGGGCGCCTATAAGGAAAATATTGATACGCTGCTGATGGGACTTACCGAGGCGGAGGCAGTGAAGCTCTTTGCCAATACCTATCTGGCGCTTCGAGTGTCGTATTTTAATGAGCTGGATACGTATGCGGAGACGAAGGGACTGAATACGCGCGACATCATAGACGGCGTGTGCCTGGATCCCAGGATCGGGACGCATTACAACAATCCGTCCTTTGGCTACGGCGGATATTGTCTGCCGAAGGATACCAAGCAGCTTTTGGCCAATTACGAGGATGTGCCGGAGAACCTGATCGAGGCCATCGTGGAGTCCAACCGGACGCGGAAGGATTTTATCGCAGACCGCGTGCTGGACATTGCAGGTGCCTATGGAAATTCGGCACAGTATGATAAGGCGCGCGAGCACGAGGTTGTTGTCGGCGTGTACCGTCTTACGATGAAGGCCAATTCGGACAATTTCCGTCAGAGCTCCATTCAGGGCGTCATGAAGCGAATCAAGGCCAAGGGTGCGAAGGTGGTTATCTATGAGCCGACGCTGGAGGACGGAACGACCTTTTTCGGAAGCCTGGTGGTGAATGATCTGGAGAAATTTAAAGAGATGTCGCATGCCATCATCGCAAACCGCTACAGCAGCGTGCTGGATGACGTGAAGGAAAAGGTGTATACAAGAGACCTCTTCCATATTGACTAGGGCACTCGAAAACGCCTGATGGCATGGAAATAAGGAAATGATATTATGCAGAAAATTGATTTGAAGGGGAAGTGCGTTCTGGTGACGGGCGCGGCCGGTTTTATCGGCGCGAATCTGGTGCTGCGGCTTTTGAGAGATGGAGAGGTCCACAGAATCGTCGGCATCGACAATATGAATGATTACTATGATCCTGCAATAAAGGAGTGGCGGCTGCAGCAGATTGCAGAGCTTGCAGGAGAAAAGGAGAAAGAGACAGCGAGAGAAACGGAAGGGAAAACGACTTCGGAAGAACCGTCAGCGAAGTCATCTCTGTGGCGGTTTGTGCAGGGCGACATTGCAGATGCTGCACTGGTACAGGACCTTTTTAAAAGCGAGAAGCCGGATATCGTGGTGAACCTCGCGGCACAGGCAGGTGTCCGGTATTCAATTACGAATCCGGATGCCTATATTCAGTCGAATCTGGTAGGGTTTTACAACATTCTGGAAGCCTGCCGGCATTCCTATGATGAAGGAGACGGAGTGCAGCATTTGGTGTATGCGTCCTCATCCTCCGTGTACGGGACCAACCGGAAGGTTCCCTTTTCCACCGAGGATAAGGTGGATGATCCGGTTTCTTTGTATGCTGCGACGAAAAAGTCCAATGAGCTGATGGCTCACGCCTATGCCAAGCTGTACAACATTCCGTCCACCGGGCTTCGGTTTTTCACGGTGTACGGGCCGGCTGGGCGGCCGGATATGGCTTATTTTGGCTTTACGAACAAGCTGCGGGAGGGGAAGAAGATACAGATCTTTAACTACGGCAACTGCAGCAGGGACTTTACCTATGTAGATGATATTGTAGAGGGCGTGGTGCGCGTTATGGCCGGAGCGCCGGAACGAAGGGACGGAGAAGACGGCTTGCCGCTCCCGCCGTACGCAGTCTATAATATCGGTGGAGGCCGGCCGGTAAGTCTCCTGGATTTTGTGACGATCCTGCAGGAGGAGCTGATGAGGGCCGGCGTGCTTGCCCCGGATTATGACTTTGCGGCGCACAAGGAGCTGGTGGCGATGCAGCCCGGGGATGTGCCGGTCACCTATGCGGATACGGCTGCACTGGAGCGGGACTACGGCTACCGGCCGGGCACTACTCTTCGGACTGGGCTTCGAGCGTTCGCAGAATGGTATAGGGAATTCTATGGCAGATGCTGAATAAAGATCAGAAGGATTTGAAATGACGGATCAACAGACTGTTGCGGATATTATAGACGCATTGGGAGGGAGACAGAATATTGTCTCCCTTGTTCATTGTATGACGAGGCTGCGGGTTACCGTAGTGATATATTTATTCCGTTAATCCCCGGAATCATTGCGGCCGGACTCTGCGGGGGACTTGCTTCACTGATCGAACAGGTGGTTCTGAGCAATCATGACATCGTCTGGATTACATTGCTGTGTCAGCTGCTGCTGGAGGCGGACCTGGATATGATCCGGGCGTTGGGACATTCGGATATGATTATTGTTGCAGTTTTACAGCAGGGAGCCGGTTGATGCTGTGGGAGAATTTGCCGGGAACGATTCGTGCGTTGGAACAGGATTGAGAAGGAGAAGATTATGAAAAAGAATTGGAAGATGTATGTACTCTCTATTGTACTTGTGTTCATATTGTCTGGATGCGGCATGGGCCATGCAGAGAATACGACGGGAGACAGCCAGACAAGCGATGTGATTTATGAAGGGGCTTTTCTGGATAACGATGAAATTGCAGACTTGTTTGCATCGGT
This sequence comes from Paludibacteraceae bacterium, assembly GCA_963629395.1. Lineage (GTDB taxonomy): Bacteria > Bacillota > Clostridia > Lachnospirales > Lachnospiraceae > CAG-791. The sequence continues at coordinate 4,213 of CAVGIV010000033.1, read as the reverse complement.
ACGGGGAGAAGAGGCACCGTTTGCCAATGTTACAAAGGATTACCATGTGACAACGGAATATATGCCCGAGCAGACGCATAGAGACTGGTATGGCGAAACCATCAATGTTCATATTACTGCCTATGCGGTACAGGAGGTTGCAATGGATGATGGACAGATGACCTCGAATGAAGGATTTAAGGTGGATGTCACCAGTGAAAACGAGGAATTGAATGAGTACCTGCAATCCTTGGGGAAAAATTACCACATTACGGGTGCATATCAGGACGGCGCAAAGTATACGGAGTATATTGATTTCTCCAAGGGAGAAGCGATGGATGTCTCGGTCGAGGGAACCTTTGGCGGTTATTGCTCGGACGGTACGCTTGATCTTGGGGAGAGTCAAAAGTGATGGTAAGGGGGGGGGTCGTATGTTAGGAACGCTTATTGGAGATACTGCAGGATCCAGGTTTGAATGGAAAAATCACAGAAGCAAGGAATTTGAACTGCTGGCGGATACATGCTCGCTCACTGACGACAGCATCATGACGCTTGCGATTGCGAAGGCAATTTTAAACAGCAACGAGGATCACTCTGATCTGGCTGCCCTTGCAATCCGGTATATGCAGCAGCTCGGGAGACTTTACCCCTATGCCGGATATGGCGGCAGCTTTGCCCGGTGGCTGAAGGATCCGAACCCAAAGCCGTACAACAGCTATGGAAACGGTGCAGCAATGAGAGTGAGCCCTTGCGGTTTTGCTGCAAAGAGCATGGAGGATGCCAGGCAGATGGCACGCACGGTTACCAATGTGACGCACAACCATCCGGAAAGCATCAGGGCTGCAGAAGCTGTAGCAGCAGCTGTTTTCATGGCTCGTACCGGCAGCAGTATGCCGGAGATACGGGATTATATCGAGAAGAACTATTACAAAATTGACTTTACGCTGGACGGTATTCGCGAGAGCTATACATTTGATGTGTCCTGCCAGGGCAGTGTCCCGCAGGCCTTTGCGGCGCTTTTTGAATCGACCGGATTTGAGGACGCAATTCGAAACGCAGTCTCCATCGGCGGCGACAGCGATACGATTGCTGCCATTGCCGGCGGGATGGCAGGGGCATATTACGGTATTCCGGAAGAGCTTAGAAGGCGCGAGCTGATGTTTATGGACAAAGCGCAGCTTGCAATATTAAATGCTTTTGAAGTGCGGTATGCCTGAAAAGCTGATAAAAGGGTTGTTCATTTGGGGATACCGGGTAAAGGATGAAAGAAGATGGAAGTTTCAAAAGATGAATATTTGATTACCGATACGCCCTTTAAAGCATTGACTGTTTTTGCAATGCCGATGATTCTTGGGGGATTTTTCCAGCAAGTATATAACATGGCTGATTCGATTATTGTCGGTCAGTTGGTCGGCTCCTCGGCACTTGCAGCTGTTGGTGCCTGCGCGGCACTGACAAATGTTTTTGTATGTGTGGCATTGGGGGCAGGTGTTGGTGCCGGTGTGCTTGTGAGCCGCTATTTTGGTGCCAAGCATTATGGCAAAATGAAAACGGTCGTATCAACATCTATGATCAGCTTTTTAATTCTAAGCATAGTCCTTGGACTCCTTGGGTTTTATTTTTCGCATTCGATGATGAGTGTATTACAAACTCCGGACGACATACTGGATGAAGCGGTGCTGTATCTGCAGGTCTATTTCGCAGGTTTTCCTTTTTTGTTTATGTACAACATCCTTTCAACCATGTTCAATTCGATCGGTGAATCCAAAATTCCGTTGGGACTTCTGATTTTTTCTTCAGTTCTGAATATTCTCCTGGATTTCTGGATGGTAGCCAGTCTTGGACTGGGCGTGTTCGGCGCGGCACTTGCAACTCTTATTGCACAAGGCATTTCCGCTGTATTTTCGCTGGTAATTTTCTTTCATAGGATGCGGAAATATAAGAGCAGCTTTACCTGGTTTGACGGACAGGAGTTGCATTCTATGCTTAAGCTTGCCGTTCCGTCAGTTCTCCAACAGTCTACAGTATCAGTCGGCATGATGATTGTACAGGCCGTTGTAAATCCATTCGGTACCCAGGCGCTCGCAGGGTATTCGGCAACGATGAGAGTGGAGAATGTCTTTTCCCTGATTTTTGTATCCATCGGCAATGCAGTGTCGCCATATGTTTCCCAGAACCTTGGAGCGGGCAAAACCCAGCGTATCAGAAAAGGATACCATGCCGCACTGGTATTGGATGCGTGTTTCGCAGTCATTGCCTTTCTGGTTATTGAAACCCTGCATGAACAGATCACATCGCTGTTCCTTGGCAAAGACGGAACAGCCTTAGCCTATCAGGTGGCAGGGGATTACATGAAATGGATCGGTTACTTTTTCGTCTTTATGGGGATCAAGATGGCTACAGACGGAGTCCTTCGCGGACTTGGAATCATGAGGCCGTTCCTCGTTGCAAATATGGTGAACCTCGCAATTCGCCTGTTCGTTGCATTGATGTTTGCCCCGCGTTTAGGCATTGCATTTGTCTGGCTTGCGGTACCGGCCGGGTGGCTTGTCAATTTTCTGATTTCCTATGCGGCGCTCAGAAAATCGTGGCCGATGGATAATGTGCAACCATCCTGAGGGTTGGCAAGCGCAGCACTTTAGGCGACTGACAGCCTGACGGAATTTGGAGGAAACCTTATGGAAATAGATGGAAGATACCCGGGGGCAGTTATCGGATAAAACTGCCTTAAAAAATGCGATCACAGGCAGGAGTCTGAACAGTAACCTCTGAAATACGACTGTTTCTGCACCCAAATGCATAAAACTCGAAATTTTTGAGAATTTGTGCTATGCTTTTTAAAAGGAGAATGATAGAACATGGTCGAATTAGATGAGCTTAAAGGGCGCGATAGCTACCTGAATAAAGTGATTGGTTTCCAAGATACAGAACCTGTCAAGGTGATCACAGGTATTCGGCGCTGTGGAAAGTCCAGTTTGTTAAAACTGATGGTTCGGCATTTGAAGGATACGGGAATCCTGCCGGAGCAGATCATTGAAATGAATTTTGAATCCTTTGATTTCCATGGGATGAGTGCCGATGATATATATTGCTATGTGAAAGAACGCATTGTTCTCGGAAAACGGATGTATCTTTTCTTTGATGAGCTGCAGCGAATCGAAGCCTGGGAGAATGCGATAAATGCCTTTCGTGTAGATTTTGACTGCGACATCTATGTCACCGGTTCAAACGCCTATCTTCTTTCTTCGGAATATTCTACCTATCTCTCCGGGCGCTGCGTGGAGATTAAAATGCTGCCGCTTTCTTTCTGTGAGTTTCTTGAATTTCATGGATTTGAGGTTCGTGAAACGCAGAGTGCGTTCGGTGGAGTCCGTAAGCAGGTGTTCGACAAGAATGGAGAGAGATATGAGCTGAGGGAGATTTTCGACGCCTATATGCGTTTCGGTGGGATGCCAGGTATTGCTGATGTTGGACTTGAGCAGGAGAAGGCACTGTCCCTTCTTGAAGGTATTTATTCCACAGTGGTCATGCGTGACATTTTGGAGCGAGAAAAGCGCAGGGGACAAAAGCAGATCACAGATCCCGTACTACTGCGTAAAATCATCCTGTTCCTTGCGGACAACATCGGCTCCAGCGTGTCGATTACATCCATCGGCAATACACTGGTAAATGAAGGACTTCTGGATGATGGCAAACGCAAAGGAGCTCCCAGTGCTCATACCGTGCAGGCATATGTAAATGCACTTTTGGAGAGCTATTTTTTTTATGAGATCAAACGCTTTGACATCAAGGGCAAGGATTACCTTCGCACTCTAGGAAAATATTATATCGTGGATATTGGTCTGCGAAACTACTTGCTGGGTTTTCGCAATCGTGACAGCGGTCACGCCATTGAGAATGTTGTTTACTTTGAGCTGCTTCGTCGGGGGTATGATGTAGCCATTGGGAAGATTGGCAATGCAGAGGTTGATTTCATCGCAACGACTGCTGACGATAAAAAGTATATCCAGGTGACAGAATCCATGATGAGCGAAGATGTGCGCAGGCGTGAACTAGCACCGCTGCAGAGTATCCGTGACAACTACGAGAAAATCGTGTTGTCTCTTGAGCCGGGGCTTGACGCTTCCTATGACGGCATCAAATCTGAAAACCTTATGGATTGGCTTTTGGAAAAGTAAATGTATCTGTTTAGCACCTGCCATATTTCAACGTGAATTGACTGCTTGCAGGCAAA
>CAVGIV010000032.1:0-28708 GCA_963629395.1 Paludibacteraceae bacterium | reverse complement strand
CCCTCAGAAAAAAGTTCTGCGTTATTAGGCCAGTTATTTTGCAAACGATGCACTAGTTATGATACAGCAAACATTATGTCTTCTATATCATTTCCCTATCGCTTCTGGAAATTGAGACCGATTATAGTCTCCGTATTCTTAAAAAGCAACACAGAAAGTCGCCAACAACAAAACAAGTATAGTCATATCTTTTTCGAATGCTTCTTACTTCCGTCCGATGCGGACGCGCAGTGCATTGGCATCCTGCGCATACTCCGTCGCCACCTGCTCCGTGATCAGTCCTCTCTGAAAGGCCTCCGCCAGCGAGTCCTCCATGGACATCATTCCCATCCTGCGGCTGGTCTGCAGAATTCCAGGGATCTGGAATGTCTTATTGTCCCGGATCAGATTCCGGATCGCCGACGTGCAGTGCATCACCTCAAAACAGGCAAAGCGCCCGCTTCCGTCTTCTTTGGGCAGGAGCCGCTGCGATACCACCGATTCCAGTACCATGGACAGCTGCGTCCGGATCTGTTCCTTCTGTGCCTCCGGAAACACATCGATAATGCGGTTTACCGTGGAAGCTGCACCCAGTGTATGGAGTGTCGAAAAAACAAGATGCCCAGTCTCCGCAGCGGTAAGTGCCGTGCTGATGGTCTCAAGGTCGCGCATCTCTCCGACCAGAATCACATCCGGATCCTCACGCAGGGCAGAACGAAGTCCCGCCGCAAAGCTCGTCGAATCAAGACCGATCTCCCGTTGATCCACCAAAGACTGATCATGCCTGTAGAGATACTCAATCGGATCCTCCAGCGTCAGGATATGACAATGCCGGGTTTCATTGATGCGCTGGATGAGTGATGCAAGCGTAGTGGACTTTCCGGCTCCGGTCGGTCCCGTTACCAGAACCAGTCCTGCCTGCTTCCTGGTCAGCTCAATGACTGATTCCGGAACCCCCAGCTCCTCCGGCCTCGGAATGCTGCCGCTCATGATGCGGATGGCCACCGCCACCGATCCTCTCTGCCGGTAGGCATTGACGCGAAAGCGTCCGATTCTCGCCAGGCCAAAAGCAAAGTCCGCCTCTCCCAGTTCTCGGAAGGCAGCCGCATGCTCCTCATCCATGATGCTCTCAAGAAGACGTCTCGTATCCTCCGGCAAAAGCACCGTCTCCCCTTCCATTCGGACCAGCTCATTATTCACTCGCACCGCCGGAACCGATCCGACCGTCAGATGAAGGTCAGAGGCCCCCAGCTCCTTTGACCGGATGAGAAGGTCCTCGAGTTTCGGATCGATATCCATCGCTACGACACCTCACTGCACTTGGGCACGGCCAGTGTTCCCGTCCTTGTAACTTCCACAATAGAGATGGACCGGAAGGTCTCCAGGAACATCCGGACCCTCTCCGGTGTATCACAGATCTGAATGGTCATCAGATTCTTCGACATGTCGATGATCTGTGCCCCCATGATGGAGCAGTTTTCCATAATATCCCGGCGATTGTCCCGGTTGTATTTAACCTTCAGCAGCATCAGCTCGCGGCTGACCGCCTCATGCTCATCAAAGGTATTCACCTTTATGACATCGAGCTTTTTGTTCAGCTGCTTCTCCACCTGCTCCAGCGTCTTTTCTTCTCCGCTGGAGACGATAATCATGTGTGAAACCGACGGATCATCCGTCTCACCAACCGCCAGCGAATCAATATTAAAGCATCTTCTCCAGAACAGGCCGGCCACCTTGCACAGAACGCCTGCCCGGTTCTCCACCAATACCGAATAAATACGTTTCATTCGTCCCTTCCTATTACTGCTGCGATCTGCCGCGTACATCGCCCCGGCGGATTTTCTCCCTCTTGCATACCTTATGCCAGCTGCTCCGGTGCCACATCCACCTCCATCAGGACCGATGCGCTGTCGGTAAGGAAACGGTCAATGGCTTCAGACATATCGACCGGATCCGCAAGACGGATAAAGTCCATATCGTAGCTCTCCGTCAGCTTATCCAGATGCGGATATTCTCCAAGATCCACAATCGAAAACCGGTCCTGGAGATTCAGATGCTGATACTGACGTACGAGACCAAGCGAACGGTTTTTCAGCACGATGATCTTGGCAGGAATCTTATACTGCTGCATGGTCGCAAGCTCCATCATGGTCATCTGGAAGCCGCCGTCGCCGCAGACGGCAATCACCTGCCGCTCCGGCGCCGCAAGCTTTGCACCCATGGCTGCCGGGACGGCATAGCCCATCGTACCCATTCCGCCGCTGGTAAGGAACCTTCCCTCGCGAATGACAACATTGGCGCAGCTCCAAAGCTGATTCTGTCCGACATCCGCCACATACACGGCATCGGGATCCAGACGCAGCGACAGCTCTCGCAAAAAGGCTGCAGGATCGATCAGCTCCTTAGCAGCGGTACCCTTTGCCCTGGCTTCGAGGGCTGCCCTGCGCTCTTCATCCAAAAGCCCTCGCCAGGCCGCAAAGCGCTCCGGCATTTGGCGCAGACTCTCTTCGCTTTTCTGCGCAGGTTCCGCCTGACCGGCTTCCTCTTGCGTGGCAGCCGCTCTCCCCAGCTCCAGAAACTTATCAAAAATATGGGCAATGTCGCCGACCAGAGGGATCGATGCCCCGGCATTCTTGCCGATCTCCGCCGGATCCACGTCAATGTGCACCAGAATCTTATTCTCCGTAATCAGATCCGGCTGGGAAATGGAGCGATCCGCAACCCGGGCGCCGACCATCAGAATCATGTCAGCCTCGTTCATGGCGCGGTTGCCGTATTTTTGCCCGTTGTTGCCGACCATTCCGTAGAACATCGGGTCTTCGGTCGGGAATACCCCGAGTCCCATCATGGTGCAGACAGCAGGAATTCCGAACATTCTGGCAAACTCCTGCACCTGCCCTTGCGCGTGCGAGAGATGCACGCCGCCGCCGACGCACAGGATCGGACGCTTGGCCCGCGAAAGCTCCAGGAGAACCTTTTTGATCTGTACAGCATGTCCCTCTACGGTCGGCTTATAGGTCCGCATGGAAATCGTCTCCGGATAGTCGAACCGCCGAACGCTCTGCAGCTGCACATCAAAGGGCAGATCAATCAGAACCGGTCCCGGCCGGCCTGTTCCTGCAATGTAAAAGGCCTCCTTAAGAATGCGGGGGATTTCCTGCGCATTTCGCACAATATAGCTGTATTTGACGAAGGACTCCACGGCACCGGAGATATCGGCCTCCTGGAAAACATCTCCGCCTACCTGGTTTGAATTCACCTGACCGGTGATGCAGACCATGGGGATGCTGTCGGCAAAGGCCGTAGCAATACCGGTGATCAGATTCTCTGCACCGGGGCCGCTCGTCACTGCTACAACACCGGTTTTCCCGGTGATTCTGGTGTATCCGCTGGCTGCATGCGCCGCGCTCTGCTCCTGCCGGACCAGAATGGTATGAATATCTGATTTCAATATGCTGTCATAGAAGGGAACAATCGCAACACCGGGATACCCGAATACGTATTCTACCTGTTCCTTTTCCAGACATTTGATGATTGCATCTGCACCGTTCACGCTATCATTATCCTTTTCCCTTTTACTATGATGTTGGAGTCAAAAAATCTTTTGACTCCATGATACCCGGATTATAACTATTCAGAGCCAAGCAAATTTGCATAAAATGCGCGAGTAATACTTACATTAACGAGCACATTTTTGCGAATCCTCGATAGGTCTGCTTACTTGCCCATCAGCTTGGCCAGAGGCTCCAGGATCGACTGCAGATCCTGGATGGACTGGTTCAGGGAATCCACGTCAAGGCTGCCCAGCGAGCTTCCGGAAATTCCGTCCGCCACAACGCCCTCCACGCTCTCCGAGATGGAGGAGACGCCGTCATAAATCTGCTGCATCTGCTGCGCCATCTGGTTCACCTGTTCCATCGTCGTCTGTGCCTGCTCCATGGTCTTCATCATACCGGGAACAATCAATACAAACGACACGAGCAGCACAGCTGCACATATCACACTGGCTGCCATAATCACCTTGAGATATCTTCCGTTTTTTTCTTCCTGTGTCATATTCGCCTCACGCCTTGTACAGAACCTTCTTGAAGGTCTTCTTGCCTCTGCGGACAAGGATTCCCTTTTCCAGATCGTCCTTGGAATAGCTCTTCTTTAAATCCGTCACCTTCTCGTCATCCACCGAAACGCCGCCCTGCTGCACCGAGGTGCGCGCGTTGTTCCGGGACTTTTCAAAGCCGCCCTTTACCAGGATGCCAAGGATATCAATCGTTCCGTCCTCCTGGAAATCGTCATCCGAAAGGACTGCCTCCGGAATATGCGAGTCATCACCGGCTCCTGCGCCGCCAAAGAGCGCCTGTGCACCGGCCTCAGCCTTTTTGGTCTCCTCCTCGCCGTGCACGAGGTTGGTCAGCTCATGCGCCAGAATCTTCTTGGCCTCATTCAGCTGAGCGCCCTCCCATTTATCCATTTCATCGATCTGCTCCAGAGGAAGGAAGGTCATCATCCGGAGGAACTTCAGGACATCCGCATCGTCCACGTTCCGCCAGTACTGGTAGAAGTCATACGGACTTGTTTTGTCCGGATCCAGCCATACCGCGCCGCCGGCTGTTTTGCCCATTTTGGTTCCGTCATGCTTGAGCAGCAGCGTGATGGTCATGGCATACGCGTTTTTCTGCAGCTTCTTGCGGATCAGATTGGCGCCGCCGAGCATATTGGACCACTGATCATCGCCGCCGAACTGCATCTGGCAGCCGTAGTCCTGGTACAGGCGGTAGAAATCGTAGCTCTGCATCAGCATGTAGGAGAATTCCAGGAAGGACAGTCCGCTTTCCATGCGGTTTACGTAGCAGCGTGCACGCAGCATTTCATTGACGTTGAACTCCGCGCCGATCTCACGCATGAAGTCCAGGAAATTCAGATTCCGCAGCCAGTCTGCATTGTTCACCATCCGGGCCTTCCCCTCGCCAAATTCAATGAAACGGCTCATCTGCCGGCGGAAGCACTCACAGTTGTGGTCGATGGTGTCAATGGTCATCATCTTGCGCATATCGCTGCGGCCGGACGGATCACCGATCATGGCTGTGCCGCCGCCGACCAGTGCAATGGGCTTATTGCCGTGCTCCTGCATGCGCTTCATGAGCAGCAGTGCCATAAAGTGTCCGACATGCAGTGAATCTGCCGTAGGGTCAAAGCCGATGTAGAAGGTTGCCTTGCCGTTGTCGATCAGCTCCGCAATCTCCTTCTCATCCGTCTGCTGTGCCAGGAGCCCTCTAGCCTTGAGCTCCTGTGAAAGTGTCATATTGGTTTCCATAATCTATGCTCCTTCTGTTGATGAAAACTCACTTCATCTGTAACTTTTTACTGTAAAAATCCGGACAGCGGCTGCGCGTTAGTGCGAGCAGACATGGTTGTTTCAGAGCCCATTCGCAAAATCGCTGCTTCGCAGCTTTCCTTTTGCTCATGTGGCGTTCATTCATTCCATTCCAGACTTCCGGATTCGATTTTACGGTCACGCAGCATCAGCTCCCGAACTGCCTCCGCCGGATTCTTTCCCTCCTCCAGAACCTTGCAGACCTGGTCGATGATGGGAGTTTCGATGTTGTACTTAAGCGCCAGCTGATGCGCAGCCCTTGCACTGTAGACGCCTTCCACAACCTGCTGCACCTCCTGCATGGCTTCCTCCGGGCTCTTGCCCTGCCCGATCAGGATTCCTGCCCTGCGGTTTCTCGAATGCATCGATGCACAGGTGACGATCAGATCGCCGATTCCCGTAAGCCCTGTGAAGCTCTCCAGACGTCCCCCCATCGCCAGTCCCAGACGGGCGATTTCCGCAATTCCTCTAGTAATGAGCGCCGCCTTCGTATTGTCCCCGTATCCAAGGCCGTCTGCAATGCCGGCCGCCAGCGCCACCACGTTCTTGAGCGCCGCACCAATCTGCATTCCCAGCACATCCGGGCTGGTATAGACACGGAACACTTCACTCATGAAGATATCCTGCACAAGCCTTGCATCCTCGCGGCGCGCGGCACCGGCCACAATGGCCGTCGGAAGGCCCTTGCCCACCTCCTCTGCGTGGGTTGGTCCGCACAGAACTGCCGTGCGGCACTGAGGAATCTCTTCCTCTATGATCTGCGTCAGCGTCATAAGAGAGTCTTCTTCAATTCCCTTTGCTACGGATACAATCAGCTGTCCCTTTGCCACAAAAGGCTGCATGCTGCGTGCGGTACTCCTTGTAAAGGGCGACGGCACCGCCAGTACCAGTAAATCCATTCCGTCGATGGCCTTCTGCAGATCCGTGGTTGCCTGCACCTCCACCGGAAGCTTGACTCCCGGTAGCTTAGCTGTCTGCTCATGCTGCTCATTCAAAAGCCGCACCTCATCCTCGGAGATGGACCAGACAGTCACCTGGTGCCCCTTTGATGATAATTCATAGGTCAGTGCTGTTCCCCAGCTTCCTGCCCCCAGCATACCGATTCGTGCCATATGTAAATTCCTTCCCGGATCAATGTTTCATCCCTTATGCTCATGCTTGCCAAGATAGGTCTTGCGTTCATTTCCGTTCCGCAGACGCTCAATATTGCTGCGATGACGCCAGAAGGCCATGATCGTCAGCAGGATCATGATCACATCCGTCTCGATCGTCATAGCAGGGCTCGCCATATGATACACCCCAAGGTGTCCCTGAATGATCACCGCAAGGCAGCTGACTGCGTAGACGCAAAGGGATCCCAGCGATACAAAGTGCGTCGTCAGAAACGGAATAAAAAACGCCGCCATCGCAAAGGGGAGCACCGCGATGTGATAGCCAAAGGCAAAGCCGGCCATCACCGCCACGCCCTTTCCGCCGCGAAAATTCATATAAAAAGGATAGTCATGCCCCAGCACCACGCCGGCAAAGGCCCACATCTTCAGAAGATAAACAGCATCTGCATGCGACCTGCCGAACAGTGCGCTGATCAGAAGAAGGCATGCCAGTCCCTTTCCAAGATCCAGGAAAAAGACGATCAGCCCCGTCTTCTCTCCCATAACGCGCATGGCATTCGTCGTGCCGGAGTTCCCGCTGCCGAAGTTCCGGATATCGATTCCCTTCGTTCGTCCGATCAGGTAGGCCCATTGAATACATCCAAATCCATATCCAATCAACAGACACAAAAGCCGCACAAGCACGCTCATTCCGCTTATCCTCACTTGTTCTTGCCATCCTCGCTGCGTTCCCGGATGATGAACTTAATCGGCGTTCCGACAAAGCCGAAGGTCTTCCGGATCTGGTTTTCCAGATACCGCAGATAGGAAAAATGCATCAGATATTTATAATTGACGAACAGAACAAAGGTCGGAGGCTTCACACCAGCCTGTGTTCCGTAGAAAATCCGCAGCATCTTGCCCTTGTCCTGCGGCGGCTGCTGCATAACCGCTGCCTCTGTCAGAATTTCGTTCAGAACACCCGTCTGAATCCGGAGATTCTGGCTGTCCGATACCAGATCCACCTCGTCATAGATGGAATTCATGCGCTGCCCTGTTTTGGCGGAAATGTAGAGAATCTCCGCATACGGAATAAAGGACAGGGTCTGGCGGATCTTATTGGTGAAATCCTTCATCGTGGAATTGTCCTTAACCAGGGCATCCCATTTGTTCACAGCAATAATGATGGCCTTTCCCCTCTCGTGCGCAATGCCGGCAATCTTGGCATCCTGCTCGGTAACGCCGTCTTCTGCCGAAATGACCAAAAGAGCAATATCCGAGCGCTCCACAGCCGCGACCGCGCGCAGAATCATGTAATGCTCCAGCTCCTCCGAGATTTTGTTCTTGCGGCGAATACCTGCCGTATCCACGAAGACGTATTCTTTTCCTTTATGGCGAACCCGTGTGTCAATCGCATCTCTCGTCGTTCCTGCGATATCCGACACAATCACGCGGTTCTCACCGATCAGACGATTCACAATGGAGGACTTGCCCACGTTCGGCTTGCCGATGATGGCAATTCGCACCGTGTCATCCTCCTCGTCCGTATCCGCCCCCTCCGGGAAATGGCGCACAACTTCCTCCAGAAGATCACCGATGCCGGTCTTGCCGGCAGCAGAAACCGGGAATGGCTCTCCAATACCCAGGTTATAGAATTCGTATACATAAGGCTGCATCTGTACCGGCTTGTCGACCTTGTTGACGGTGAGCACCACCGGCTTATGCGAGCGGCGCAGCATATCCGCCACCTTGGCATCCGCATCCTGAAGACCGGACTGGATGTCCACCAGGAACAGAATCACATCCGCCATATCAATGGCAATCTGCGCCTGGTCCCGCATCTGGGACAGGATGACGTCCTTGGAATCCGGCTCGATGCCGCCGGTATCAATCAGCGTAAAGTTATAATTCAGCCAGCTGGCATCTGCATAGATGCGGTCTCTGGTTACGCCCGGCGTGTCCTCTACAATTGAAATTCTCTCCCCTGCAATCGCATTGAACAGGGTGGACTTTCCTACATTGGGACGGCCGACAATGGCCACAATCGGTTTGTTTTTTTTCTTTGCCATAGATTCTTCCTATCTCTTTTTGCCTAGGTGCAGGTGTTCCCGGATCAGACAAAGAGCGTACTGCACGTTGGTTACAATGTAGCGGTTGGCCAGGCGCCTCGGATCCTGGCAGAGGCGGTAGAACCATTCCATGCCGATCTTCCGGCACCAGACGGGTGCGCGCTTTATCGTCTCCGCATAGAAATCAAAGCCGGCGCCCACTCCCATCATAACGCCGCCCAGCATTCCCTTGTGCCGGGCCATCCAGCGTTCCTGCTTGGGCGCGCCAAGGCCGATCCAGACAATGCCCGCCCCGGATTCATTGATCCTGCGAACCGTCTCTGCATCCTCTTCTTCTGTCTCCTCCCGAAACGGCGGTGACACCATTCCCGCAATCTGAATACCCGGGTACCTCTTCTCCAGATTCACCCGCAGCTTATCGATGGTCTCCTGCGTTGATCCGTAAAAATAATGCCGAATGCTCCCATCCATGGTCGCCCGAAAGACTGCATCCATAAGATCCGGTCCGGCGACACGCTCCGCGCGGGAAAACCCCCTTCGTTTCTGGTATTCCGCAATGGGTGCGCCGTCCGGAAATGTAAAGGCCGACCCATTCAGAATATTGAAATATTCCGCATCGTCCTGTGCCATCATCAGCGTATGCACATTAGAGAAGCAAATATACTCTCCGCTAAGCTTCCCTGCCGGTCTTCCGCTTTTATCCGCCATCAGATCCAGAAGAGAGAAAGCCGCAGTCTCTACATCCGACACCGCATACGAGACCCCGAATACCTTGCACCGCTCGGAGAGGGTGTCATATTCCATGGCCGCGTACTCGCCCATGCTGCACACCATTTTATAGGGAAGACACCGTCCCTTGTCAAACAGTACCGAGCTGACAGGGATCTTCTTATCCTGAAGAAACGAAATGACGCCATCCTGGACGCCCTGCGGCGTATCCGGAAGATACAAAAATGCCTTCAATGCAGGGGAATCCGAGTCCCCCGCTTCCTTGTGGCATGCAGTCTGCCTCCGGACATTTGAAAGCCACGTCTCCAGAAAGTCGCTTTCTGGCTCCTTGTCCCTCTCCAGCAGACAAACGCCCGCTAGAACATCCTTCTCCTTCAAAAGCATCGAGAGCCATGCTCTTGCAACGGCCTCTTTTCCTTGGGTTGTTACCAGAAGAACATGGCGTCCCCTGGCATATCTGGTCTGTTCCAGAAGGAGTCTTGCCCGCAGCTTCAGCCGCAGGAACGCCGTAAACAGGATATCAAAAAATACCCAGTATAAAAGCATCTGCCGCGAGAGCTGTTCAAAGGATCTGACCACTGCAAGGAGAATGATGAGCGCCGCGTACTGGAAGATTCTCTCTCTGGCCACGCGGACCAGGTTTTCCACCGGATCCATCTGCGTAATGTCGTATTCATGCTTCTTCGCCCGGCGGTAGGTGTTCCAGAACAGATACAGCAGGAGATTTAAAATATAGACGGTACTGTACAGCCGAACCTTCCACGGCTCCATCCTCGTCCACATGCGCAGGTAGACCGCCAGGACAAACGCCGCCGATGTGGCTGCATTGTCCATTATGATAATGATTCTTCGAATCGTCTTGCGCGAACGTAGCTGCATACTGTATCCCTGCCATGTAAGGTCTCAATTACTCTGAATCTTGAGTATAACACAGAAGTTCCATCCCGGAAATCCGGGATGGAACTTCTGAATGTCTCGTGACCGTTTTATGCTGCGTTCGGGGACGCTCATCACTTCTCCGGCAAGAGATTCGTCATGCTCTTAAGGCCGGTCACCAGCGTCGATGTATTGTGCAGCAGGGCCGACGTCGCCGGCGGCAGAATTCCAGCTATGCCAAGGGCAATAAGTCCTGCATTAAAGGCGATGATAAAACGGTAGTTGCTGTCGATTCTTTTCATCAGCTCGCCGGAGAGCCTGCGCAGTACCAGTAGCTGCTCCAGTGAGTCTGCGCTGATGGTAATATCTGCGACCTCTCTTGCAATCGCCGCGCCGTCGCTGACAGCAACCCCGACATCTGCCTCCGAAAGTGCCGGCGTGTCGTTGACGCCGTCGCCTACCATGATGACCTTCCGTCCCTCTTCGTGCTCTTTTCGGATAAAAGCCGCCTTATCCTCCGGAAGAACCTCGGCATGGAATTCATCCAGATGCAATGCCTTTGCAACAGCCTCGGCCGTTCTCTCATTGTCACCGGTCATCATGCAGACCTTGCGGATCCCCAGTGCATGGAGCTCTTCAATGACTGCCGGTGCCTCTTCCCGCAGCGGATCAAAAATACAGATGACGGCCTTTAACCTGCCGTCCACTGCCATATACAGATGCGAATACTGCGGCGGAAGGTTTTCCAGCCGCTCCGTTTCCGAAGGATCCACCGTGCAGTGTTCATCCTCAAAGACAAAATGATAGCTGCCGATTACAGCGCGCTTGCCGGAAATCTGACTGGCAATACCGTGGGCCACAACGTACTTGACCTCTGTGTGCATCTCCTCATGGGTGATGCCGCGCCTTTTCGCCTCTCCCACAACGGCATTGGCGATGGAATGCGGGTAATGCTCTTCCAGGCAGGCAGCAACCTTCAGCGCATAATTCTCATCCTCTCCGTCAAAGGTTTCAATCCGTACCACGGTCGGCGTTGCATGGGTGAGAGTGCCTGTTTTATCAAAAACAATGGTATCCGCCTGGGCAACTGCTTCCAGGAATTTGCCTCCCTTTACAGAGATGTCATAGGCACCTGCCTCACGGATTGCCGACAGCACCGAGAGAGGCATGGAGAGCTTTAATGCACACGAAAAGTCCACCATCAGTGAAGCCATCGCCCGTGTAACATTGCGGGTCAGAAGGTAGACTACTGCCGTCAGCCCCAGCGAATACGGAACCAGCGAGTCTGCAAGATGATAGGCCCTTGCCTCGGTATTGGACTTTAGCTTCTCCGACTCCTCAATCATGTGAACGATCTGGTCGTATTTGCCGGTTCCTGCCTCCTTGGTCACCTCAACGATGCATTCACCCTCTTCCACAACGGTGCCGGCATATACGTAGCCGCCGGGCATCTTTACGACCGGAACCGATTCCCCTGTCATCGAGGCCTGATTCACGCTCATCTCGCCGCTCACAACCACACCGTCCAGCGGAATAACGTTGGAAGTGCGAACCGTGATGCGATCCCCTGCCTGTACGTCCTTTACGCTGACCAGTACATCCTGCCCGTCTGCTGCCTTAAGCCATACCTTGTCCACCTTCAGCGACATGGATCTTGCCAGATCTCCGATGGACTTTTTATGTGTCCACTCCTCCAGAAGATCACCGATATCCAGAAGCCACATCACAGAGGATGCGGTATTAAAATCTCCCATGAGCATGGAGGCCAGAATTGCCGCCGCATCCAGAACAGGGACCTGGAGCCTTCCGCTAAGAAGGCACGTAAGCCCCTTCCATATGAACTTTACACTGCGCACCGCCGTCCATGCGATCTGCACCGGGAGCGGCAGGAACAGCTTTCGGATATAGCGCCCTGCAATGGTCAGCGCCAGCTTATCCTGATATTCATGATTAAGCGCCCGTCCCGTTTCCTCCGGAACAAGTGCGATCGCAGCAGGATCCTGATATGAAAAAGCACAGAGAGCCTCCATAAGCTGCTCTCTGTACTCCTTCGTCCGGCGATAGGTGATGATCGCATCCCCTGTCTCCTCATATACCTTTACTTTCTGAACAAAGTCCAGATTCCGCAGGTAATACTCCAGGATGTCTGCCTGATCCATCGACATGCGATAACCGCCCATGTGTATCCGCATGGTGTGTGCGGATTCGTGACGAATCAGATATTTCATTCGATATGTACCTCTTACGCTTTTATTCCGCTGCAGCTGCCTCATGCTCCGCAAGAAGAGCCTTTGCGTTCTCGATTGCCGCTGCCTCTTCCTCCGCATAGCGCTTCTCATTGATATCCGAAGCATCCGCTGCGATATCCTGGCAATTCTCCTTCAGAGTCGTCGCTGTCTTTACCACTGCATCCTTGCCGCGAAGAACTGCTGCTGTGCAGTGCGTGTAAGCTGTCTTGGCTTCCTTGCTGGAGAGAATAGAAATACCTGCTGTTCCGAATAAAACGCCGCCCGCAAAAAGTCCAAGCTTGCCCCAGTTAAATGCTGCCATAGTATACCTTCCTTTCCGGGGGATGTTCCCCGTCCTTCACTTATCACTTCTCACATTTTACCTGCTCCATTCGCCAACCGCCTTTTCCTTAGAAAAACACGGATCAAAGCATTCCCTCGCCGGATTAGCACTGTGAAGCAGCAAATCCCTTTGCAGCTTTGTGCGATCCGCCGATCGGCTCTCGGCTCACAAGCTGATACAATCGTAAGCTTGCGTTTTTTTTTTGTAAAGGCAATCTTCTTATGTCCCCATCAATAAAAATTGACCGGAGCAAACCCTTGTTTGCTCCGGCTATTCGCTAAACTGTTACAGAGTCCATGACGCATCAGCAGGCCTGTCCGGCATGCTCCTCCAGAATCTGATCCAGAGATGAAATGGAACTGGTGTGCGAACGGATGACTGTGGTGTTGCCGGCCGTCTCATTCAATGCGTACTGTACCATTTTATGTGAGACCGTGTGCGTGAACAGGATCATAAGATCCGGTGATCCGATGCGGTCCTTCATACCGCCCTTGAACTTACAGAACACCTTGGCATCACATCCGTGACGTCTGCAGACCTCCTTATATCTACGCTCCATACATTCGTTGCCGCCAATGATTACGACGCTCATATGCTCTCCTCTTTATCACAGTCCTGCCTGGTACATCGATTTTTAAATAACTGGTACCACGCAGCAGGTGTAAGTTAGTCTCGTTTAACTATTGCAAGTTTACTATGACTAACCTATAGAGTCAAGTCCGATCTTCCGTTCTCCTATATGTAGAAACTTCCAACCGCTTTCCATCCGTATGGAAGGTAATCTCTCCGCAGTATCTCGTGTCGAAGATCTCCTGCACGCCGGCATCATAAAGCCGCTGCATGGCCTCCTTTCCGGGATGCCCATAGGAGTTTCCTTCTCCGCAGGAAACAAACGCATAAGACGGTCGGAATACCGACAGGAACTCTGCACTGGTTGCTCCATTGGAGCCGTGGTGTGCCGCGTGGAGAATCGTCAGCGGAATTTCCGGCTTGTCCGGAGAGCCATCGCTCTTTTCCCAGAAGCCGTCCTCTGCAAAATGCTCTCTATTGTCTCTGACATAGGTGATGAGCCGCTTTTCCCCTTCTCCCTCCAGATCGCCGTTTAACAGACACCGAAAGGACCCATAGGAAAGGTACAAGGTCAGGGACCGTTCGTTGGCCTCCTTATAGCTGCTCTCATCCTCCGGGTGAAGACAAAGCATGCGCATTTTCCCTTTCTGCAGCACGTCCCCCTCCGACAGGTAGGTGACGGGGATCTCCCGCTCATTCGCCGCGTGCTCCAGTGCAAGGTACGCCTCGGTTTTGCTTTCCTTGGCAGTCCCAGGAAGGTACAGCCGTTTGACAAAGATTCCGCTCTCCTCCTTTTCCAGAATCTCCAGAAGTCCGCTGATATGGTCCGCATCTTCATGGGTCACCAGACAGGACATCTCCCGCACGCCATAGTACCGAAGGAGTGGCAGAAGCTGGTAGGTGCCAACGCTTGTTTTGTCTGTGCTGCCGCCATCGATCAGAAAATTCTCGCCCTCTGCCTGTAGCAGCATGCCGTCTCCTTGTCCGACATCGATGACATGGAGCGAAAGACCTGTCTGAATGCGAATACACAGGATCAATACACCTGCTGCCGCCAGAAGGATACGCACAGCTTCCCCCTGCCGGTGCTGCCGTTTTTCCTTCATTGGCGGGGTAAGAAGCTCCTGATTCTTTGAAGAACGGCTTCGCGAGCCTCCTATTTGACACGGTTTTCGAATCAATGAGCAGTTCCAAAGCCGCTCTGTCACCCGCCTCTCCCACAAGGGCGAGGCTGCCAGAAGCGCCAGGATCCCAATGTAAACGATGACCGCAAGTGCTGACGGTGCCCCCAGATTGATCGTATGTCCCGGAAGACGCTGCGCAAGGAGGCACAGCCCCTCATAAAAGGTCAGGATCCACTCCGGGATGTACCCAGCAAGCGTCCCTGCCGGAGTCCAGAGGCTTCCCAGCACAAGGACGACCAGTCCGCCAGCCATTACAGCGCTCATGAGAGGAATAACCAGAAGATTTAAGGCTAGAGAATAAATCGGAAACGAGAATTGAAATAAGAGATTGACAGGAAGGACCGCAAGCGGCAGTGCCAGATGCTTCATTGTCCTTGTATAAAAGACCGGTGCCAGAAGCGCAATGCCCAGCACCGCACTGAATGAAAAAAGAAAGCCTGCATTGTACAAATACAACGGCTCCCAGGCCAGGAGCAGAAGGCCGGCCAGTGACAGCGCCGTCAGAAGGTCATAGGTCCTGTGCAGAACATTTCCCATAATGTGAATACTGAACATGACAATGGCCCGAAAGGAGGAGGCCCCCAGTCCTGTTGCCACTCCGTAGGCCCACATGATAAGAACCGATACAGCCGCCGGAATGAGCACCCACAGCACGCGTTCTGCGCGTCGCCTTCGCCGGTGCCTGCGTTTTATCAGAGGCTCCAGCGCGCCGCAAATCAGTCCCATCCCCTTCTGTAGCACATGGTAGAGTCCCATGCCCAGCATCGAAATATGGAGTCCGGAAATTGCCAGTATGTGAATGATGCCGTTCTCCTGATACAGCGTTTTTATATCCGGATCCAGCGTAGAGGAATCTCCCAGGAGCATGGCCTTGAGAATTCCTGCCGTCTTGTCCGAAAGGCACTCTTCCAGCACGCCGCAAAATCGCCGCCGGATGCGCCATAGGCGTTCTGCTGCAGACGGCGGCTCCCTTCTATTTGCTCCCCTGCCGGTTTCTGCCTCGCCTGGTCCTCGAATTTCCACTTCTTCAATCGCCGTTTTTTCATCTGCCGCTTCTTTCACAGGCTCTGCACTCATCAGCTGCCCGCCATAGCCCAGCGTTCGATAATACAGCTCCATGTCAAATTCACCGGCATTGGAGGCCTTGTGAAAGCTTCGGAAGGTCCCTTGCAAAAGAACAGTCTCCCCCATCCAAAGCGATGCATCCAGTGCCTTGGCGCTTTCCTTCATTCCATCTCCCAGCCGGCACAGGAGCATATGCTGCAAAGGTGCAGCGCCGTCATCCGCTGTCCCCTCCAGCGTCACGTGCTTCAGTGTTACCAAAAGCCGCAGGCTCCCATCCGCCGCCGTCTTGTACTCTTTGGCAGAGACAGTGCCTGCAGCGACTACTGTTTTCTTTTCCCAGCAAGATGTCTCCTGGGCCTCCAGGGGAGAGAGGCGAAGGAGCACCCAGGCAACGAGTACATAAAGAAGTGCTGCCCAGCATAAGGGTCTTCGCATGATTGGATTCTCCAAGAAGTGGAAGGAGATCTCCTATTCCTCCTGGTCACGGACCATCGAAAGGTTTCGCTCAAATGCGGAGGAGAGGCTAATCTCCATAAAGTTGCGGTCAGCTTTGCCGTCGATAGTGATCTGTACAGTCTGCACGGAGGAAAGCTCCGTCAGAGAATTGACAAGAGAATAAACAGCCACCTGGGAGGTGACATCATAGGGCTCTGTCAGAAAAGCCTGGTCGAAGTTGACGTAGCATACGCCGTCTCTGGTGGTGACGGATAATATTTTGGCAGACGGATTCAACGTCGGGAACACCACGTCCGAATTCGGCCCCTTCAGCACCTGCTCCACCACCACACGCTCTAAGGAGACATTGCTGTTGTAGACCACATTCCGCCAGGTATTCACCAGCTGATCTCCACTCTTGGCGGCAAAATACAGATGGAGCCTTACCTTCTCATAATTCCCGATCTCCCGGTCGGAATTAAAGATGAACATATCGGCCCGCTCCGCCCCCAGGGGATTCCCGTCGGCATCCTGCAGTGCATGATCCCCGCACAGGAATGTGACGGAATTAACGTCTGCAATCTGACAAAGCGTGCGGACCATGGCGGCTCTCACCAGAATCTCTCTGGTCCCCGTAAGCTCCTCATAGTCCGGTGAGAGTGTCACCGTCAGGGCTCCGTCCTGCAGCTGCAGTCGCTCCGCCGCAAAATTCTGGACCGGCGGAATTCCCTTGCCGTCCGCTGAAGTGCCCGAAAGCTGCAAGAGCATGTCGGTCGCCATTTCCTCCGGTCCCATATTATCCATGGTCCGTCCGTCCGAAGGAAGATAGTCTGCTGCGTGCAAGGACGAGAGATCTTCGCTTAAGTAATACAGCTTTATTCCGTTTCCGTCCTCTGCGGCAGCCGGCTCCTTCCCAGTGCATCCCGTCAGGAAAAGCATCGTCCAAACGGCCAGCACCGCTGCAGGCAAAAGTCTCAAAAGCCATCCGCAGGCCGCATTCGAATGAAGCGCTTTATGTCTGCTTTCCAGTCTGTTCATTGTGTATCCCTTTTGCAATGCCGCGTGCAGGTTGTCTGCCGGCGGTATCTGTGTGCTGCCCGGCCGTATGTGTCAGCGGGATGGTTACCGTAAATACAGAGCCCTCATTCTCACCGGACGTCACCGATATGGTCCCCCGATGGAGGAGCACAGCGCTTTTTACAATCGAAAGGCCCAGTCCTGTCCCCCCGATTTCCCGGGATCTGGAGGAATCCACGCGGTAAAACCGCTCAAAAACCCGTTCTCTGGACTCTTCCGGAATGCCGATGCCGGTATCCTCCACCTTGACCCAGAACTGCTTGTTGTCTGCATCCAGTGTTACCGTAACCTTGCCGTGCGTGCGGTTGTATTTCACCGCATTTTCCACCAGATTGCTGAGAATCTGCGTCATCTTGGCTTCGTCCACTTCAGCAGTGACTTCCCGCTCACTTACCAGCACCAGCTCCACATCCTTCTGCCTTGCAAGCGGACGAATTCTCTTAAGAACTGCCTCCGCCAGCGCCGCAATATCCACCTGCGTAGCCCGCATCGAAACCTCTCTTTGATCCATCCTTGTAAGGACGAGAAGCTCAGCGATCATCTGGTTCTCCCGGTCCAGCTCCCCGTTGATATCGCCCAGAAACTCCCGGTACATTTCCGGTGTGGCCTGATCTCCCATCTGCAAAAGCGAATCCGCCAGCACCTTCATGCTGGTCATCGGCGTTTTCAGCTCATGCGACACATTAGAGACAAATTCCTGTCTGGATTCGTCCAGGGCGCGCATACGGCCAATGACATCGTTGAAGGCCGTTACAATGTTCCGGGTCTCACTGTAGTCATTTACCTGTACGCTCGAGGAAGTATACCCTGCCTGTACATCCCCGAAGGCTCTGGTCAGCTTTTCCAGCGGACGCACCAGAAAGGCTGCCGCCAGAACCGCCAGCGAAAATACGACCACCCCCATAATCAAAAGCAATAGATTGGCGCGCCGTGCCAGAACATCCAGTGTTGCAGCAATGGACTCGGTGGATACGCTGACCAGCAGAACACCCCATACCTCCTCTTCCTGTGAGGTGCTGCCGGAATAGTCCTGATTTTCCAGGGATTTCGTCTCACTGACCGGCATGATGACCTCGAGGTATCCGTCTTCCTTGACATAGCGCGTGGTCACCTCCCTGCTCCCGCTTTGAAGGCACCTAACTACGTCCTGGGAAACCACCGTTTTGCCTGTTGACATATCAAAGGTATCCTTCACGACCTTAAGGTTTCCGTTGATAACCAGTACTCTGCCGTCATAAAAGGATGCAAACTGTGTCAGCTCCGCATCCACAACCTGGGACGATGAATCCTGCAGGTAATTGTATGTCAGTAGGTGGTTTGCCAGAATGCGCAGCTGCGTCTGTACTTCGCTGATTCTGAGATTGATGACTCTGGTTTCGTAATTGGACAGAACCGAGCCGCGCATGATCACGCACGGCACAACGCCGAGAATAAATATGATAAGAAAAATACGCAGACGAAGACTTCCAAGAAATGTCGATTTGCGGGCAGCAACGCGGATGTTGTCCAGAATGGCTCCTGCCCTTTCTAATGCTGCATTGTGCTGTGCCATTTACTCGCTTTTCTTCTCCTGATAGTAATAGCCAACACCCCACTTTGTCTGCACATAGCAGGGCTCGGACGGCGTCCGCTCGATCTTCTCCCGAAGGCGCCGGATATGCACGTCCACAGTACGCTCATCTCCCGGATAATCTCTTCCCCAGACCAGCTGCAGGAGATTTGCCCGTGCATAGACCTTTCCAGGGTGTGCTGCCAGAAGCTCCAAGAGCTCGAACTCCTTCCCTGTCAAAGAGATCTCTCTGCCGGCAACCTCCACCCGGCGGTTATCTCTGTCCATCCGGATATCGCCGCTCTCAATGATTCGCCCGGCCTGCACCGGCGCACGTCCTTCCTTCGTTCTGCGAAGAATTGCCTTGATCCTGGCCTTCAGCTCCAGAATGTTAAACGGCTTGGTCATATAATCATCCGCACCGTATTCCAGTCCCAGGATCTTATCCATGTCCTCGCTTTTGGCGGTAAGCATGAGAATCGGGACGCTGGAAAATTCCCTGACAGAGCAGCACACCTGCGTCCCGCTCATTCCCGGCAGCATCAGATCCAGTATAACCAGGTCATAGCTGCCGTTTCGAATTTTCTCCAGTGCCTCATTGCCGTCGTAGGCTGCATCTGTCTCATATCCGTCCTGGGCCAAACTGACCAGGATTCCCTTTACAATCAGCTTTTCATCATCGACAACCAGAATTCTTGCTGCCATGATTCTCTCCTTAATAGTCACCCTCTATGGTATCTGTGCAATCCGGTCCTTCAGCTTCTCATAGGTCGCATCTCCGATTCCGGATACGTTTTTAAGCTCTTCCCTGGCAGTAAATCCGCCGTGCTCCTGCCGATAGGCAATGATGGCTGCCGCCTTGGCAGTGCCGATGCCAGGGAGCGTCGTAAGCTCCTCTTGGCCTGCAGTGTTGAGATTCACAAGACCGCCCCCGGCACTTCCGGTCGTATCAGAGGCCGGCGTCTCTACTGCGGTCTCCGGCAAAGCGACGTTTTCTCCTCTTTGATAGGCGCTTCGTTCCTCCGCAGTCCAGATATAAATCTGTTCGCCGTCCGTAAGAACTCTTGCCTGATTGACACAGGTCTCATCGGCCATCAGTGTGAGGCCGCCCGCCATGCGGATCGCATCCACCACACGTGACCCCTCCGGCAGCTCGTATACGCCGGTATGTTCCACTGCGCCGCAAAGGTACACGACGACGTTCTGCGCCGGTTCGCAGACATCGTTTTCCGGTGCAGAGTCTTTCTCCTGCTCCGTTTCTGCGGCATCTGCTAGGTCCGTT
This sequence comes from Paludibacteraceae bacterium, assembly GCA_963629395.1. Classification (GTDB taxonomy): domain Bacteria; phylum Bacillota; class Clostridia; order Lachnospirales; family Lachnospiraceae; genus CAG-791. The sequence goes on along the minus strand of CAVGIV010000032.1, from coordinate 8,860 downwards.
GTTGTAGCTGCAGCTGTGGCAGCGGGGTCCTCACTCGAACCATTTTCCTCCTGGCTTCCCTGTGCGTCCTCCGCAGCAGTGCCGTTTAGCGTAAGCTCCTCGCCCCTGCCGCATGCCAGCATTCCCGTATTCATCGCCACCACCAGCAGCACAAGGACCGCTCCCCTTCTAAGGCGTCTTCTCCTTACCGCATTCATATGCAATTGTATTCCCATTCATGACCTCCCTGCCTGCGTCAGGGGCCCCGTCATGTACATTGCATTGTAACACAGAAAACCCCTGCAGAATTTTCTGCAGGGGAAATTTTATATCATTGCCATCAGGCAATTATTCCATTCCCGTCAGCTGACTTTGAATATCCACAGCCGCCGGATCCGCGATCTTCGCCACGCTGACATCTTCCTGTCCGGTCATTTGAATCAGGAGCTGCTGGCAAAGCTGACGCAGCTGCTCATTGGGATCCTCTCCGTCCCAGACCTTGGAGAAGGTATTCTCCAGGAGCATCCAGAAATTGGAAGCCGACCGAAGCTTGGTGATCGGCGCCGAATCGGTGTACGCATCGTAGAAGCCGTTCATGTGCTCATCGCTGTAGCTGTATCCGGCCAGTGCCGGCGCTTTTCCGGTCTGATCAAAAAATGTATCCATTCCCTCGTAGAGAAGGTACTGTGCAAACGCATTGGCCTCCTCCTGCTGCTCGGAATATCCGTTGATCACCAGACAATTCGTGATGGAAAGCGTCTTGGACTTTAGATCCCCCGTCAGATCCGGAATTCTCGTCACGCCGTAGTTGATCGTGGTTCCATTGTCCTTCTCGTACTGGGCAATCTTCTTCACACTGTCTGATGTTGCCAGCGTAAAGACAATCTTCCCCGCCGCAAAATCCTGAATCACACTCGAATAGTCGTCCGAGGCCGTATCAATGGAAAAGAACTGATTCAGCTGCTGGTAAACCTGCAGACAGGAAATGAGCTGCTGGTTGTATACGTGCAGCTGGCTCGTATCATCCCCGTACTGGCCGCCGATGTCCATATAATTGCCAAGAAAGCAATAGTTATAAAAAATATCGCTGACATCCCACTTGAGCACGGCTGATACATTTTCCGGCGCATCGTAGCTGTTGGCCAGTGTGATGACATCAACCATCGTTTCCGGAACGGTATCCTCGAGCGTCTTCCCGGCGGCCGAGGCCATGGTCTGCAGATAATCCGTATTGTAAAGAAATGCAGCCGCCTCAAAGCTCATCGGATATGCAATTACTTTATTCTGGTATGTCACCGCATCAATGGCTGACTCGCAGAATGTGTGGTTGTCGCTAAAGTGCTCCGTATCCTGAATTTCTGCTGCAAGCCCGGTCAGCCACAGCCGCTCCAGTAGATCGTTGCCTGCCAGGAACAGGTCCGGATAATCTTCTCCCTCCACGGATGCATCATAAATCTTCTGCATATAATCCGTGTCATCTATGAGCGTCGGCTCGATCCGGTACTGACTTTGACTGTCGGTGTAGGCCACGCACGCACTGTTTAAAAAATCCGTCACAGCATCATCGGTGTACCACAGGTTGATGGTCTGCTTTCTGGAAAACAGGGATTCCGAGCTGCTGCCGGCGTTTTCATCCCCTCTTGCTGCTACATAAATCAATCCGCCTGCAATGGCAAGAACGACAAGGATTGATAGTAATCTGCCTTTTACATTCAAGCGTATAACCTCTCTGACGCGCCTTTTGCCTATCCGCAGATTTTCGCAATCACCGGCTCCAGAATGCGGATCATTTCGTCAATATTGTCTTTCGTAATTACCAGAGGCGGTACAAAGCGAAGGATGCTACTGCCGGCATTGATCAGGATCAGTCCCTGCTCCATGGCACCTGCGATAACAGGAGCCACCGGCCGGTCAAAGACCAGTCCCTGCATCAAACCGCTTCCTCTGCGCTCCAGAATGCACGGATATTTATCCTTTAATGCATCCAGTGCCTTCTCCAGGTAAGGTGCCGTCTCATTTACATGGTCTATTATATTTTCTTTGTCATAGAGTTCAAGAACCTTGCACACCGCTGCCGTCGCAAACGGATTGCCGCCATAGGTGGTGCCGTGGTCTCCTGCCACAAGGCTTGAAGCAGCCACCTCCTCCGTCATAAGGAAGGCTCCCACCGGTACACCGCATCCAAGTGCCTTGGCCGTGGTCATGATATCCGGCTTTACGCCGAATTTCTGGAAGGCGAACATGGAGCCGGTTCTTCCCATGCCGCACTGCACTTCATCCAGAATCATCAGGATGCCGTTCTCATCGCAAAGCTTCCGGATCCCCTCCAAAAACTCCTTTGTAGCGGGAACCAAACCGCCCTCTCCCTGTACCGTTTCCAGAATAATGCCGGCGGTATTCGGCCCGATCTGCGCCTTCACCGACTCCAGATTGTTGTATTCTGCAAATTTAACATGGCAGGGCATTTCACCGAAGGCTTCGCGGTAATGCGAATTCCCGGTTACCGACAAGGCGCCGTAGGTTCTGCCGTGAAAGGAATGCTCCATGGCAATGATTTCCTGGTGCTCACCGCCGTTTTTTAAATAGGCATGCTTCACTGCTGCCTTCAGGGCGCCCTCAACCGACTCTGCGCCGCTGTTGGTGAAGAAAACACGGTCCATCCCGGAGACTGCCTTCAGAGCCTTCGCTGCCTTGATGGCCGGCTCGTTGTAATAATAGTTGGACGTATGCAGGATTTTATCGATCTGCGCCTTCAGAGCATCGTTGTACTCTTTATTCCCATAGCCTAAGGCGAATACCGCAATGCCTGCCACAAAATCCAGATATTTCTTGCCGTTTACATCATAGAGATAAACGCCCTCTCCATGATCCAGTACAATCTGATACCGATTATAGGTGTGAAGAAGGTCCTTCTCCGCTTCTTCAATCAGTGCCTGCATATGATCCATTTCTTCCTCTTTTCGTCTCGTGCTGTGCAAGCGGCAAGCCACTTATGCGTGCCTGCCCCTGCATCATTTCTGTATTGCTGGAATACTCTTCCTATTCGCGTTTGCTCACCTGCGCCCCATTGGCAGCCGCACCCCTCTATGCGTCCAGCTGATCTCCGTCCTCATAGAACATGGTTCCATTGCCCTTGTTGGTGAAAATCTCCAGAAGAATGCTGTGCGGCACTCTTCCGTCCAGGATATGCACGCGCTTTACACCGCCGCGTACCGCATCGGTGCAGTTGGAGAGCTTGGGCAGCATTCCGCCGCCGATGATACCATCACCAATCAGCTTCTCGGCGCCGCTCACACTGATTCTGGAGATAAAGGACGACTTATCTGCAAAATCGCGGTACAGGCCTTCCACATCTGTCAGATACACCAGCTTATCCGCCCCCACTGCCTTGGCGATGGCACAGGCTGCCTCATCCGCATTGATGTTATAGGTTTCGTAGTTTTCATCCAATCCAATCGGCGCGACAATCGGCAGATAATCATTGTCCAGCATGTCAAAAAGAATTTTCGGATCTACCCCGGTCACCTCACCGACATATCCGATATCCTGGCCGCCGGAAAGGCGTTTTTTTACACGCAGCATTGCCGAATCCTTGCCGGAGATGCCGACGGCCTTAACACCCAGCTCCTCCACCATGGTCACCAGATTCTTCGAGACGCGTCCGAGCACCATTTCCGCGATTTCCATGGTCTCTGCATCCGTAACCCGAAGGCCATTGATGAACTGTGCTTCCTTTCCTGTTTTCTTTACCCAGGAGGAAATGGCCTTACCGCCGCCGTGGACGATGATCGGCTTAAAGCCAACGAGCTTGAGCAGCGTTACGTCCTGAATAACACTGCGCTGCAGCGCCTCATCACTCATTGCAGAGCCGCCGTACTTCACCACAATGATTTTGCGGTTGAATCTCTGAATATAGGGGAGCGCCTCGATCAGGACCTCCGCTTTTTTTTGTGCTTCATCCAGTTCCTGTACCATATCTGTCTAATCTCCTCACTGTTGCAGCTATCCTCGCATGTCCGATGCGGCGACGTATCACGACCGGTAGTCTGCATTGATTTTTACATAATCGTAGGTAAGATCGCACCCCCATGCAGTGGCGGATTCCTCTCCCATGTGCATATCGCAGCAGATGATCACCTTTTCACAGCCAAGGAGTCTGGTCGCTTCTTCCTCGGAATAATCCGCTGCGCTGCCCTTGGTGAAAATCAGCATCCGCGAGCCTTCTGCCTCAAAGTACAGGTCCACGTTCTCCGGATCAAATGAAGCGCCGGAGTACCCCAGTGCGCACAAAACGCGTCCCCAGTTGGCATCCTTTCCGAAAATAGCGGCCTTTGTCAGGTTGGACTGGATCACCGACTTCGCCAGTACCTTGGCGTGCTCCTTGGTATCTGCATGCACAACCTGTGTCTCGATGAGTCTCGTGGCACCTTCTCCGTCTCCTGCCATCTTCATGGCCAGCGTGCGGCAGACATACTCCAGTGCCTTCCGAAATTCCGCATAGTCCGCGGATTCTTCTGCAATCACTGCATTCCCGGCTGCGCCGTTGGCCAGCACCAGAAGCGTATCGTTGGTCGACATGTCGCCGTCCACCGAAATCATATTAAAGGTGTCTTCCACCACCTCTGACACAGCCTTCTGCAGAAGCTCCTTCTCGATGGCAAGATCCGTTGTCAGAAATGCCAGCATGGTGCACATGCCGGGGTGAATCATTCCGGACCCCTTTGACATTCCGCCCAGCGTCACCGTTTTCCCACCAGCAGTAAAGGTAACCGCAACCTCCTTATTGACGGTATCGGTTGTCATGATTGCCTTGGAAGCAGCCTCTCCTGCCGCAAGGGTTCCTGCCTTGCGGGCAGTCAGCTCCGTAAGTCCAGCCTTGATGCGGTCCATCGGAATCTGCATGCCGATGACACCGGTTGATCCCACAAGGACCGCCTGCGGAGCGATTCCAAGAAGATCTCCTGCTGCCTTGGCAGTTTCCTCACAGATCTGCATTCCCTCCTGCCCGGTGCAGGCATTGGCTATGCCGGAGTTGACAACCACAGCCTGCACAGCCTGCTTGCTTTCACGCACGATCGTCCGGTCCCAGATGACCGGTGCAGCCTTCACAACATTTGAGGTGAAGGTTCCAGCCGCTGTGCACGGAAGCGCGCTGTAGATCAGCGCCATATCGGTCCGGTTTTCATACTTAATCCCTGCAGCGCAGGCTGCCGCCTCAAACCCTTCCGCCGCGGTCACGCCGCCGGCAATCACCTGCATTGTATCTGTTGTACTCATAAATGCTCCTTACCCATTCTCCGGTACCCATCCGGGATTTCTTTCCATCACCGCCGCTGCGGCTTCCCCTTTGCTCATGTGGCGTTCTCGCCAATGAAGCGGGTTATGTTCTTTTCGTTCAATATAAAGTCGTAATAGTAAAAATCCTCGCGCTTCTTCCAGCCGATGCCTCTCCAGAACGCGTTGCCGACCTGATTGCTCGTAAATGCCACCAGCGACACCTTATTGATACGCATCTTGCGCAGCTGCCGCATACAGTAGCCCACCATCTGCCGTCCGATTCCCATCCGGCGATAGTCTCCTGCGACACATACGTGGTAGAGTGTCCCCTGCCGTCCGTCGCTTCCGCAGAGAATAGAGCCTACGATCCTTCCGTCTGTCACGGCTACCACAGAGGTTTCCGGGTTGCGGTTTATAAACCGTTCCACATCCTCGGCTCCGTCATCGATTGCGCGGATTCCAAAGCCCTGGATGGTCATCCACAGGGCATGAACTTCTTCATAATCGCTCATCCGCATCGGCCGGATGATCACTTTTCCTTCCATCTATACCAGTACTTTCTACTTCCACAGGTTGCACCCATTGTACCCGTTCAGCCCCCATCTCGAACTTGCTATCGCAAATCCTCAATGTGACTGGCCAAAGTCGCTTCGCACCTTGGCCGCCTGCCAATTTCAATCGTGAACTTGCCTGCAAGCAGTGCGTTCACGTTGAAATATGGCAGGATGCTGAACAAACACCACTATGGCATCATCGCGGGAAGTCCGATTGCAGTTTCCTCCGGCAGTCCGAACATCAGATTCATATTCTGCACCGCTTGTGTAGCGGAGCCCTTTCCCATGTTGTCAATGGCACCCATGAGAATGATGCGTCCGGTTCTCTCATCGATCTGGAACCCGATATCCAGGAAATTACTGCCCTCTACAAAGCGTGTCTCCGGGTACTTGCCATCCGGCAGAAGCCGAATGAAGCGTTCCTTCCCGTAGCGTGCCTCATACACGCTTCGAATTTCTTCCTTCGTAGGAAGAGTTCCGTCTGTCTTCCTCACCAGTGACGCGTACTCCGTTGCAAGGATGCCGCGGTTCATCGGCACCAGGTGCGGTGTGAAATTGATGGTGACGCCGTGTCCGCAGGCATAGGAAAGCTGCTCCTCGATTTCCGGCGTATGGCGGTGTGTTGCCACGCCATAGGGCTTGGCACTCTCATTGACCTCGCAGTAGAGATTGGCGGTCTTGGCTCCGCGCCCTGCACCGGACACTCCGGAAAGCGCATCCACAATCAATGTATCTGTATCGATCAGTCCCGCTTCAACCAGAGGGTATGCGGTCAGAATGGAACAGGTCGTGTAACATCCCGGATTGGCAAGGATCCTTGCCGCCGGAATATCCTTTCGGTTGATCTCGCAAAGTCCGTAAACAGCCTCCTCCAGGAACTGGGGGGATGCATGCTTTATTTTGTACCACTTCTCATAAATCGCCACATCCTTCAGGCGAAAATCCGCTGACATGTCGATGACGCGTGTCTTTTCGAGAAGCTCCTCGCTCATAAGCCCCGCACAGGCGCCCTGGGGCGTCGCAGTGAAAATAACGTCTGTATCCTCCGCCAGCTCCAAAATGGCATGCTTCATCTTCTCCGTATCATCATCAATCAAAGGAAGATCTACGAAATGAAACAGATTTCCATATATAGATGCCATCTGCTGATCCGCGTAGCTGCGGGATCCGATCCACTTGATTTCCACGTCCGGATGGACCGACAAAATGCGCAGGATCTCTGCTCCTGCGTATCCGGTGGCACCGATGATGCCTGCTCGTATCTTTTTCATATACTGTATCTTCCTCCAATAAATGCATGAATGCATACACTGTAACTATATCACGGCTCACGACCAGCGGAAACCTTTAGATGCGCCCGTTAACAAACCACCGCCTGCGCACGCCCGGCGACGGGTCCCGGCGGAGGCTATAGCATTTCCGGCAACAGCAGCATTAAATGTACTCCTTATAATGGATGTATGCAAGCGTCTTTTTATAAATATACATACTAGATCCATTATTATGCATATTTATGCATAAATGCATACTTGTAATGCATATTTACGTACATTGTTCTGGTTGCAATTATGTTTTTGAAGTACTATATTGAATCACTGGAGGCCGAGCTGTTGCTTCCATATACTATCAAAGTCATCTGAAGGAGATTCGTAATGGAAAGAGAAAAGGTTGTACTTGCGTATTCTGGCGGACTGGATACTACCTGTATCATTCCCTGGCTGAAGGAGAATTATAATTACGACGTTGTCTGCGTCTGCATCAATGTCGGACAGGAGCAGGAGCTGGAGGGTCTGGAGGAAAGAGCGAAGTACTGCGGCGCAGACAAGCTTTACATTCTGGATGTTATTGATGAGTTCTGCGACGAGTATGTTGCTCCCTGCATCCAGGCACATGCCGTTTATGAGAACAAGTATCTGATCGGCACCTCGATGGCCCGTCCTCTGATTGCCAAGAAGCTGGTAGAGATCGCCCGCAAGGAGGGCGCCGTAGCCATCAGCCACGGTGCAACCGGAAAGGGCAACGACCAGATCCGTTTTGAGCTGGGCATCAAGGCTCTGGCACCGGACATCAAGATCATCGCTGCATGGCGTGATCCGAACTGGAAGCTGGATTCCCGTGAGTCTGAGATCGAGTACGCACACAAGCATGGCATCGATCTTCCCTTCTCTGCAGACGAGAGCTACAGCCGTGACCGCAACCTCTGGCACATCAGTCATGAGGGCCTTGAGCTGGAGGACCCCTCCAATGAGCCCAACTATGAGCATGTGCTGGTTCTTTCCCAGACTCCGCAGAAGGCACCGGATAAGACAACCTATCTCACCATCGACTTTGAGAAGGGCCTCCCCGTTGCTGTAAACGGTGAGAAGATGAAGCTCTCCGATATTATCCGCAAGCTGAACAAGATCGGCGGCGAGAACGGCATCGGCATCATCGATATCGTAGAAAACCGTGTCGTCGGCATGAAGAGCCGCGGCGTTTATGAGACTCCCGGCGGTACCATCCTCTATGAGGCACATCAGCAGCTCGAGGAGCTGATTCTCGATCGTGAGACCTACGCTCTGAAGGAAGAAATCGGCGAGAAGTTTGCCAGCCTTGTCTACGAGGGCAAGTGGTTCTCTCCTCTTCGCGAGGCAGAGCAGGCCTTCATCGAGAGCACCCAGCGCTACGTCACCGGAACTGTGAAGCTCGGTCTGTACAAGGGCAACATCATCCGTGCCGGCGAAACCTCTCCGTACACGATGTATAACGAGAGCATCGCTTCCTTCAAGACCGGTGATATGTATGATCACACAGACGCCAACGGCTTCATCAACCTCTTTGGACTTTCTACCAAGGTTCGTGCCATGAAGATGCAGGAAGTTGCCAAGAAGGAAGGCGTTAAAAACTGGCAGGATCTCCTGTAAAATGCAGCAGTAATATTTTCCTTCGGAATTCCGATGTGGCACACCATAAAAGACCTCCCGCTAATTGCGGAAGGTCTTTTTTATGTCATGGATTTGTATCTGTTCAGCACCTGCCATATTTCAACGTGAATTGACTGCTTGCAGGCA
>CAVGIV010000031.1:0-28814 GCA_963629395.1 Paludibacteraceae bacterium | reverse complement strand
TGGGAAGGTCGCGTTTTACCACTAAACTAATACCGCACACGATTCATAACCCTTCGCGTATCGAACACTATAAGGCCAATCAAACGCGGACCCTAGGTCTTCGAAACAACAACGAAATTATAACAAAAAACAAACGAAAAGCAACCCCATCCCAGCAAGAAAGTGCAGAGAGTTTTCTCTGTGCACGCTTTTTCACACGCCCGCCAGCGGCATCCACCGGCAAGCGTGTGAACGAACGCCTCCTTTTACGTTCACCCTTCTCCTGTCAGTTTGACAAGCACCGGTTCATGGTGCACAGCAGGAAGAAATTTAGTCAGCACATCCTGCACTTTCATTTTCAAGCTGGATGTGTTCACGCACGGATGGCACCCCAGGTATTCCTCTTTGACAACATCCTCATCCATCAGCAGCTGTACCTGATTGTCATGATCATTCATAAGTCCCATGACACTGACCGCTCCGGGATGGATGTCCAGGTACTCTTCCATCTTCTCCGGTGATGCAAAGGAAAGTCTGGCCGATTGAATCTGGCTGGAGAGCTCCTTTGTTTTGAATGGCTTATCCCCGGGCATCATGAGAAGGTAAAATTTGGTTTGCTGGCGGTTGCAGAGGAACAGGTTCTTGCAGACAAGGCAGTCCAAAATCGCATCGATGTCGTGGCAGGCTTCCATTGTGTCAGCCGGCCCATGATCCGTTCGCTGGTATGAAATACCCAGCGAATCAAGAAGCTCATACACGCGCAGCTCCTTGGGTTCGCGCCCGTCGGTGTTCTCCGGATGTCCGTTATATAATGTTAGATTCTGCATAACAGCCTCCTGTATGGTAAAATGGGCTTCGAATAGTTGTTTTGCAAATAGTAGTATCATCAGTTATACGCAGAATATATAGTACATCAAAAAGGCGCTGCAGTAAACTCTCGACGTACCGCCCAAAGGAGGCTTCTATGTTGGTTCATACCACACTTTGCTATCTTGAACACGAGGATTCCTACCTGATGCTGCACCGCACCAAGAAGGAAAGGGATGTGAATAAAGACAAATGGATCGGAATCGGCGGTCATCTGGAGGATGGCGAGAGCCCGGAGGACGGAATTCTCCGCGAAGCGCGCGAGGAAACGGGCTATGAGCTGCAGGGGCTTTCGTTCCGCGGTATTGTCACCTTTATCTATGGGGATATCACAGAGTACATGGATTTGTTCACCGCCAGTGGTTTTGCCGGGAAGGCAATCGCCGATTGCAATGAGGGAGATCTGGAATGGGTGTCCAAGGATCGTATTTTTGAAACAGATCCCGCGAAGGCTTTGAACCTCTGGGCAGGAGATAAGATTTTCTTCCGCCTGCTGGAGGCCGGCGAGCCGTTCTTTTCGCTGAAGCTTGTCTATTCAGAGGATGGCATTCTACGGGAGGCTGCTTTGAACGGCTCTCCCATGGAGCTCTTTGATGTTCTCGATGCAGACGGGAACCGTACGGGCATTGTACAGGAGCGCGGCGTCTGCCACCGGGAAGGGGATCCGCACGAAACCGTACATATGTGGGTTGTAAGAAAGGATCCTGGCACCGGCAGATACCAGGTTCTTCTGCAGAAAAGAAGTCAGACTAAAGACTCCAATCCCGGTTGCTACGACATCTCCTCCGCCGGGCACATGGCCGCCGGAGATGATCCGCTCCCCTCCGCCATCCGCGAAATCGGCGAAGAGCTGGGGCTCCTCGTTTCTGCAGATGATCTGGAGTACATTGGACGGCATCAGGGGAATTTTGACGACGTCTTCTACGGCATTCCCTTTCACGACCGCGAATTCAGCAATGTCTATCTCGTGCGAAAGGAAATTCAAATCGAGGATCTGACGCTCCAGGACAGCGAGCTGGAGAGCGTCTGCTGGATGGACTACGACGCCTGTGCCAAGGCTGTGCAGGAGAATTCCATCCCGCACTGCATCTATCCCGAAGAATTCCGCATGGTCGGAGAATACCTGCGAAATCACTAAAAGCTCATGGAGGAAATGGCCCTTTAACCCCAATATCATCACTCATAGGGACCGTTCAAAGCCCCCTAAAAAGAAAACCGGCCGAATAAAGCAGAATCTCTCTGCCTCATTCGACCGGCTGTATCAACTGCTGCGTTACCTCTTAGGATGACCCCCCGGGAGATCCCGCTCGCTGTCCTCCTGCTGCGATTCCTTCTCAAGGCCATCGCTCCTGCGCACCGCCTCTTCCTCTCCTGCAAGAAGCGCATCCAGGTCTTCCAGAAGTGCTTCCTTCGAATAAACCAGGCGCGAGGGGATCCCGCAGGCCTCGGCACCTCTTACATTGTCCGCCCTGTCATCAAAAAAGATGCTCTCCCCGGGATTCAATGCATACTTCTCCAGAAGTGCCCGGTATATGCCCTCCTCCGGCTTTCCCAGGCGAACCTCGTAAGAAACAACGCGCCCGTCCAGATCCTTCATAAAATCCGCATACTGCGTGTGCTTGCAAAAAAGCGGCTCCGGATAGTTGGACAGGAGATAAATCCGATATCCCTTTTCCTTCAGGAGATGCACCTTCTCCCACACATCCACGCGCGGCACATGCATGTACTCCCCATGCCGGACAAAGCTCGCAATGAACGGCAAATCCTCCGGATATTCCTTTGCAAATTCCGCGATCAGTTCCTCTTCCGTATAGTTACCGAGATCAAATTCGTGCCAAAGATGTCTCGGATCCTCGAACATCTCGCTTCCGATTAGATCCAGCCTCTGCTCCGGAGCCCCCAGATCCCGCAGGAAATCTCTCCAGCGGTACTCAATGAGAACGCCGCCCAGATCAAATATCAGATTCTTTAATGGTTCCATGTATTCTTTTCCTTGTCGCCTTTCACCTCTTACTGCTCACGGAAAATAACCTCACCGGTTTCCGCGTTCATAGAATCCACGATGGCCAGCGACTCCAGCTGATAGCCAAGGTTCCGGATCACGCGGCCGCCGGACTGAAAGCCCTTTTCGATGGCGATGCCGATGCCCTCAACTCTGGCGCCTGCCTGCTGCACAATCGAGACCAGTCCCTGCAGTGCACAGCCGTTGGCCAGGAAATCATCGATGATCAATACGCGATCCTCCGGTCCCAGGAACTTCTTGGACACAATGACCTTATTCTGGCACTTGTGTGTGAAAGACTCCACCTCAGCGACATACATGTCACCGTCGATATTAACGCTCTGGTGCTTTTTAGCAAAAACAACGGGCACATCGAACTGCTCCGCCACGATGCAGGCAATACCGATCCCGGACGCTTCGATGGTCAGCACCTTATTGATGTCCTTGTCTGCAAAGCGCTTTTTCCATTCCTCGCCCATCTGCTCGAACAGACGAATGTCCATCTGATGATTCAGAAAGCTGTCCACTTTAAGAACATTGCCTTCCTTTACGATGCCATCCTTCCGAATCCGCTCTTCCAAAAAGTTCATGTTCCGATTCCTTTCCTGTCATGCTCCAACTGGTTTTTCCTCACACTATACTCCTTGGAATTGCGGTTCACAAGACTGCAAAAGCGCCAGGGTGGCCCTTAGGGGACTTGCTGCTTTCCTATCTTCTAAGCTGTCACTGCGCCTCCTGCAGCTTTCGGCTGATCTCCTCGGCCCGCTCATCCGTCAGGGTAAATTTCCGAACAAACAAAGCAAAGGCAATCGCCAGCACGACCATCGGCAGCACTGTCATCATCAGCCGAAGTCCCAGCAATGTAGCAGCACTTTGCTCGGCCGCCGGTGCCGTTTCATCGGCATTGCCCACAAGCCCGATCAGGTCCAGTCCGATGCCGGTGCAAAAAACAGCAACGCCTGAAGCCGCTTTCACAACAAAGGTCTGCATGGAGAAAATTACGCTCTCCTCGCGCCGGCCGGTTTTAAGCTGTCCGTAGTCCACACTGTTGGAAAGGAACAGCGTGGTAAGGACGCTCAGCATTCCGTTGCAGGCAAAGACAACAACGCCCGGCACACACAGCAGTCCAAGATTGCCGGAAAACCCTGTAAGACACAGCACCAGAAGAACAGCATAACCAATCAGCGCCAGCGTAAGGCTAAGAGAGAAAATCCGCGTGTTGCTCAGTTTCCGGCGAAGGAGCGGATATACGACCATCATCCCCAGAATCTGTGCCGCTCCGCCAATGGTAGTAAACAGCGTGTAGCTGGCCTTCCAGCCAATCCCGCCGAAATCATACTTAAAAAAATAGATGATAAAGTTCGAGGTCAGATACAGCGCCGAGTTGATCAGGACAATGCTCCCCACCACAACCAGTGCCTGGTCATTGGAGAACAGGGCCTTGAACATTTCTCCTACCGTCGCCGTCTGCATTTTGCTTTCCGCCGCTTCATGGACACTGGCGCAGCAAATCACCTCTGTCACAACGAAAATAACAGCAATAATCAGTGCCACCCAGCGGAAGCCAACGCGCTCACTCTCTCCGCCCAGAATTCCCACGAGAAGCATCGTGAACATGGCAACAAGAGCCGATCCGACGCCGGCACAGGTACGTCCCACCACAGAAAGATTCTCACGGTCAGCCGGTGTCCTTGTAATAGCCGGAATCATCGACCAATAGGGAATGTCCATCATGGTATAGGTGACGCCCCAGGCAATATAGATGATGCTGAAATAAACCATCAGTCCCGTCTGCTCCATGGACGGCGCAGCAAAGAGTGCATACAGAACCAATGCATTCAAAATCGTTCCTGACAGGATCCACGGACGAAACCGGCCGAAGCGGCTCCTTGTTTTGGCTACCAGAATACCCATGAACGGGTCATTGAAGGCATCAAAGATTCTGGCAATCATCAGGATCAGTCCCACGAAGGTGGCAGAGAGTCCCAATACGTCCTGATAAAAATACATGACATACGATGCAGACAGTGCATACACCATGTCCTTGCCGACAGCACCGATGCCGAAGGCCGCCTTTTGCTTTCCTGTTAACATATACCTTCCCCTCCTTTGTGACGGGCCCAAGCCGTCATTGTACATATTAGCAGAATTTTAGCGGCCTTGTCGATTCCATTTGTTCATTGTAACCATTCCGGGCACATTTTTGTGAATTGACTCTGAATAGTCGCTGTGTATTGTACATCGGCGCAAAAAAGAAGAATCGGCACACAACCCAAAGGCTGTGTGCCGATTCTATTTGCATTGATGTCTGAAGAGCCAAACACCGTAACTATTATTCCTCTTCGCCCTGCTCTGCGTCTGCACTGACATCCGCAACATAAACCGTGCGCTTTCTTGCATCCGCATCCTGCTCCAGGTACGTATCGTAATCCGTTTCCTTATCAATCATTCCGCCGCCGGGCAAAAGCTCGATAATACGGTTTGCCGTCGTCTGCACAACCTGGTGATCGCGGCAGGCGATCAGCTCCACACCGGAGAACTTGATCATACCATCGTTGAGTGCCGAGATGGATTCCATATCCAGGTGGTTGGTCGGCTCATCGAAGATCAGGCAGTTGGCCCCGCTGATCATCATGGAGGAGAGCTGGCAGCGCACCTTCTCACCGCCGGAAAGTACCTTCACCTTCTTGATGCCGTCCTCTCCGCGGAACAGCATGCGGCCAAGGAAGCCGCGGACATATGTGACATCCTTGATCTGCGAGTAGGCCGTCAGCCACTGCGTGATGTCCTCCTCGGTGTTAAAGAGCTCCGTGTTGTCCTTTTTAAAATAGGACTGCGACGTCGTAACGCCCCACTTATAGCTGCCGCTGTCCGGCTCCATGTTGCCCATCAGGATTTCAAACAGAGCGGTTTTCGCCTGCTCCTGGGAACCGACGAAGGCGATCTTGTCATCATGCTTGACCACAAAGGACACATCGTCCAGAAGCTTCACGCCGTTGATGGTCTTGGACAGATGCTCCACCGTCAGTACTTCATTTCCGATCTCGCGATCCGGCCGAAAATCGATGAAGGGATACTTGCGCGAGGAGGGCTTGATCTCATCCAGCTCAATTTTCTCAAGAGCACGCTTTCTGGAGGTCGCCTGCTTGGACTTGGAAGCATTGGCCGAGAAACGGGAAATGAATTCCTTCAGCTCCTTAATCTTCTCTTCCTTCTTCTTATTGGCTTCCTTCATCTGACGCACCATCAGCTGGGAGGACTCATACCAGAAATCATAGTTGCCCGCGTAGAGCGTTATTTTGCCGTAATCGATGTCTGCGATATCCGTGCATACCTTATTCAGGAAATACCGGTCGTGCGAAACCACGATAACGGTGTTCTCGAAGTTGATCAGAAACTCCTCCAGCCAGCCAATGGCATCCAGATCCAGGTGGTTGGTCGGCTCATCCAGAAGCAGAATATCCGGATTACCGAACAGAGCTCTGGCCAGAAGAACCTTCACCTTCTGCGCGCCGTTCAGCTCATTCATCTGCTTGTAATGATACTCGTCCTCAATGCCAAGGCCGTTCAGCAGAGATTCCGCATCGGACTCAGCTTCATAGCCGCCCATTTCCGCATAATCACTCTCCAGCTCTGCCGCCTTGATGCCGTCCTCATCGGTAAAATCCGGCTTGGCATACAGTGCGTCCTTCTGCTGTCCGATCTCATACAGGCGTTTATTGCCCTGAATGACCGTATCCAGAACCACCTGGTCGTTGTATTTCTCATGATCCTGCTCCAGGAAGGACAGGCGGTGCCCCGGCGTAATGGCAATCTCACCGTTGGTGGTATCCAGCTGTCCGGACAGAATCTTCAGAAAGGTGGACTTACCGGCGCCGTTGGCACCGATGATGCCGTAGCAGTTGCCTTCTGTGAACTTGATGTTAACATCCTCGAACAAAGCCTTTTTGCCGACTCTGTAGGTAACGTTATTGGCAGATATCATTCGTTATTCTCCTTCATAAAAAACGTCTGCAGCGCCACCGCTTTCGCACCGCAGGCCTCATAGTCCAAGATGTTATGATACTGATGAAATGCCCTAAAATCAAGCCTTGTCCGCCTGCCAATTTCAATCGTGAATTTGCCTGCTAGCAGCGGGTTCACGTTAAAATGTGGCAGGTGCTGAACATATGCCAAAAAGGAGCACCTACCCCAGCAGGGCAGATGCTCCTCGATTTTTTCTTTATCCGATCTCTACACTGCAGCTTGCGCTTTCGCGGCCCGTCAGCTCCCGGCTGCGGGCATCCGGCTGTGCAAAGCCGGCGTAAACCGTAAATTTCCGGGTACGGATCTTGCGCTGTCCTTCCTCATCTACGCTGGAAAGCTCATGCGGTGCGATCGTCAGGGTCACTTCCTTCTCTTCGCCTGCTGCAAGCTCAACTCTTTGAAGCGCAGACAGGTGCGGATACGTTACATCGCAGTCATCCTCTTCGTTTTTGACATAAATCTGCAGGACATCCTGTGTTGCAGCCTTTCCGTTGTTGCAAACCTTCACTCTCACCTGCACGCCGTCGATTCCGAAGGGTGCGCCGTAATCATCGCTGCTGCCAAATGCCGTTTCCCCGGCCTTTGCAGCGGTGTCTTCTGCTCTCTTGATCGCAGCTGCGGTCACTGCCTCCGCCCGGCAATCGCCGTAGGTCAGTCCATAACCAAAGGGATAGAGCGGTGTTCCCTCGTAGTAGCGGTAGGTGCGGTTCTTCATGGAGTAATCTGTAAACTCCGGAAGATCCTTATCATGCTCGTAGAAGGTCACCGGAAGCTTACCGGAGGGCGACGTCTCTCCGAACAGAACCGCTGCAACGTTCTTGCCGCCGCGTCCGCCGGGATACCACACCTGAAGGATTGCTGCTGCGTGATCCTCCGCGATGCGCAGGTTCACAGCACTTCCTGTCATATTGATGACCACCACCGGCTTCCCGGTTGCAATCATGCCGCGCAGGAGCTCAAGCTGCGGGAAAGGAAGCTCCAAACTGCTCTTATCGCCGGAAGCGTAGCGGTTTCCGGTATCTCCCTCTTCACCTTCCAGCGTCTCGTCCAGACCCAGAACAACAAAGACCACCTCAGACATCTCCGCGCACTGCTGTGCCTCGGCCAGACGGTCGCACATTGTCGGATCCGAAAGTGCCTCCACATTGTCCTTGTACAGATGGCAGCCTTCGGAATAGTGAACATTCACATCCTCACCCAGATAATCCTGAATTCCTTCCAGAACCGTCGTATAGCGGGATGCGTCGCCGTGATAGTTGCCCTTCAGTGCAACGCGGCTGTCCGCATTGGGTCCAACCACTGCCACATCATGGAGCTTGCTCTTATCCAGCGGCAGGATGCCGTTGTTCTTCAGCAGCACAAAGCTCTCTCTAGCTGCGCGGTCCTCCAGTGCGAGGTGCTCCCTGCACTCCACCACCGTGTACGGAATCTGGTCGTATTCGGTCTCTCCGAACATGCCCAGAAGATACCTTGTCGTGAAGAGCTTGACGGCAGACTCGGTAATGTATTTTTCATCCAGAATGCCCTGCTCCACCGCGTTCATGATCTTCTGATAGGTGCAGCCGCAGTTTACGTCTGTTCCGTTCTCCAGCGCCAGTACAACCGATTCCTCCGGCGTTGCTGTCACCTTATGATTCTCATGGAAATCGCGAACTGCCCAGCAGTCTGATACATAATGTCCCTCGAATTTCCACTTGCCGCGGAGAATCTCCTGAAGTGCGGGAGATCCGCAGCATACCTCGCCGTTGGTCCGGTTGTAGGCACCCATAACCGCCTCAACCTTGCCCTCCTTCACGCAGGCCTCAAATGCCGGAAGGTAGGTCTCCTCCATATCCTTTTTGGATGCAACCGCATTAAAGTGATGACGGTCCGCCTCCGGGCCGGAATGTACGGCAAAGTGCTTGGCGCAGGCTGCAGTCTTCATCGTCTCGCCATCGCCCTGCATACCCTCAATGAAGCGAACACCCAGGCGCGATGTCAGATATGGATCCTCGCCGTAGGTCTCATGACCGCGTCCCCATCGGGGATCACGGAAAATATTAACGTTGGGCGCCCAGAAGGTCAGTCCCTTGTAGATATCTCTGTCGCCGTGACGGCTCTGCATGTTGTACTTGGCACGACCCTCGGTGGCTGTCACGTCGCCGATCTCCTGCATCATATCCGGATCAAAGGCAGCCGCCATACCGATGGCCTGCGGGAACATGGTGGCAACACCTGCTCTTGCTACGCCGTGCAGCGATTCATTCCACCAGTTGTATGCCGGAATTCCCAGCCGTTCAATGGCCGGAGAATCGTATTTTAACTGGGAGGCCTTCTCCTCCAGCGTCATTTTGGAAACCAGCTCCTTGGCCAGCTTTCTTGCTTCTTTACGGTTCACGTAACCCCTCCTCGTCTTACTTTACCTTAATCACAACCTTCAGTGCGTCGGTCTTGTTGTTGAGCGCTTCCTGGTATGCATCCTGAATGTGATCAAAATCAAACTCATGTGTTACCAGAGGCTTCACATCGATGGCACCCTTTGCAACAGCCGCGATCGCTCTGGGATAAATATTGCGATAACGGAATACAGACTTAATGGTAACTTCCTTGTCCATAATCTGTGCAAAGTTATAGCTAATCTCCGGCTTTACGGAAATGCCGACCAGAACGATGGTGCCGCCTCTCTTTACCAGGAACGGTGTCTGCGCAATGGTAACAGCTGAGCCTGCTGTCTCGAATACCTTTTCTGCGCCTTCGCCGCCGGTTGCTGCCTTGACAGCCTCCATGACGTCTTCCTTGCCGCTGTTGATCACAACATCTGCGCCCATCTGCTTGGCCAGCTCGAGCTTGGCATCGATGAGATCTGCTACGATGATCTTGCCGGCGCCGTGGGCCTTGCAGGACAGAAGCGTTGTCATTCCGATGGTGCCTGCGCCCAGGATCAGAACGCTCTCGCCAACCTGTACATCGCCCTGATTAGCAGCATGGAAGCCAACGGAAAGGGGCTCGATGAGTGCGCCTTCCTTGGTGCTGACATTGTCCGGAAGCTTGAAGCAGTAATCGGCAGGGAACTCGATGAATTCCTCATTGCAGCCCGGAACCGGAGGAGTTGCCAGGAACTGTACATCCGGGCAAAGATTGTACTTGCCTTCCTTGCAGAACTCGCAGGAGCCATCGGTGATGCCGGGCTCCAGGCAAACTCTGTCGCCAACCTTGAGGTTCGTAACACCCTCGCCAACCTCTACGACAGTTCCCGCGGCTTCATGGCCCAGCATATAATCATGCTCCAGATCCACAACATACGCGCCGACACGTCCGCTGTGATAGTAATGCACATCCGATCCGCAGATTCCTACGTATTCCAGAGACACTACAACATTGCCCTTGCAGGCCGTCGGCTTCGGGATCTCCTTGATGATCATGTTGTCCAGCCCGCGCATAAAAGCGCCCTTCATCATTTCCATTATTGGTTTCCTCCTGTTAGAAATTTATCATTACAATGCACTATGTATTTGGTAATCGTTCAGAGCTTTGCAGCATCCGGAATATTCTTTTGTCTTTCCGGCATACACAGCTCTGAATCGTTACTCTTCCTCCTGCTGGGCCTGTTCGTAGCGTTCATCCAGCTTCATATCATGATCCAGCGTATTGTACATAATACGGACCGTCATCAGTGCCGGGAACCATACCCCCAGGAACACCAGAAAGACAATCGAATACGGATACAGGATCAGCATGAGCGCCCAGTAAACACTTCGGAAAGCAATGGCGCCAAGCGTAATAACCGGATGCATCATGGTCATCAGCCAGCTGTTCTTTATCACCTGCATAAGCGTCAGATCCACCATCAGCCGCTGGGTCCACAGATAGGTTGTAATCGCCAGTACAACAACACTGGCAATAACAAGGCTGATCAGCATCATCTCCGGAAGGCGATTGCCCTCATGTAAATTCGTAACAATGTTAATCAGGGCCGCCGCGAGAAGACCGATTACAAGACTGGGAAGAAGACTTCCCTTCCATTCCCGCTTCAGGACCTTTTTATACCGTTCCCACCATCTTCCCGGATATCCGCGGTAGGACATGAGTGCCGCATCATACATTGCTGTGTAAAACGGTGCCGCGATCAAGCCGCCGGCCGCACCCGCCAGCAGCAGAATCTGAGGACGGTCCCACATGGAGCCCAGCATGAAGCCAGTCAAGGCCGGAATCAGTGCAAGCACACAGATCAGATTGGTGATCAGAAGTCGTGGGAAATTATCCACGATCACGTTCCACGTATATCCTCTGGCGGAGCGATCGCCCTGCTCTGCATCCAGTGTTCCGCCGAGATTGTTGTAATCCAAGCCGCCGAATAATGCCATTTCCCACTCTCCTTTCCTCTGGTTTAGATGATAACACGATACCTTTCTGTATAGTACCCTCACAATTTTGCCTCTGCTATGCACTCCTTGCGAATTAACCTTCAAGATATGCGGTAACTATTCAGAGCCAAGCAAAATTTCATAAATCAGACGTGAAATGCTTGCATTTCTAAGGCTGATTTTGAAATTTTATTTGGCGAGAACGCCACATGAGCAAAAGGAAAGCTGCGCAGCAGCGATTTTGCGAATGGGCTCTGAACAGTTACAATATGCGATTCCCTTACGAAAAGAGGCGGGGCAGATTCCGTTAGGAATCCACCCCGCCTCCGGGATTGTATTTAACCTCAGATCAGCCGGTAATTAGTTTGCCTTGCTGTTCTGATAATAGGTGTTGTACAGATCCAGAACATTCTGTGCATTCTGAGCCTCAAGCTCTGCAACATAAGCGTCCCAATCCTTATCAACATCTGCCTGACCCATAGCGAACTTCAAAGTCCAGGTGTTCTCTGTACTGAACAGAGGTGTTGCCCAGAGGTTCAGCTGCTCCTTGTCATCCTCGGAAAGAGCGATGGTAGGATCCAGCGGACGAAGCTCTCTGTACTCGCCCTGACGCTTGTAGAAATCCTGAAGATCTGCAGAGAAGTTAGATGTCAGAAGCTCTGCACTGCCGCTGTACATGAAGTTGCCGCATGCGAAGCCGTACTTAATTCTCATATCTTCCTGATCATCGGATGTCTGCGCAATGGAAAGTCCGCCGCAGTAGTACTGAGGATTCAGAGTGTAAACACCATCGGTAACGGTGTAGGTTCCATCCTCACCCTCGATGCCCCACTTGGTCAGTGTCAGGCCTTCGTTGCTGTACCACAGCCAGTCGATGAAGCGCATCATCTTGATGAAGTCATCGGTTCCGAGCTGATCCAGAGCCTTTGCAGATACCATCAGGCCGCACTCCAGACGAGAGTTCTCTGCCTGGTAGTTTGTGGTTCCCTTCGGGATAACGCAGCGATAAACCTCAAAGTTGCCTTCACCGAGCTGAGAAGTAAGTCCCTCGATCTGAGAGGTGGTCGTTGCACGGTTGGTCAGAATCAGAGCTGTCTTTCCTGTGTAGAACTTGTTGTCAGCGGTTGCATCCTGCTGAGACCAGGTCTCAGGATCAAGGATCTTGTTGTCAACCAGCTTCTTAACGACCCTCATGTACTCCTTATAAGCATCGCTGGTGCCGGAGAGCTTGAACTCATCCGCGTCGGTATCAAAGTACAGATCCGCACCGTTGGTGCCGTTGGAGCTCCATGTGGTGTAGATGCCATAGGTTCTGGAGATCAGGTTCAGAAGGCATCCGCCGGAGCCGTAGCCGGAATCAGAACCGCACCATCTGTCAGACCAGATGTAATCGCCCTCGGAAACCATGCCCTGCTCTACCATGTACTTCTTTACATCGATCAGAATGTCTGTGAACTCGTCCCAAGTCCAATCCTTCTCAAGAGAAGCAACATCGTAGCCTGCCGCCTTAAAGAGGTCGGTACGAAGAAGCAGTGTGTAGTCCTGAAGAGATGTCTCCTTCAAGCCGGGAAGACGATAGTACTTGCCATCCTCCTGCTTCAGGGTGCTGACATCCGACTCCATGTTGTAATCGTTGTAGAAGCTTGTGTAGTTGGGCATGTACTGCACATAGTCAGATACCGGAACCACACCGCCGCCGTTTACATAGCTGGACTCGTCATAAACCTTCGGGATGATCATCGGAGCCTCGCCGGAGTTGATGGCAAGGGAAACCTTCTGAGAATAATCCGCATTGTTTACAATGGTCAGATCCAGGTGAACATTGGTTGCCTGCTCGATGGCCCAGAAAACGCCGCCCTCTTCGCTCCAGGCATCCTGGATCGGATATGCATCGTTGTCATTGAAGAACATCGTGTAGGTTACCGGCTCCTCAGAGTAGAACTGAGAGCCATAGGTGTAGCCGTCTGCCTGGTATACACCGTTCTCGTCCGCAACCGCCTCTTCAACGGTCTCTGCGGAGGACTCTGCCGCTGCATCGGTAGAAGCAGCAGAATCGGAAGATGACGAGCTGCTTCCGCAGCCGGCCAGCATGGATGCAGCCATGGTAGCTGCAAGCACTGCACTAATGAGTTTCTTTTTCATGTTTCCTCCTTTGTTCATGAAACTTCAGGGATCACAAACTCATTATTATGATCCCTCTCTATATAAAAGCCTCCCCTAAGAAGCCTTCATATCGTTCTGACCAAACACAAAGCCGGCACATTCTCTCATACCGTCTTTGTCCCCATGATCTCCATCAGCCCTTAACGCCGCCCAGCATCATGCCGGCCACGAAATACTTCTGGATGAAAGGATATACACAGATGATCGGTGCAGCCGTCAGCACCATTGCACAGGACTTGATATTTGCTGCAATGGTCATTGCCTCTCCGGCATCCTCTGCAGAACCGCTGGAAGTCGAGATCAGCGTACGCAGGTAATAAGCCACCGGCCACTTGCTCTGGGTATCCAGATACAGGAACGCATCAAACCAGTCATTCCAGTATTGAACCAGATAAAACAGTGTCATTGTCGCCAGAATCGGCTTCGACATCGGCAGTGCTACATGGATGAAAGCGCCGAACCGGGACAGACCGTCGATCTCGCCCGCTTCCTCCAGCTCCTTCGGAACGGATTCAAAGAAGGAACGCATGAGGATTACGTAATAGGTAGATACAACACCCGGCAGAATAAAGGATGCAATCGTGTCCTTCAGTCCAAGAGTTACCATCAGGATGTAGTTCGGGATCATGCCGCCAGCAAAATACATTGTGAAAATGATAAACGGTCCTACAAATTTATTGCCCCGAAGCTCCGGCTTGGAAAGCGGATAAGCCAGAAGGCTTGACAGAACCAGTGCCGAAATGGTACCGATCACGGCATAAACCAATGTGTTCGCATAGTCCGGAAGGAATACACCGCTCTTAAGTACGTAAGCGTAGGTATCAATACTAAAGCCAACCGGAATGATTCCAACCTTGCCTGCAACAATCGCCTCCGTGGAGGAGAAGGACTGTGCAATCAGATAGAGGAACGGATACAGCATGGCAATGCAGACAATGCCGACCAGGATATCATTAAAAATCATGAAGGCGCGATAGCTGCCCGACACGATCATGCGGGAGCCTTCCGGCGCATCTTTAATCTTAGCCATTTTCTTACTCTCCTTTCCTTCTGAATTAATACAGTCCGCTGCCGGTTGCCTTCTTCGAGAAGACATTGGCTGCCGTCAAAAGGACGATGTTGATCAATCCCTGGAACAGGCCAACTGCTGTTGCGTAGCTGTAGTTACCGGATCCAAGACCCATACGATACACATAGGTAGCAATGATATCTGCTGTCTCATAGGTTGTCGGCTGATACAGAAGGAAAACCTTCTCAAAAGCAGCCGAGCCGCACAGGGATCCAATGTTCAGAATCAGGAGCGTCATAATTGTCGGCAGAATCCCAGGAATGGTTACGTGCCAGATCTGCTGGAAACGGTTTGCTCCGTCAAGGCTAGCCGCCTCATAGAGCTCCGGATTAATTCCGGACATTGCTGCCAGGTACAGGATGGTGCCCCAGCCAAGTCCCTGCCATACACCGGATACAACGAAGATCGTCGTGAACCACTCCGGCAGAGAGATGAACTGAATTGCCTCGCCGCCCAGCGAAACGATCAGATGGTTGATCGGGCCACTGGTGGAAAGAAGCTCGCGGATCATGCCAGCCACAATAACCATGGAAATGAAGTGAGGCAGATAGGAAATGGTCTGCACCAGCTTCTTATAATGTACATTCTTGATCTCGTTCAGCAGGATCGCGAAGACAATGGTGATCGGGAAACTGACTACCAGGTACTTAATATTCAGTGCCAGGGTATTCCGGAATGCTCTCCAGAAGTTCGTATCCTTTATGAACTGATTGAAATACTTCAGACCGCTCCACTCATCGCCGAAGATACTGCTGCCGGCGCGATAGCGGCGGAACGCGATGATATTGCCGACCATCGGAACGTACCGGAAAACCACATAGTACAGAACCGGAATCAGCATCATGACATACAGCTGCCAGTACTTTTTAAGATGTCTGCCGAAGCTTTCCTGACATACATCCTTGCTGGCTTTGGTTTTGTTCTTTCCTGCCATCAGACTCTCCCTCCTAATGGATGATTTGTGCATTCTCCCGAGGTTTTGCCCTCAGGATATATCTACTTTAACATGCAAATCTTGCTAAATCCATCCACCTTTTGCGTTGTTTTTTTCATTTTTTGCGTGCCTCTTGTCTATTTTGTACATTTGGCGCGCTTGTATTCCAAACAAAATGCACAGGATTCAGCACTTCTTGCACGTTTTTCTTAGAAAATCTCTCTTCCTTTTTCATCCGGAATGCCGCTTTTGCGGAAGAAGTAGGAATTCACCTGATCTCTCCACTCTCTTGCATTGGCAAGCTGCAAGGCAAAGCGCTCCGAAATATTCGCAAAGGAATCCTCCGGGATCCGCCCCTCGAGCTTTGCAAAGGCACCAGCCATCTCTTCCGCTTCCTGATATCCCTCAAAATGCGAATCATAGATGTGCTGAATCAGTGTCTTGCCGCTGGAAAGCTTCCACGTATACGGAATATGGTGGAAGAACAAAAGCAGCTCCTCCGGGCACTTGTGCGGATCCTCATACTGATCGGCATTCTCCGGGTAATACTGCTGTGCATAGCCGGTTCCGCGGCTGGAACGATCCACACCGATGCCGAGGTGATCTGCACGGTGGTAGGTGCCCCAGCGAGAATACTCATATCCATCCACGCTGCAACCGTAATGGAAGCCCGGTGTTACCATCCAACCAATGCCAAGCGGGCTGGTGTATTTTTCATAAGTCGCACGGGACCCCATCAGAATCGTAACGATGACATCAATGGCCTCCGAATCGGTATCAAAGGTCATCTGCGCCCACTCTCTTGCAATCTCCTCACTGGAAAGCTCCGTGTCGAAGGCAAGTCGTCCAAAGCCGTACAGATTTGCTGCCGCCAGATCATTTCCGGTCCAGTTGGCATCATTTCCGGTGTTGGCAACCGCAGCCATTCCCGCCATGCCGCTTTTTTGATTACCGTAGGTGCGTCCGCTCACAATATCCTTTACCTGATCACCGGCCCCCTCCTGGAGACGATCTTCCTTCTCCGGATGATTGATGCAATAGGTATGATACTCCAGCACCTCCTTGAACATCGGCATCAGGTAGCACACATCAATCTGATGTCCGGTATATTCCTGCGCGATCTGCACCTCCAGCATCTGGTTGGTCCGGCGAAGACCGCCCATCAGCGGGTGAATCGGCTCACGGATCTGGAAATCCATCGGTCCGTTTTTAATCTGAAGGATGACATTGTCATGATAATCTCCGTCCATCGCCTTGAAGTTATCATAGCCGGAACGGGCGCGATCCGTCTTGTAGTCTCTCCAGTCCTGCGTGCAGTTATAGACAAAGCAGCGCCAGATGATAATGCCGCCGTAGGGCTTTACAATATCCGCCAGCATATTGGCACCGTCCGCCTGGGTTCTTCCATAGGTAAAGGGTCCGGGACGTCCCTCGGAATCCGCCTTCACAAGGAAACCGCCAAAATTCGGAATCCGACCGAAGACCTCCTTCACCTTATCCTTCCACCACGCAATAACCTCTGCGTTTAGCGGATCGCAGTTATCCAGCCCTCCAATCTCAATCGGGGAGGCAAAGTTAAGGCTCAGGTACAGGCTGATGCCGTAGTCCGCAAAAATCTCCGCCATCTCGGCCAACTTATCAAAGTACCGCTCAGTAATCAGATCTGTCGCATCACCCTTTACGTTTACGTTATTGATTACCACCGCATTGATGCCAACGCTGGAAACCAGACGTGCATAGTCCCTGGTCCTCTCATCCACAACGACCATTCCATCCTTAAAAAAGAAGGAATCCCCAGAATATCCGCGCTCAATGTCGTTGGTCATATTATCCCAGTGATTGAGCATGCGAAGCGGATTGGACGGAACGACAGTCTGCTTAGCTTGCGCAGGAGTCTTTCCGGTTGCAATTGCCCGAAGCAACGCAAAAACGCCGTAGAGTGCCCCCTTCTCTCCCTGGGCCTCGATCAGGATCTGATCCTGCGTCACCTGAATCCGATAGCTTTCTTCTCTCTGATTCTCCGACAGCCCGGCATACACAGGTTCCTCAATCCACGCTGCTGCGTCCGCCTTTTTCAGGCAGATACCTGCCGCAGACGAATCCGCAGTAATCACAGCATCCTTGCCAAGCATTCCGAAAAGTCCGGCCTTTAATTCCCTCGCAGCAGAATCTGCAACGCGGCTCTTCTCAAATCCGCTGACACAAATTTCCTCTGCGTACCTGCCAAATCCCAGATCCTTCACAGGATGCCAGGAAAGCCACAACTGTTTCCATGTATTTGCCATTGTATCCTCCATTCCGCAGACATAGCGCCCCGCCTGTCCGCTATAGTACATTCACAGGTATCTATTCAGAGCCCATTTGCAAAATTGCTGCTTCGCAGCTTCTCTTTTGCAGCCTGCCTCGTTTTCCACCGAAAAATCTCGATGCGGCAGGCGTTAAGCAGTAATCCATTGTATCGAAGCCCTCAAAAACCCCACCCTGCAGAATGTGCTCTTTTTTTGTCAGCCTTTGCGAAAAACGCAGAATTGTATATACTATGTAAAACTCACCATACATTTCGCACAGAGAGGTTTTGCATTGTCCGAATTAGAAAACAATACCGTTATTGATGAATTTCATCCACGTCTCCATGGCATCCGTGAAGAGATTACCTATTCCGATATCCAGGGCGTAAGACTGTATCACAACCGCAATACCATTCATTTCCCTCCTCACTGGCATGCTGCCATTGAGATTCTATATCCTCTGGAGGAGAATTATACAGTTCGGATCGGAACGCAGGAGCACGAGCTGGTCCCCGGTGACATTCTGGTGGTTGCCCCCGGCACCATCCACTCCTATACGCCGCCGGAAACCGGAGAGCGGATTTTTATTCTTTTTGATTACAATTTGCTGCAGATGATCACCAGCATGCGGCAGGTTATACAGGCCATCCAGCCCTACCTTTTAATCACACAGACTGCCTATCCGCCTCTGAACGAGAAGCTGCAGTCTCTCCTTCAGGATGTTATCCGCGAATACGATGAGGATACACCTTACAGCGGTGCCATCATCTGGTCAAGACTCTTGGAGTTTTTTGCTTATCTGGGGAGGACCAACATCTACCGCGTCTCGCATTCCAGAGAATTCCCCAAGGATAAGCGTCAGGAGTACGTGGCGAAGTTCATGGAGGTCTGCAATTACATCACCGATCATCTGGACGAGGAGATTAATACCGACCGCCTGGCAGAGATCGCAGGCTTTTCCAAGTTCCACTTCTCCCGCCTGTTCAAGGAATTCACCGGATGCTCCAGCCATGAGTATCTGATTCAAAGACGGCTCGAAGCTGCCGAACAGCTCCTGGCCAATCCGGATCTTTCCATCACGGACGTTGCGATGCAGTCCGGCTTTAATTCCCTCTCGACCTTCACCCGCGTATTTAAGGCGGAAAAGGAAATGACTCCCTCCGCCTTCCGCGAGATGAATCAGAAAGAAAACCACGTCAGTTGTTCTGAGTGATCTGTGATCACTCAGAACAACTGGAACCACTCAAAGTCAAAGTTCGACCCGGGCAGGAACACAAACGTCAGATCCCACTTGCCGCTTCGCTCCGGAAGCGCAAATTCCTGCACCTTTTCGCCGTCTCCCCGGAATTCAATAATTTCCTTTTCTTCCGTTTCTCCGTCATAGAACCGCACATGAATCGTGTTGCCCTCCAGCGGCGTGCTGCCGGCAATGCGGATTCCATGCAGCGGATGGGCGGCAAAATCCATATTTTTAAACAGAAGCGATACGTTGTTGCCGATACCGCGGACAGCTTGTCCGTCCATCCGGAAGGTATCTCCGTAAACGCCGTCGGTCTCTGCTGCATAAAGCTTTGTCCAGGCCTTTTCCCGTCTGGTAAAGGTAAAGCCCTTGATATGTATCTTCTGATGCACACGGATGCTAAACACTGCGAGTCCCTTGAGCCGATGCGAAAGCGTATAGGTCGCCGGCTGATAGGTGTTCCATATGCATGGCTTGCAGTAGATCTCGCGGGCAAGAAGGACAGCGCCCTCTTCTCCCGGGACTCCCTCCCAAAGCTCTATAGGATATTCCTCTCCGGACAGAGCAAAAATCGGAATCGTAATCTCATCCGAGCCAACCGGTCCGAAATCCATTCCCGACCAGGTAACCACGGTTTCCCCATCGCGGGAGGTTGCAACGCCCTTTTCGTTGCCGTTTCCAAGCTCACCGCTGTGTCCGGTGTACAGGCTTGCCGAAATAAATCCGTACGGATCAAGGTAAGCGGCACCCAGTCCTTCTACCTTATATTCCAGCTGCGAGATGATCCGGACGTGATCCGTTCCTCCCTTTGAAACAGCGCGAAGATGAAATGCGCCGTCCCCAAGTGCCGTCATCGTTACGCAGTTTCCTTCTGCCACCAGCGTTACGATATTCGTCGGAACGCCGTTGTCATCCACGGCAGAGAAGACAACCTCCTGGTCCTCTGCAAGCGCCGGTGCAATCTCCGCCCTTGCATGCAGCACGGTGTGCTCCGGATCAAAGTGCTGTCCGTCCTTGGCATGCAGAATCACCTTCCGCACAGGATGAAGCGCTGCCGGAGTGACGGTTATATGAATTCCCTCTGCGCTGCCCTTTGCTGCATTCTCAGCCGGGCTGCAGCTCGCTGCGGCCTGCTCATCTTCCTCAACAATGGCCAGAAGCTTTCCGGAGAAGAGATTACGCTCCGAGGACTGATAGCTGTCATAATCCGTGCTGTCACCATTATCCAGTCCGAGGAGCCTTCCGCCCTGTACGCTCACGCAGACGCGGTCTGCAGCATTTTCTACCGGATTCCCGTCCGCATCCACTGCACTGATTTCATAGAAATGAAGTCTTCCCCGGCTGCACGGATCCTCCTGAATCACAAAGTGATCCGTATCATCAAAGGAGCGGCGAGTCTGTCTTGCAACCTCTCTTCCGCCTTCATAGGCAATCGCCGTCACTTCACCCTTCTCGTACACCACCTGCCAGTCTGCAATCAGGTGCCTGCCGCTGCCGGGGGCATGATCCAGTCTCTGCCTTCCGAGGCTCTCCCCATTCACCAAGAGCTCTACTTCCTCTGCATTAGAGCATACACGCAGGTCAATCTCCTGTCCCTCGTTGAAGTCCCAGTAAGGGAAAATATGGACCATCGGCGCTGTCTTCACATCCGTCCACGCCGACTGCAGCACGTAGTAGGCATCCTTCGGGAAGCCTGCCGTATCAACAAAGCCCAGATAGGAGTTCTTGGTATGGTACGGCGTCGGCTCTCCGATGTAGTCAAAGCCCGTCCAGAGGAACTGTCCCATAGAGAATTCCAGATCGCGGTCAATGGTAATGCAGTCCTCCATGCTCTTCGCTCCCCAACTTGTCACCGAGTTGCCGAGCGCCGAGCACTGCTCGTCCTCATCCGCCAGGATTCCGGCCCGCAGCGGGAAATGATAAATCCCGCGGCTAAAGCAGATGGAGGAGGTTTCCGAGCCGTAAATCACCCAGTCCGGATGTGCCTTATGGTGGGCCTCGTAATATTTTTCCGAGTAGTTGTATCCTGCAATTTTGTAGAGCTCTGCGCAGTGCTGCGCATTCTCCCACGGCATGTAATTGGAGCCGGTGGTTACCCGCGCATTGCCAAGCGGGTCCAGGGCCTGCACCTCTTCCATGAGAAGCTTTGATACCTCGTATCCGCGTGCATCCACATGCTGATCATAGATCTCATTGCCGATGCTCCACAGAATCACGCACGGGTGATTCCGGTCTCTTCGTACAAAGCTTTCGATATCCTTATGCTGCCACGCATCAAAAAAGCGTGCATAGTCATACTCGGTCTTGCAGCGCTCCCACATGTCAAAGGCCTCGTCCATGACAAGCAGGCCCATCTCATCCGCGATGTCCAGTGCCTCTGCCGCAAACGGATTGTGGGAGAAACGAATGGCGTTGATGCCCGCCTTTTTGAGAATTTCAAACTGACGGCGCAGCGCATCCGCATAGAAGGCGGTTCCCAGCGCCCCCTGATCCGGGTGCTGGCAGGCGCCGTTGATTTTCACCTTTCTTCCATTCAGGAAAAAGCCATGATTCGGGTCAAAGGCTGTCTCGCGGAATCCGATATGCAGCTCCTCCTTCTGCAGGAGCGCATCCCCCTTGGAAAGCCGCAGCTCCAGAAGGTATCGTTTCGGGCTTTCAATGTCCCAGGGCAGAATTCCGGCTGCTGTATCGAAAAAGAGCTCGCGTGCAGCTCTTACAAGGCAAACCGCCCGGCTAGGCCTTCCCCCCTGCTGCACACTGCCGTCATGCCCTGCGGCCGTGTTTTTCAGTGATGCATTCTCTGCGCCGCCCATGCTATTGTCTGCAGACATTTGCTGCGCTGCACCTGCAGCGGATGTCATGCCATTGTCTGCAAGCACCTTCTGCAAATCACACGCTGCCTTCGGCTGTACTTCTTCGATGCGGCAGGGTACAACCTCCTTGCCGGTCTCCTCGTCCCAAAGTCGTAAGGACAGCTCCAGTGCATCCGCATCCTGCCGATCTGCCTCTGCTCCGGAAATCTCTGCTTCTACATGCAGTCTCCAGCCATCCGCCTCCTTGTCCGCATGCGTATAGATGCCGCCATCCCGAATGCACAGTGCATTTGTCTGCATCAGCCACACATTGCGATTAATGCCGGCGCCTGAATACCAGCGGGAGTTGGGCTCCTGGAAGGTTACGCTCACCATCAGCTCATTATCACCGGCACGCAGACGTCCTGTCAGCTCCAGGGAAAAGCGGGTGTAGCCGTATTTCCACTCACCGATCTTCTCTCCGTTCAGGTATACCGCACTGTTCATATAGATTCCGTCGAAAATAAGAAACGTGCGTTCCTCGTTGCAGCCCTGCCAGTGAAAGCTCTTGCAGTACCAGCCGGTTCCGTTTCGATACAGCTCCTTGCTGTTACCGATCAGCCAGTCGTGCGGAATCCGCACCGGTGCGAATCTGCCTTCTTTATGAGCTGCCTTCGCTTCCTCCAGAGTACTCTCCACCGGCAGCTCCAGAAATGTCCAATTGTCATTAAATAACGTCTTCATAGGATTTTTCCTTCTGAGATATCCTTACAATATGTCCAACACAAACGGTGTCATAGGGAGCCCGGCCGCATTCCGGATGAGTGCTCCCGTCATCGTGCTGTGATAGGCATAGCGCACCTGCACCGGCTTCTCTCCTTCCGGAAATGCGCTGCAGACAAATCGGATGACTGCAGTGTCCGGTATTTCCTTGCCTGCAGTGTCTTCTGCCCGGGCATCCAGAAAGCTCTGCGTATCTTCTCCGGCTTCCGCCAGGATCACCTCTGCAGGATATACCTTTCCGTCTGCAAAGGCGAGCTCCGCGTCCATCACTGCGCTCCCTTTGTCGCAGGAATCGGCATACAGCCCCGCGGCATGCGTCAGCATAACTGTAACCGAATGATCTCTTTCCCACGAGGCTCCGTCTGCCCTCACCGGCACCGGTCCCGTGTATTCCACATCCTTACCGTATACATCATGTGCCGCCATCAGCGCCAAACGCCGTCCGATCAACCTCTTGCCGTGCGGATGCAGGTCATTGTCCTCGCCCAGATCCATGGCAACCGCCATCCCGGCATGCGGAATAGCCAGCGCCGCAAGGCGCTGTTTGTCCCGAAGGGGTGCCCAGTCCATATCGCCGTCCATCGTGACATCGTAATTCGGAAGCTGCACAAAATAAAACGGCAGTGTCTCATCCTTCCAGAGCTTCCGATAACCGGTGACGTACCGTTTCATAAGGTCCAGATAATCATACGGCTGATGGGTATTGGCCTCTCCCTGGTACCAGAGCATTCCCTCCACCGGCAGCGCAAAGCAAGGATACGCCGTTCCGTTAAACAGCCCAGTGGCCTTCCAGCTCACAAAATCCGTGGGCGGAATGGTATCCATCTTCGCTCCGATGCGATAGCTCCAGGATCCCCTCAAATCAACGATTCCCTGGTCATTGTAGATAAAATATCCTTTTCCAGGCGTCCATCTTCCCTTGCCGCCCTCCACCACCAGGCGAACTACAATGGTGTTGCGCCCGGCGCGCAGGATCTGCTCCGGAATCCGGTATTTGCGCGGCGGATACTGATACCCGGTCTCTCCAACCTTCACACCGTTCACATACGTGATATCCGAATCCACCATGGTCCCCAGCCACAGCCCGGCGCTCTTCCCGGCCATTTCTGCCGGCACATCAAAGCTCCTGGCAAGCCACACGCAGCCGGTAAAGCCCGAAAGCCCCGTATCGCGCAAATAGCACGGCATCTCCAGCGAGGTACCACTCTCCAGAATCATCTCCGGATGCTCCTGCCAGTTCTCCTTCCTTCCGGCATCGCTTTGATCCAGCTCTGCCTTCCAGGCAGCCGGTGCGGTCTCGTTGCTATGAACCACAGCCTGCATAAAGGCGTCGTCCCCGTACCGGCGGGCCTCCTCCAGAAGCGGCAGATAGGCATCGTCGCCCTGCAGCATTTCCTTCGAAAGCCAGGACGTAATTCTCGATCCGCCAAGGGATGCCTGCAGAATACCAACCGGAACACCGGTCATCTCCCGCAGCGCGCGTGCAAAAAAGTAAGCCGATGCCGAAAATCCCAGTATGGAGTTGTACTCAGCCTTCCGCCAGAAGCCTTCAACCGGTTCCTCCACCGGTCCGTGATAATCCGCATTCTCCTTAACGCGAAAGCTTCGGATGCCGTCATCGGTGCAGTCCCGCACCATTTCCGGATAGCTGTCGTAGCAGCGTTCCATATCCACATCAATATTGGACTGCCCGGATACGTACCAGAGTGCACCGATCAGAATATCATGAACGCGAAGCTCTCTTCCCTCTTCACCGCTGACCACAAGCTCGTAGGGGCCTCCTGCAGGAAGCGGATCTAAATATAGATCAAACCGCCCATCCTGCGCAGCATTCCCGCTTGCCTTCCGGGTAAACGTCCCCTGCTCACCTTCTCCAGGGGCCCTCACTCCCGGTTCTGCCGGTGCCGCCTGCGCCGATACGCTTTGCACCGCTTCTTTTGCACTTGGGATGAGCCTTGCCGTAAGTCTTTCTCCCGGCTCTGCTGTACCCCACACATGAATGGGCTTTCCCTGCTGGAAAAGGGCCCCATCCGATACCAGTTTTGATAACTTCATTTCTGCCTTTCTGCTGTCTTTGCCTACGCTGTCTTCGGTGACAGTAAATGCACCAATGCATTTACTGTCACATCCTGCTCCGATGCGGCAAATTAAATCTTGCCGCCCTTGTACAAAAACCAGTCAAAGTCCGCATGTCCGTCACATTCCTGCCCGTTCCCGCTGGCATACATGCCAACATACGCTCCGGTGAAGCCGCCGTTGACATTCGAGCTAAGAAGCCTTGCAGGAAGCTTCCAGGCAAAGGATATCCGGTTTTCTTCGCAGATCCGTTTCTTGGCCTGTTCAAGGTTTTCCTTTCGGCAACCACCTTCTTTTTCTGCGCTCTCCGATGCCGGTACATACCAGAAGTCGTAGGTCTCATTGTTGCAGGTGCACCCCAGAATCACAGGGCCTGCAGCCTTTCCATCGGCAGGAGCGCATGCGCTCTCCTCGACCGGCAGTGCAATCTCACGCAGCACCTCATGCTGGCCATCCTCTGCCTTTGCAAGCCGCAAAACCACCTGGCCGTCTGTATTGTGTCCAATTGTAAAAAGATAGCTGTAGCGATCGTCCTGCAGAAGGACGATTCCCGCCTCTGCGGCAGGATCGGAAGCTGCAAGCAGCACCTTCGATGCCATATCAAGGGTATGATGCTGCTGGCGGCGAAGAACGCAGGCCGGCTGCATGGTATGCCAACGGTCCTGTGCGTTTTGCTTCCACAGCGTTTCCTTCGAAAGAGACAGACGAAGTGTCCCGGGATTCTGTGTCAGAGAGTAAAATTCCGATACTGGCGCCTGAATGGTGTTCCAGCGAAGATCCAAAGCCGCTTCGTCAAAGTCGTCCAGAACCTCCTGTTCCATCGGATTCAGGCCTGCAGGGATAAACTCCGGAAGATCAGGCCTTCTCTCACTGCTGTGCACAATTCCGTTCTCTGTATCCAGAAGCGGCCAGCCGTCTTTCTCCCAGTGGAAGGGTACCAGAAAGGTCTCGCGTCCCGTGTTGAAATGGAAATTACCCTCCGAATCCTCCGGGTCCACATACGGCCGGACGGCCAAAAGAACCATCCACCACTCTCCATTTTGCGTCTGAACGATGTCCGCATGGCCGGTCACAGAGATCTCGCGGGCCAACGGCAGATGACGATGTGTGACGATCGGGTTGCGCGGGCAGATTTCGTAGGGTCCCTCGACGCTTTTGGCTCGTGCCATCATGACGCTGTGATTGGAGAAGGTACCGCCCTCAGCGACGATCAGATAATACCAGTCATTGATATGATACAGGTGCGGTGCCTCGATCCATTTACTGGTTGTGCGCGCGCCGTCCCAGATTTTCCGGCGGCTTCCGATAAACTGAAAGGTTTCCGGATCCAGCTCGCTCAGATAGATACCGTGATGTCCTTCGTACTGCGGGTATGCCTCAATGTAATTGCCGGCATACCACATTCTCCCGTCCTCATCCCAGAACAGAGTCGGATCAATGCCGTCCGCCCCCTTGATAAAGACCGGATCCGACCACGGACCGGCAGGGTCCTTGGCCGTGACAATAAAATTGTCGCGATAGACCTCGCGTCCCTCCGATACAAAGGTGTTGATAATATAGAAAAGCCCCTCATGATAGCGGATGGTTGGTGCCCACAGACCAAGGCTCGCCTCGCAGGACTTGTAATCCAGCTGATCTAGGCGATGAATGGCATGTCCAATCTGCTCCCAGTGAATCAGGTCCTTACTGTGGAAAACCGGGAGTCCCGGGTAATAAATAAAGGATGAGGTTGCCATATAGTAATCCTCTCCCACCCGGCAAATGGAAGGGTCCGGATAAAAGCCGGATAAAATCGGATTCTGAAACTGCTCTGTTGTCATTATTTTTCCTTTCTGCCGCATGCCGCAGCTTTCCTAATTACTACCACAAGCGGATCGGCATTTCCCCTCATCCGGTGCACGCTTTTTGCGATTTCATGCGATTGCTGCAGCACAACTGTATTTATCTGATTCGTTTTCTCCAGCAATGGAAACGCTTTCATCAGCGTTTCCCGAATCCGTGTCACAGAAGCTTCTCGCACATTGTCAGCGAAGACGCAATAACAGCATCCATATCATAGTACTTATACTCGCCAAGCCGTCCTCCGAAGATGACCTTTTTCTCCTTGTCGGCCAGCTTCCGGTATTTCCTGTAAAGCTCTCCGTTTTTCGCATCGTTTACCGGGTAGTAGGGCTCATCTCCCTTCTTCCATTCAGAGCTGTATTCCCTGCTGATCACGGTCTTGGGAAGGTCGTTTCCTTCATCATCCTTGCCGAACTGGAACCACTTGTGCTCAATAATTCTCGTCCATGGAGTCTCCGCATCCGTATAATTGACAGCCGCATTGCCCTGGTAGTTCGGAATATTCAAAACCTGCGTTTCAAAACGAACCGAGCGGTATTCCAGCGCTCCCAGCCGGTAGTCATAATAGGCATCGATGGGGCCGGTATAGATCACCTTGCCGCAGATGGCATCCAGCTCGTCCTTATTGGACAGGTAGTCCACACCAAGGCGCACCTCGATGCCGTCCAGCATGGCTTCCACAAGCTTGGTATAGCCGCCTATGGGAATTCCCTGATACAGCGCGTTGAAATAATTGTTATCAAAGGTCAGCCGAACCGGAAGACGCTTTATGATAAAGGCCGGAAGCTCTGTGCAGGGCCGTCCCCACTGCTTCTGTGTGTAGCCCTTGATCAGTTTCTCATAGATGTCCGTGCCGACTAAACTGATCGCCTGCTCCTCGAGATTCTGCGGATCGATGATTCCTGCCTCCAGCCGCTGCTCTTCGATCTTGGCCTTTGCCTCCATGGGCGTTGTCACACCCCACATTTTATTGAATGTATACATATTGAAAGGCAGCGAATAAAGCTCGCCGTGGTAGTTGGCCACCGGAGAGTTGGTGAATCGATTAAACTCCACGAATTGATTCACGTACTCCCATACCTTCCGGTCGTTGGTGTGAAAGATGTGCGCGCCGTATTCATGCACATGGATGCCTTCCACGTCACGGCAGTACACATTGCCGGCGATGTGCGGCCGCTTGTCGATCACCAATACGCTCTTCCCAGCACGTACCGCCTCTCTTGCAAAAACACTGCCGTACAGCCCGGCTCCTACCACCAGATAGTCATATTTCATTTGTGCTCGTCCTTTCCACCCTGGGATCTATGTGTTAGTCTTTTTGTGTCTATAGTATACATAAGAAAGGCGTAACTATCCAATGGCCACCACAGTTCTGATCAAGATCATCGAAATGCTCGTCATCCTTCTGTGCGGCGTTATCGTCTATAAAACCGGACTCATCGACGCACACTCGGTCACAAAAATGTCCAACCTTCTCCTGCTCCTGGTTTCTCCAATTTTAATCTTTCAATCGTATCAGATGGATTTCGATCGTGAGCTTTTTCACGGCCTTTTGTGGTCACTTGCTGCCTCCTGCATCACTTTCGCCGTCACAATCGCCCTAACAGAGATTCTCTTCCACAAGAAGAATGCGCACACCGCGGTAGAAAAGGCCGCCTGTGTCTACTCTAACTGCGGCTTCTTTGGCATCCCTCTGATCAGCAGCCTCCTCGGTGCGGAGGGCGTTTTCTATATCACTGCCTTTAACACCATCTTCAACATCCTTCTGTGGACCCACGGCGTGATGATTATGGACCGCAGCCAGAGCAGGATTTCTATTGCAAGCCTGAAAAAGCTGGTACACCCCGGCATCATTTCTGTCCTGATCGGACTTGCCTGCTTTTTACTCCAGATTCGGCTCCCTTCCATTCTCTCGGATCCGCTGGACATGATTGCAGACATGACGACGCCTCTGGCAATGATCATTGCCGGCGCGAATCTGGCACAGTCCAATCTGTGGAAAAGCCTCCGGAACGGCCGCACCTATCTGATGTGCGCTTTAAAGCTCCTGGTCTTTCCATTGATCAGCCTGGTTATTCTGTGGCTTTTGCCGCTGTCCTTTACGGTATCCTTTTCGCTTTTCATTGCCATCGCAAGCCCGATTGCGACGACCACGGTTATGTTCGCCGACCGCTACGATCAGGATGCACCCTACGCCTCAGAGCTTTTGGTTACCTCTACGGTTTTCTCTGCTGTCACGATTCCGCTTCTGTCGATTCTGGCAGAGCGGCTCCTTGGATGAGAAGGAACAACTCTTGACAGCAGGTATATGATGGACTGATGTTGTTATTTTAGGAAGACGTAATTATTTAGCCCTCATCTCGATTTTCCTTCGGAAAACCTCGATGTGGCTGGCCAGAGGCGCTTCGCG
>CAVGIV010000030.1:0-28816 GCA_963629395.1 Paludibacteraceae bacterium | reverse complement strand
ATCATCATCGAGGCGACAAGATTCGAACTTGCGGCCTCCGCGTCCCGAACGCGGCGCTCTACCAAACTGAGCCACGCCTCGATTTATCTACGCTCCTTGTCAGAAGCGTAGATAATCTTACAACACATTCTCTGAGCTGTCAACCCGAATCTTAATCCCTGCAGCAATTATCCCGGTCACCAGCTGAGCCAGCGGAATTGCGCACCACACGCCGTCCAGTCCGAGCCTCGGCGGAATCGTCAGCATTGCGGTAAGCGACAAAACCGGCTCTGCATATACCAGTACATACGAGAACATCGCCCGCTCGGTCGCATAACAATAGGAGCTTGTGACACGCACGAAGGCCACGAACAGAAGTGCTCCCAGGAACAGAGGCAGCCGAACGCCAACCTCCGCTGCTGTTACTGCCGATGCACCGAATAAGGGCCCGATCTGGTTTCTCGCCAGGTACAGACCCACTACACAGGCTGCCGTGATTACGCCAGCTGTCTTATACGCAAGGCTGCGATTCCCTCTTGCCCCCTTCACGTCCTTCTCTCCGTAGCACTCGCTGATCAGCGGCTGGCTCCCGTCGCCCACGCCCTGCAGCAGCATATAGGCAATTGCCACCACATAATCAATGCAGCCATAGACAGCAACAGCCTGCTCGCCTCCATAGATCTGCAGGAAGCGATTCATTAATACCAGTGTAACTGTCGGTGAGAGCGTCATTCCAAAGGGTGCCGCGCCAATGCGTGCCATTCTTCCCCATGTGTTCAAGAGGGTTTCCCGGTCAGGCAGCTGCATCCCCGGCCGCTTTCGCAGAAGATATACAACCGCTGCCAGCATCGTGACCGCCTGTCCGATCACGGTAGCAAGGGCTGCTCCGCTCATTCCCAGCGGAATCCACCAGACCAGAACATAATCCAGAACAATATTCGTCACGAAGCCTGCGATCATCGACACCATCGCATAGGTAGTGCCGCCCATGTTGCGGATAAACGGCACAAGTCCCGTCGCCAGCAGCTGAAATATGGTTCCATAGGCCAGCATCCGGACATAATCCGCCGTCATTTCCAGGATGTCACCTTCAGCCCCCAGAAACGCCAGAATCGGATAGAGTCCTCCCAGGAACAGCACCGTCAGCACCACACTGACCAGCACCAGCAGAATCACCGCTGCTGTATAGCACTCTTTCTGCTCTTTTTTACGACCCTGCGCTCCATAGACGGTGTAACGAATGGCTCCCGCCAGTCCCAGTCCCGTTCCCACCGCCTGAATAAACACTGCCAGCGGATATCCGATGGTCACCGATGCCAGCCCTGCGTCGCCGAGCTTCTGTCCGATGAAGAATCCATCTACAATGCTGTAAACGCCCGCCAGTGCAAAGGCGAGGATGGATGGAATGACAATTGCATAATAATTTCTGGTCGTCTTCTGATCTTGTTTTTTCAATCTGTCCTTTTTACTCCTGTAGCTTCTTTTCCGCTAAGAACTCCGTCCGCCGCGCTAACATCCCGCCAAGGCAGCCCCCAGGCGCAACACAGTCCCGAATGGCGGTGCTATGGTATAGGAAACCTGCAGCAAGGGTGCTGCGGCGGTCGGTTTTTCACCATACGTTGCCCTCACCTGTGTCGCACAGCACCCTTGCTCGGTTTACAAATGAAAACATAACAGGGAGGCTTCTTATGAGCGGAAATGGTGTATTTATTATTGATTGTCTTGTAACAGCTGTGATCATTGCTGCATTCTACTTCTATAATAAGAAAAATGACAAGAAGTAATGCTTCATTCAGAATTCGACAATCCGGCCGGATCCGTCTGTCTACAGCAGGCGGATCCGGTTTTGCAGCATGCCGCCCACGGCCTCTGCGAACAGATCCAGCTGACGAATTCTCGTGAAATCCTGTTCATAGATCCGGCGGGCGTTTTGCAGCGCCGTATCCTCTCCGGTGAACACACACAGAACTGTTATTCCGGCCATTCTTGCCCGGTGCACCTCCGCCGCAGTATCCTCCACGCTGACCTCCGCCGCGTAATCCTGATACTGTCCCGTGGATGACCGAACCTTAATCATATCATTGGGCCGGCAGTCCGACAGCACGATCAGGATCCTGTGCTCTGCGTGATTATCCTTCTGCAGGATTCCGGATGCCAGCCGAATAGCAAGCCCGTCCCGATTGGCTCCGGCGGTAAAATAATCAAAAACTCTTCGATTGTTCCCTGTCTCTTCATAATCACGGTACAGATTCATCACAGTATATCCGTTCATCGAACAGAACGAATACATGCGGACCGGAATCCCGCAATTCGTCAGTGCCTGAGCAATCATGTACCCCTGTGCCGCCACCGACTCCTGCCGATGCAGCTGTGAGGTGGATGCATCCAGCAGGATGTCCACGGTCAGATTTCCTGTATCTCCCGGAATTGTCTTCTCGAACACCTTCTCATCATCCAGATATAACGCTCTCCAGATTAGATTCCCCCGCAGACGTCCTGCCGCGGACTTCAAAGTCTGGTCCTCCAGATGCACGAGCATGGAATTGCGGATTCTCGCCGTCAGCTTTTCCAGCTGCACGCGGTAGGTTCCTTCCTTGTCCGCATATGCCTTCCGGTTTCGTTCACCCTGCCGGATTGCCTCCTGCCGCATCTTGCCGGCATAGCCGGATTTAAGCATATCCTCGGTATATTCCCCTCTTGTGATGTGAAGCTTGACATCGGTGTGATTCCCCCAGCAATACTCCTTCTGGAGCTTCGCCGTATCCCTCGCATCGTAGATCGGTTTGCCGAAGTAATTGGTAATGTACTCCTTGAGTCCTTCGTCGGTCTGGGCTGTATAGCTGGCAAAGGCAACGCTCAGATGACTCTGGTCCAGCACCTCGCTGCCATACTCTGCAACATGCTCGCCATAGCCAAAAGACATCCGGCGCACCGGTCCCATGTCCGCCTTGCTTTGCCCCCGTTTCCGGAGCATTGCCAAAAGAGACAGCGGATGAAACAGCCTGCGGTCCCCGCCCGGGAGCTCCGGTCCGTTCAAGCGGTAGGTAAAGTACTTCTCCAGCGTCTTCGTCAGATGTTCAATGATCCCGTCTGTGTCCAGGTCCGGTCCCAGCTCAATCTCATCCAGCAGCTTACGGTCCACCAGATCCGGCAGTCCGCAGTCCTCTCCCAGTGCTCGCCGGAAATGTCCCATTGTAACTGCCAGAAGGCGCTGACCCGCAGAATCCTCCAGTGAGAATTCGCCATGCATGGATTCCACCTTGTGCAGGGCGTACTGCCTCCGAAGATACGGAAAAACAGGCCGCACTGTCTTCTCCTTCTCATACGCCGCATTCTCCAGCGCCAGCCAGAACAGACTCTCATAGACCCCCTGATTGACGGTTTCGTGGAAGGTGTTGTAGAAGGCCAGGAGCTTCCTCCAGTCGTAGTGCAGATGGACGGCGCCGACAATGCTGTTCCAGTATATGTCTGCCCTTCCGTCGGCATCGAAGACGCGAAAGCCGGTCTCAATGGTGTAATCGTGCGCGCTGTTCCAGATCAGATTGGCCGCTCGTTTTTTTTCGAATTCTGTGATTTCCATGTTCGCTCAGCCTTTGCTCGCTTTCATGCAAAAACAGCATCCTTCCCCAAATCTCCGGGGAACCGGACGGTAATCATGTCGCTGACCAGCTGTCGCTCATAATCATCAAAGCACTTGTTCACAATCCCCAGCTGCAGCGCCTGTACCACCGGAAGGCCACGCTCCATCATCTTGATCGCCGCCAGGAGGCCGCGCAGGTCCAGTGCCTTTGTAGAGATCTCTCCACCCTCACATTTCCTGCGGATATCGCTGAAGAGCTTTGCAAACTGGTCCTTATAATCCGGCCGGATGGACGGATATTTATCCTGAATCAGCTTCCCAAGATTGTCCTCTGTAATCACCGGCATCTGAATGATCATGAAGCGCGAGGCCAGTGCCTCGTTCACCTCGCGGGTACCGGCATAGCCGTAGTTCATCGTGCCGATAAAGCGTGTAGCCTCATGTAGTGCAATCCGCTGATAGCCCGGCACATCGATGATGCGGCGAAAGTCCAGCGTAGCATGCAGGACCGCCAGCGATTCGTTTTTGGCCATATTGATCTCATCCAGAATGCCAAAGCCGCCCTCCTCCGCGCACTGCAGGATCGGCCCCTTGCGGAGCGTCACCTTCCCGTCCTCAAAGGTGTCGGTTCCGATCAGTGAGGCTGCATCGGTATTGATATAAAAGGAAACGTCCCATTCCGGCCTTTGGAGCACCGATGAAAGTCCCTCTGCCAGCACGTTCTTGCCGGTTGCCTTGGGGCCCACCAGCAGGAGATTCTCACCTGCGAGCAGCGTCGAAAGGGCCTGCTCCCAGATTTCTTTTCCGTAATATGAATATTGAGGGTTTGGAATTCGCTTCTGCAGCCCTTCACTCAGCTTATAAAAGCTCCGGAAATGCTCCACCTCCGCAAGAATGCTGTCCGATATTCCTTCCTGACGTAAAAAGTCCAGTGTATCCATCTTCTCCTCTTTTCTGCATAGCAATCCCGCCGGATGCTGCGGCTCTATGCTTACTGTCTTCAGCCGGATAACTTCCACAGAAAAAGGCCGCCGAACGTACCCTGTCCGGCGGTCTTTTATGTTGCTACTGCTTATTCTCCATGAGGGCACAGCCTGACCAATCCCCATGGAATATCCCTTTTTTAGGCTGCTGCCTTCTTTTTGCCGTTCATGATTACGATGATAACATAGAATACGGCGAATACTACACCAATGATGTAGGAAATGTTCCAGGGAAGGCTGAAGCCAATCTTCTGGCTCATGATGAAGGTGCAGGTTACAAATGCATAGAATGCTGCAGGGATCAGCGGCATCCATACATACTTCACCTTGCCAGTCTTATACATCCAGGTTGCAACGCAAGCCAGAGCGAACAGAGAGATCATCTGGTTGGACCATGCGAAGTATCTCCACAGTGTGTTGAAGCCGTTGGAATCAAACTTTGCCCAGATCAGGATCAGGTATACCAGTACGAATACCGGTACAGCAAGACCGATGCGCTGCTTGTTGTTCTCCTGCTTGATGTGCAGGGAATCGGACAGTGTCAGACGAAGTGCACGAAGTGCCGTATCACCGGAGGTGATCGGAAGCACGATAACGCCGATCAGGGCGATGACGCCGCCAACAGAGCCCAGTGCGTTCTTGCACAGAACGCCGACAACGGAGGTTGCAGAAACGGCCGTAAGCTCGCCATCCTTCAGAACGTTGAAGGCACCGTCAACCATGGTAACGCCGCCAGCGGTTGCACCCATGTTGATCATAGCCATTGTTCCTGCTGCCCAGCACATTGCAATGAAGCCCTCTACAACCATCATGTTGTAGAATGTCATGCGGCCGTTCTTCTCGGATTCCATGGTACGGGAAACCAGAGCGGTCTGTGTGCTGTGGAAGCCGGAAAGGATACCGCAGGCTACTGTTACAAAGAAGATCGGCAGGAAGTGATTGCCGTCTGCTGCAAACGGGCTGGAGCCAAAGTAGCCGCCGAAATCAAAGCCGCCGTCTGCTGCGAATACACCAACGGTGTTCCAGTTGTCCCAAAGGTTGATCAGCGGATATCCCTTTGCAAAGATGGCAATGAAAATGCCGAGTGCAGAGAATACCAGGATCAGACCGAAGATCGGATATACGCGTCCGATGATCTTATCGATCGGGAATACTGTAGCGATCAGGTAGTACACAAAGATAACCGTGTAGATAATCCATGTGGACGCCTCCTGCGGTGTGCCGCCGAAGCCGAATACCTGTGTGGCTGCGATATCACCGGGAGTGTAGATGAATACTGCGCCGACCAGGAGCAGCAGGATGCAGATGAAGATGTCATACAGAACATACACAACCTTGTTGGTGTAGTTCTTTACGAAATCAGGCATCTGTGTGCCGCCGTCACGTGTGCAGATCATGCCGCTGAAATAGTCATGCATGGAACCGCCGATGATGTTGCCGATCGGGATTGCAAGGAATGCAATAGGTCCGAACAGGATACCCTGAATGGGTCCGAGAATCGGGCCGGTTCCTGCGATGTTCAGCAGGTTGATCAAGCTGTTCTTCCATGTCTTCATCGGGACATAGTCCACGCCGTCCTGCTTGGCATAAGCAGGTGTCTCGCGGTCATCCGGTCCGAAGACATTCTCGCAAAGCTTGCCGTACAGCAGTCCGCCGCCGATAAGAATCACGAGGCCAATTAAAAATGTTGCCATATCTCCTCCTTCTTGGTCACAAACTGTTTGGGTACCTGCGACCAAATCACACATAAAAAGTATTACCAACAGGATCTGCAGACATTGGCCTTATCTGTAGTCCTGTACAGTAAACAAGGGTTTAATGGCGACCACCTGGCGGTAGTCGTCTTTGGACAGAACCACCGACGAATCCATCGCCTTCAGATCTGCCTTCAGCACCGACAGCGCATCCTCAACCGTCTCTGCCCTCTGCTCCTGCAGAATGCGGATCATTCGGTCAAAGGTATACGGATGTGCGTAACAGTACGGAATCGGGAATGCGCTCAAATGCTTCAGTGAGCGCTTCATCGCCTCCACGGACGCCTCGTATTCTTTATCGCGCAGCTTCTTGTTCGTCAGCTTGCTCGGAAGCCCCTTACTGTTGATCGCCAGGAAAACAAGCATAACGCCGACCAGCGAAACCACGGCACCTACGTTCTTATTGCCGCCTGCCATCACCGCAATGCCGGCCAGTGCTGTCACCGCTCCGCCGACGAGCATTCCAAGCGCCACATAGCGAATCCACGGCTTCATCAGGTCCGCATGCCGTTTGAGCTTAGCCATGCCGGCCAGCTGCTCATAGACTGCGGGACGCTTGTGCACCTCCCACCGGGCATCCTCGAGAACCTTGCGGCTGTGCCGTGCAGTGTCCGAAAGATCATTGGACAGCGCCCTCGCCTCTGTCTCCTCGCGTTCCTTCTGCCGGCGGATTCCCTCCGGAGACAGAATACTGATTTCCGGATGGTTCTTCTCCAGATCATCCAGCATCTTGTCCGCATCCTGGAGATACCGGAAGGAGCAGGTCTGCTCTTTCCCTTCATCGTAGCGAACCACAATGAACAGGACCGGTGCCAGGAAGCCCTTTCCATCCGGACTGCTCATCCCAACCCGTTTGAAGACGTTGGTCACCTGCGAATACGGAATGTAGAATCTCCGCGGGTGCATCGTGCTCCCCATATAGATTGCCTTCT
Source organism: Paludibacteraceae bacterium (assembly GCA_963629395.1). Taxonomy (GTDB): domain Bacteria; phylum Bacillota; class Clostridia; order Lachnospirales; family Lachnospiraceae; genus CAG-791. Next base: position 21,588 of record CAVGIV010000030.1, on the reverse strand, counting down.
CGCCCAGTCCGCACTGATCGTATCGGCGAGCCCTTTTGCGATCCGCCTTGATCTCTTCCGGATCCAGAACGACCTGGCTCAGCGGCTTAGCTATACTCATATCAAATCGTCTATCCTTCGTAAGTCATATAGAAATCTCATACATAATAGCACGCTTTTTGAAAACTGGTTTCCAATTTTTTAGAATTATTTTAGTCATTTTTCATAAAACGTCTCGCACTTTCGCGAAATCTTGTCAGAATTGTAACACCCGCAGCCGGTACCGGCCTTCAGACGCCGCTCCGCCGCTACGGTTTCGCTAAGAAAAGCTGTGCCGTCGCCAAGTCCCCGTTAAGCCTCTGGTATAATCGTAGCGATGCCAAATTCACAGTGTTATTCTCTCGATATTACTTTTTATGGAGGGAATTGCACGATGAATCTTCTTATTCTGTTGATGATTATTCTGGAAACCGTTCTGGGTGTAGCCGCAACCATGTATGTTGTCATTGGTCTTCCTGTTTACTTTGTATGGAAGATTATGCACAAGGCCAAAACCGGAGAGCCGATCTTCTGATCCATCGTACATGTTCAGCTGATTTAGAAGCTCTCGCGCCTTGTCTCTTTCCCGGAACAACAGGAGGAAGCTTCGATATGACCTCTGAACATTTGCATACACCGGCAAGGTCCGGTGCCAACGCATCATCCAAGGCACGCGCTGTGCTCCGCAATCTTTTTTTCACCGCGCTTGTGCTGGCCCTGACCAGTGCAATCTGCGCGGTGTTTCGTCTGTTCGTATCTACTGATTCGCATGTCCCGCTGATTTTCGTTCTGGCGGTTGTCATTATCTCCCGCTTCACTGATGGCTACTGGTATGGGATTGTTGCCTCTTTTGTTGCCGTGATCGGCGTGAACTGTATTTTTACCTACCCGTATCTGCAGCTTGATTTCACAATCACCGGTTATCCTCTGACCTTTGCCGTTATGCTGACTGTAGCTGTGATCGTCAGTGCCCTTACCACGCAGATCAAGCAGCAGGAGCAAATGCGGCTTCATATGGAGCGGGAACAAATGCGAGCCAATCTCCTTCGCTCGGTTTCGCACGACATCCGAACACCGCTCACCTCCATTGTCGGGTCCGCGTCTGCCATCCTGGACAACTACGATTCTCTGGATGATGATCAGAAAAAGACGCTTACCGGTGATATCCGCACGGAAGCGCAGTGGCTGAATCGTATCGTTGAAAATATTCTCTCCATTACCAGAATGAGCGGCGATGCCAAAATCTCCAAATCCGAAGAGCTGGCAGAGGAAATTGTCAGCAGTGCCGTCCAGAAATTCAAGAAGCACAGTCCTGGCATTGCTGTGGCCGTACGCATCCCGGATGAGGTTCTGATCGTTCCGATGGATCCCATTCTGATCGAGCAGGTTCTGCAGAATCTCATGGACAACTCGGTTATGCATGGAGAGAAAACCACTCAGATCGTGATAAGAGTCAGCCGGGAGGGGCGCAGCGCCGTATTCTCCGTAGAGGATGACGGTGTCGGGATATCACCGCAGACGCTCCCGCATATGTTCGACGGAACACTTTCGCTTCACTATAAGGATACGGATTCCTCGCATCACATGCAGATCGGGCTTTCTGTCTGTATGTCTATTGTGCGGGCGCACGACGGCACCATGAGTGCCGATAACCTTCCACAGGGCGGTGCCAGGGTATGGTTTTCTCTGCCGCTGGCGGCGGAGGATTATGGGAGCATCGACTGACGTATGTTAGTACATCGATTTTTAAAGCCATCATTCGAGTTATGGTAACTACATCGGAGGCAGCTTATGCAGATTCGTGACAGCATTCTGATCATTGAGGATGACAACAGCATCATTAATCTTATGAAGGCCGTTCTGCGCGCCAACAATTACGAGGTCTTTATTGCCAGAACAGGAGCCGAGGCTCTCAGCATTGCCGCCTCTCAGTGTCCGGATCTTCTGATTCTGGACCTTGGCCTGCCGGACATGGACGGCGTGGATATTATTCGCCAGATCCGCAGCTGGTCCACCATGCCCATTCTGATCGTATCGGCCAGAGACCACGAAACGGATAAGGTCCAGGCCTTCGACCTCGGTGCTGACGACTATATCACCAAGCCTTTCGGTACATCCGAGCTCCTGGCCAGAATCCGTACCGCCCTCCGGCACGCGCACACCGTGGGGCAAGGCGCACTTTCCGGAAGCGAGCTGTTTAAAAGCGGTGATCTATGCATTGATTTCTCCAAGCATAGGGTTCTCGTCGGCGGCGAGGATGTGCATTTAACGCAGAACGAATACCGCATAGTCACCATATTGGCCAAGTATGCCGGCCGCGTCATTACCTACGATTCCATCATGCAGGAGATCTGGGGTCCCAATATGAAGTCCGACAACAAAATTCTCCGTGTCAACATGGCGAATATTCGCCGTAAAATTGAGAAGAACCCGGCCGAGCCGGAATATATTTTCACAGAGGCCGGCGTCGGATATCGGCTGCGGGAGGCGGACTGAGAACACATAGCTATTCCTCACGCTACCCTATTCCGAGTCCCTTCGCAAAACCGCCGCTGCGCAGCTTTCCTTTTGCCCATGCGGCGTTCTCACACCTACGAAAAAGAGCCATCCCCGCATCACGGGAATGGCTCTTTTGTATCTGTTCAGCGCCGAACTATCTCTGGCAGCCGCAGGTCTCCTGTTCATAAGGAAGTGTGCCTCTGGTGCACATTACCTCGATCTCAACCTTCGCTCCCTTGGGAAGCGCACCGACCTGCACGCAGGATCTCGTCGGATACGGCTCCTTGAAGTACTCGGCATACACCTTGTTCATTGCTGCAAAATCGCTCATGTCTGCAAGGAACACGGTCGTCTTGATGACGTTGCTAAAGTCAAGCTCTGCCTCCTTCAGCAGCGCAGCAATGTTCTTCAGGCTCTGGTGCGTCTGCCCCTCGATATCCTGTGCCTCAATCTCACCGGTTGCCGGATTTACCGGAATCTGCCCGGAAATCAGCACGAGGCCGTTGACGCAAAGGGCCGGTGAATACGGTCCGATTGCCTTCGGTGCATTGTCGGATGAAATTACTGTCTGAAAACTCATGTCTATGCTCCTTTCATCTGTTATAACGAAGACACCGTAAAGTTTTATCCCGCTTTACTCAACCGTAACCGATGTCACGTGCGGCTGTGCACCCTCATACCAGTACAGGAAGCCCTCAACGTCGATGGTATCACCAACATTCAGTCCTTCTACTGCCTTGTACACATCGCTGTCCTTGTCGCACAGGTACGACTCAACAGTAAAGGTATAGGTAGCATCACCTGCAGTCACGTTGAAGTACAGGTCATCTCCCTGCGTGCCGGAGCCGTCATAGTTGTACAGATACGCTGCCTCGTTGCCGCTGGCATCCGTGCTGGCTGCCACAGTCAGGCCCTTCATGGAAACCGCCTGGTTCATGTATGCTTCCAGATCGTCTGTGCCCAGCTTGTCCGTCACATCAGCCGGCTCTGCCACATAGGTTCCGTCCTCAACCTCGTAGGTTCCGTCTATAATCTCAACCTCTCCGGACCACTCCGCCTTGTAACCGGTGACCTTAATCTTCGTGCCAACGGTCAGCACATCATTGTAATCCTCCTCCGAGCACGGAAGATTGTACAGGAAATAACCGCCGTCCTGATCCTGTGTGTAGAACGTAGCAACGCCGACGCCTTCGTTCTCCCACCAGCCCTGCTTGGCCTGGATGTAGGTCTCGATTGTAACCTCGGAATCAACATCCGCAGCCAGATACTCCTCATAGGTCATAACACCCTCGGACTTCTCATCTGCAGCAGTATCCTCTGCGGCTTCGGTGCTCTCCTCAGCAGCCTCCGTGGATGCCTCCTCTGCGGCCTCTGTGCTCTCAGCTGCTGCCTCTGTAACAGCCTCGCTTGCAGCAGTATCGGAGGACGATGCTCCGCAGCCTGCGAGTGTAACAGCCATTGCAGCTGCCAGTACGGTTGCCAGTTTCTTCTTCATAATAGATTCCTCTTTTCCGCGCCGCTTTTGCTATTCGGAGCGCCACACAGCAGCGCAGAAGACGCGTCACCCCGGGTCCCGCACGCCGGCTACTTTCCGGTGCAGTTCCAAAGGTTCTTATACCACCTTTTTTCACAAAGTAAAAGACTTTTTCTGTCTCCTTCGCACCAAGGCCGCTGCAGCAATTCCGATCCAGGCCGCCGCCAGCGTCCCCAAAAGCGCCTTCGCACCGGCAGGCAGCGGTCCCAGCTCCTGCTGCCCGCCGGTTCCGGAAGCCGTAATCTGATCCAGCTTGTACATACTCGCGGTGTCCTCATACAGCGACGCAATGTAGGCATCATCCACCGTCTGATGCCTGCGGACCGATTTGGTCACAGACTCGATCAGCGCCCCTGACGCCAGCCGGAGGGATGCAGAGCCGTTGAAAACCGGTGCCGTAAAGGTCGAATCCACATTATCCAGAAGGAGCCTGACCGCATCGATCTTAACAGAATAATGTGCATCGTCCTCTCCGCGTCTTGAAAGATACTCCTGATACTCCGCACTGCCTTGTGCCTTTGATGTAACCGGCACATAGCCTTCCGTCTGCGAATATCCAAGCTGTACCTCATTGGTCAGAAGGTACTGTGCGAACAGCCAGGAGGCCAGCACCTCCTGTGAATCGGACTTGTTAAAGATACATATGGACGGTCCCTGGGAGATCATCTTCGGGTTCTCCGGGTCCACCTGCGGAACCATGCAGACCTTCGTTGTGAACTGCTGCAGCGCATCCTCACTGATGTCTGACAAGGGCGCATCGGTTCCCATCCAGGTAGCACCGGCCGTCGAATCAATGGCAAAGATGCACTGTCCTGCGTTCAGAAAATTGGCCGGATAGCTCGATATTTTGAAGGTGGAAAAGGCACCGGTAGCCGCATGCTCTGCCACGGTTTCCAGAATTTCTGTCGTATCCTCATCGAACAGCGTAATCTCTCCGTCCTCTGACACGTAGCTCCCGCCCTTCTGCGTAAGCCACTGAATCATCATATTGTCTGTGGATTTATATATGATCGGGATCAATACGTTCTGACCATTGATTTTATAGGTTCCGTCTGCATTCTTTTCCATGGCCTTTTCCGCCACCTCGAACATGAAATCCCACGTGATCACATCCGGAACCTCATAGCCAAGTGCCTTCACCATGTCTTCATTGACATACACCGCCTCTGTCGAGCGCATGAACGGGATCGCGTAGTGGCCGTCCTGAATCTCGCACTCCTCCAGAAACTGCGGAATCATCTCGTCCCTTGTCGGCCCGTCGTATCGAAGCTCACTTCCTCCAAAGCCGTATCTGGGGTCATCAAAAAGGTCATCCAGGCAGGCGACCTCATTGGCCCCTGTCATGTAGGTTGCAATGTGATCCGGATACGTAATGCAGACATTCGGCGTTGTATCCGTCGATATGTTCGTAATGACGTCGTTGTAGATTTTCGTGTAATCCGTATACAGCTTCAGATTGACCGTAATGTTCGGGTACAGCGCTTCAAAATCCTCAATGGCCTTCTGGTACACCGCTGTCTGGTTCTTGTTGGTGTCGTTTTTGGCCCAGAAGGATATTTCGTACTGCTCCGTCTCGTCGAAGGTCTCCGGCACAGTAAATGCCGCCTTCCCCTGCAAGCCGTGGCACCCTGTAAGGGAAACAGTAGACATCGTCAACACTCCTGCCAGGAGCGCCGGCAAAAGGCGCCGTTTTCTCACCGCCGCGCAATGCTTCCTGCGCGTTTTTCTCCAATTTTCTGTGCTGATTTCTTTGTTCATCCCTTGGTGCCTCCCTGGGATACGCCGGCCATGATCTTTTTATGGAAAATAAGGAACAACACGACCAGAGGTGCCGAAATAGCTACCACCGCCGCCATCATTGCCGGAATGTTCTCCCGACCGAAGCCGTTTTCCCGCAGCTCCTGAATGCCGTTGGAGACCAGATAGTAGCTGGCATCATCCGTGATCAGTCTCGGCCAGACGTAAGAATTCCAGCACTCAATGACCTTCAGAATCGTAATCGTTACAATGGTGGGCTGACAGATGGGAATCATCACCTTCCAAAGATATCGGAAATCAGAGGTCCCATCCACCTTGGCTGCTTTGTACAGCTCTTCCGGAATCTGCTCGAAGTTCTCCTTCAGCAAATAGATGTAGAAGACCGATGTCACGCTCGGCAGAATCAAACCAAGATAGGAGTTGCGCAGATTCCAGTCCGTGATGGTGACATAGTTGGTAATAATGACCAGCTCATTCGGGATCATCATCAGCGACAGATACAGCGTGAACACCAGGTTCTTTCCCTTAAAGGAGAGTCTGGCAAAGGCATAGGCAGACAGCACGGTCACAACCAGCATCAGTGCCGTTGTCGCCGCTGTGAACAAAATGGTGTTGGCAAAATACCGTGCCAGCGGCACCTGTGTAAAGGCATCCGCATAGTTCTGCAGTGTCGGGCTGGTGGTATAGAGCTTCGGAATGTACTCCGCATTATAGGAGCCGTAGCTTTTCACAGACGTAAGGATCATCCAGTAGAAAGGGAACAGGACAATCACTGCCCACAGTATCAGCAGCGCATAGGTAATTCCTCTTCTAAGGCGCGTCTTTTGCCGGGCGCGCTGCTTTATTTGCTCATAATCGCTCATGCTGCTTTCTTTCCTCCTGCTACTTTTGCTTCTCTCCGGCCGAACCGGACACCATCAGATTGATCACCGTGATGGTGAAGACAATGGCGAACAGCAGCAGCGCTGCTGCGGATGCATAGGACGGATATCCCCCGCTTTCGCCGTAAAGCATGTCATACACGTAGCCTACGATCGTGTTCATACCCGCCGCATTCAGGTTCGTTCCGAAGATCGCCACTTCGTCGCTGTAGGCCTTAAAGGCTCCGATGAAGCCGGTAATGACCAGGTACGAAATCATTGGTGCGATCATCGGCAGCGTTATTTTGTAAAAAATACGGAAGCTCCGCGTGCCATCCACCTTCGCAGCCTTGTAGTAGTCCGGATTCACACTGGCCAGCGCACTGGTAAGTATCAGGATCTTAAAGGGCAGAACAATCCACACTGTATAGATGCACATCACCAGAAGCTTTGCCCAGTACGGACCCTCAATAAAATCAATACTGTTCCCGCCGAATGCGCGGATCAGGAGATTGATGAAGCCGTCGGAATACGGCGTTTTTTTGAACAGGATCATAAAAACAAGGCCGACAGCCAGTGTATTGGTCACATAGGGAAGGAAAAAGATCGTCTGGAACAGATCCTTCCATTTGGGAATGGAATTCAGTCCAAGCGAAATCAGAAGTGCCAGTCCCGTGGATACCGGAACCGTCACTATGACAATAAGAAAGGTATTGCGCAGCGCCTGCAGAAAATAAGGGTCGCGCAGTACATAGGAGAAATTATAAAGTCCCACGCCCCAATAGGTCTGGGAAGCGGAATTGTATCCCTCCTCAAGAGAGTACACGATAACATCGAAGAGTGGATACACCATGAACAGAATCAGGAACAGCAGGGACGGCAGCAAATACAGCCAGGGCTTCCAGCTTTTTTTCATTTTGCTTCCTCCCCGCTGCCGATAATATTTCCTGTTTCCTCATCGAACAGGAACACCTTCTTCGGCTTCACAGCAAAGCGCACTGCGCCGCCCGCTGTCTGTAAGGCATCCTCACCGGAAACAATTGCGCGAAGAAAGCCTCCTTCCGCTGCCGCGTGCCCTGCAACCACACTGGTATCCCGTCCCATGACCTCCACAGAGCGAAGGCTGCAGCAAATCGGGCCGTTTTGCGCAGGAACAAGTCCCTCCGGGCGGATTCCAATAGTAATGCTGTGCGATGTCTCCTCACTGCATGTTGAGGCAGGAATCGTCATTATCTCCATCCCATCCAGCATTACGCGGTTCCCCTGCAGGGACCCCCGCAGCAGATTGATGGGCGGATTTCCAAGGAACCGGGCCACAAACAGATTGGCCGGTGCATCATAGATTTCCTGCGGTTTTCCAATCTGCTGAAGAATGCCATCCTTCATCACTACCATACGGTCTGAGATGCTCATGGCCTCTTCCTGGTCGTGGGTAACAAAAACGGTCGTGATTCCAGTTTCCTGCTGGATTCTCCGAATCTCTGCCCGCGTCTGGATTCGCAGTCTTGCATCCAGATTTGAAAGCGGCTCATCCAAAAGCAGTACCTTCGGACGCTTCACCAGTGCTCTTGCAATGGCGACACGCTGCTGCTGTCCGCCGGAGAGCTCCCGGGGCTTGCGTTCGAGGTAATCCGTAATCTGAACGAGTCTTGCGGCATCCTCCACGCGCCGGTTCATTTCCTCCTTAGAAAGCCGATCCCTGCCGGTCAGATTCTGCAGCGGGAATAAAATATTATTCCGCACGGTCAGATGCGGATACAGTGCATAGCTTTGGAAAACCATGCCAACGCCCCGGTTTTCCGGCGGAAGCTCTGTTACATCCTCCTCGCCAAAGAAAATCCGCCCCTCCGTCGGCGTCTCCAGGCCGCAGATCATGTTCAGCGTCGTGCTCTTGCCGCAGCCGGACGGTCCCAGAAGACTCACAAGCTCTCCATCCGGAATTTCGAAGCTGAAATGGTCCACAGCGGTTATTTCTTTCTTCTTATGATTGCGATCCGGAAATTTCTTGGTTATATCCTGCAGTACAATCTTCATCGTTCCCTTCCTATGCGCGGCTTTCCTTTTTGATTACTATCGTTTTAAGGACACGCTGATGAAATCAGCGTGCCCTTAGTAGTATACCGTATATATAGGATGTTGGGGGCTGTTGAGGTCAAAAGTTCTCCCCATGCCCCCGATTGCCCTGCGCTTTGCGCTCCCGCGCCCTTTTGCTTACAGGACTCCCTTTACAAAGATTTCCACTCCGATTGCAATGAGAATCACTCCGCCCAGGATCGTTGCCTTGTCAGCAAGCCGCTCTCCGAAGCGCTTTCCGAACAATAGGCCGCTCATGCAGATGATAAATGTCGTTACTGCCACCAGAAGGGAGCAGGTTACTGCCATGACTGTCCCATAATCGGCAATGGTAAAGCCCACCGATAAGGCATCGATTGACGTTGCGATTCCCTGCAGCATCAGTGTGCCAAAGCCAAGACAGGCCCCTTCCCTTACCGCGTCCTTTTTTCGGAAATCAGAGCTCTCCCCGTCGCATGCACACGCGTCCGGACAGGCCGCCTTCTCTGCGCGGCCGTTTTTCTCCTCTGTGTTCTTGCCGGCTGCGGCTTCTTTATTATTCCGGATGCCCTCGATCAGCATTTTGCCGCCGATCCAGGCCAGCAGTGCCAGTGCAATCCACGGAATGAATTTGCGAAAGGCCTCAAACTGTTCTGCAATGGTATGCACGCAAAACCAACCGATCATCGGCATGGCAAACTGATAGCCGGCATAGGTTCCTGCGATGCCGCACATCTTTCTCCTGGACATCTCCGGCTCGTTCAGCCCGTTTGCGATGGAGACAGAAAACGCATCCATTGCAAGTCCAACACCAAGCGCAATGCTGTTCGTAATAAAAATAAAATCCATGTCTGCTCCTTTCTTGTACAACGTTTGCAGAATGGCTGGCCCTGGGAAATACGTAAGTGTTTTGCTCTCATCTCCATTTTCCTTCGGAAAACTTCGATGTACTAGGAACACAAAAGGAGGCACAGCCTCTGCGGCCATGCCTCCCGGATTATTCACTCGCCCATGCATAGCCGTACCAACAGATATACATGAGTCTCGCATATTAAAGTAAGCCAGATTCCCATTCCAGCAGTCCATTCTCAGGACGCGGTCTTACGAAATCAGTATGTTGACTTACTGCAGCTGTGTGCTTGCTACTCCCTCATTGAGAAGTGATTGTCGCATCCAGATGCCGAATTAGTCAATAAAAACATCATTTTGCCGTTGAGCTGTACCCCCCCCCAGGTAGGTTTTTTCTTCCAGATTATGTCGTTGTTCAATGTGCTGGTGCGGCTGGAGAACCACTCTGCCATAGGTTCAACCACACTGCTGCTGGTGATGCAGATCATATACCCATTCGTAGCATAGGGAACAAAAACAGCGGCCCGCGTCCCAACCAGGAACAGTCTCCAGTCCTGCGACAGATGAATCCGATCCTCATCCAGTATCAGCAGCTTAGAGTCTCTGCAGCTATCGATCATATTCCGTATGAAGCTCATATCCGGTTCCGCGAGCCTGATCTCTTCGCCCGATGCAACCGTTAAGCCGTCCCTGCAGAATGAATCAACCCCCGACTGCAGCGTGAATTCCTGAAGATTCAGGCTGCGATACGCCTGACCATACTGCACATAAAACGGGTCCTCCATGTACCGTGAAATCAGCTCATCATCTGCATACAGCCACATGCGCGGCTTCGGCGTAAGAAGATAGACCTTATCCTCCCCCGCGTTCTGCCACAGCTGCAGCAGAAAATCCCGTACACTTTCTGTGTTCGTCTCTGTACTCGCCACCTCCATAGCTTCCTTCAGCACATCCTTAAAATTCTCCCGATATGCCTTCACCACAGACGGATTTGTGCTGACCACCATCTTCTTCTCATCAAAGCTGACGACAATCAGTGTCTTCTCTCCCACAATATAAAACGGAAACGCATTGGTCCTTAGCCCGGCCATCGAAACCGGCATACGATACGCATGGAATTTTGCCCTCTGGCTGCGAAGGTATGTAATCCACTCGCCAAGTCTCCGAAAGCTCTCCTCCACGGTTTCTGCCTTGCCGTCGTCCTCCGCAATAATCTGGTGCAGCTCCGCTTCTCCCTTTGCGATAAGCTGCTCCTTTATTGCCCGGTACAGTTTGGTTGTACACACACTGTTCGACGGGAGAAACATGTCAAACTTCGCGTTGCCGGCTTCCTTCTCCCTGCGCACAAACCTCGAAAAGATCTCCTCCGCCTTCTCATCAGGCTCGCAGTCGTCTTTAGAGAGCGCCTCAATAAATGTCCGGACACACATTCTTTGCTCTGCCTTATCCCCTGCGCGCTCCTGCTCATAGCAATCGATCAGCTGCGTATAATAGTCCTCATCCGCATGAATAAAATAACAGATCTTTTGCAGCTGCTCCTCCGTTGCTACACGCGTTCCCCGCAGAATCTGGTAGAACGTCGATCGATCAATCCCGGTCTTTCGAATGATCGTATTTTTGGATACGTCAGCCTGCCCAAGAAGCTCAGCGAGCATTCTCCCAACGCTCATCGCCTCTTACCTCGCTTTTCCTTTTTTCTGCTGTGCCATTATACAAATGGGCTGCAGATCCTCCCCGATTCTTGACAAATAGCTTTTCCACGGCTAATTGTGTGAATCTTTTAAAGTGTAGCAATATATTTTCAATATGCTAAGTGGCACATAATACTTCTATATCCCGCCACACAACAAAATACCAGGATCAACCGGTCTTTGCTCCGATTCTACCGGATTTCAGATCGTTTGATCCTGGTATCGTTCCTATTCAAAAGTCAGGTAACAGTATATCCTGTGCCCCTATTCTTGCCCGGTGCCCTTCTTCACGGCTGCCGCGATGGAGAGCTCTGCCGGATAATACGGAATCAGCATGGACTGCAATGCATGATACAGGTCCGACTTCCCCGGCCAGACCGTGCCCAGAAGCTGATTATTCCGGTCCAGCTGGTGGAACCAGGAGCCATTCGTATGATCCTTTACAACCTCGTCCAGGTACTCCAGGAACTGGCTGTAGTAACCATTGTAGATTTCCTTTCCTGTTACCCGGTACAAGACTGCCGCGGTATTGATGGCTTCTGCCAGCGTCCAGTGCATCCGGTCATGCACAACCGGCTGCCCCTCCCAGTCCGTTGTATAGACGATTCCCCGGGCTCCGTCCGTATTCCAGCCATCCTCCACCGCACGAAGGAACAGTGCCTCAGCGGCATCTATGCAAGACTGTGCCTCCTTCGGAAGTCCATCCGGAGCATTCTTCCAGGTTGAAAGTGTCCACTGCGTGATCAGTCTTGCCCATTCAATGCCATGTCCCGGCGTCGCACCGTAGGGCTTAAACGGGTCATCCGGCTTATCCTTATTGCACTCCAGATCCGGAGCCCAATCACTTTCAAAATGCTCCGGAATGCGCCAGCTGTTGGCCTTCGCCCATTCAATCACATGCCCGATGATGCGTCCTGCCCGCTCGCGATAGGCTTCATTACCCTCTGCATCCGCCACAGCCAGAAATGCCTCCACCGTGTGCATGTTGGCATTGACGCCGCGGTACGAATCAAGCTCTGTGAATTCTGTATTCCAGGTGTCGGCAGAGAGCCCCTCCTGTTCATTCCAGAAGTACCTGTCATACACCGCCTTTGCATGCTCCAAAAGTTCCCCCGCACCAGGTCTTCCAGCCAGTAAAGCGCTGGATGCCGCCAGAATGACAAAGGCATGTGCATAGCACTGCTTGGGGCCAAGCTTCTCCCCCGCGGCCGTCACAGCCGCATACCATCCGTCATGCTCCTTGTCCTGCAGCTCACCCGTAAGTCCCCGCAGCCCGGCATCCACCAGCTCCTCACTTCCCGGGTATCCCAGCATAGCTCCCAGGCTGTATACATGTGTCATACGGCAGGTGATCCAGGTTTCACGGTTTCGCTGCTTCCACGGTGTTCCGTCATCCCCAAGCCAGTAAGCGCCGCCCTCCGGCGATGCAAAGGATCGTCCAAACCGAAGAAGCTCCTCGCACTCCTGTTTTAAAAAGGCACGGTTTTCTGTGGTGCCGTATTTGTATTTTGCTTTATTTAATTCATTCATTTTCTGACCCCCTGTCCCATGCGTAAGTACTTGTTTTACTGCCGTTTTTGCTCTGAATGCTTCAGCACTGCTGCACAGCCTCATTGTGGCACAGTAAAGTCCGAATATCCATACAGTTTTATTGTTTAAGTTTTATTAATCCTCAGAAATTCGGAAAATCGCTTCCGCGGTCACCGCATTGACACGGCAGGCCACATGATTTTCCATTTGCGGATGCTTTTCGATATAAATCGGTGCGTTTTCCTGCAGCGGATGAATCACTGCCGTCAGGCAGATACTTCCGTTTTTTGCAAAATGCTTCAGTCCGACCTCCCAGACCTGACCTGTATAGAAATTATCGGCAATCAGCCTGCCGTCCGCATACAGCTGTGCGGATTCGCCTTCGTAGTCAATGCACAAAAGCGCCTCTCCCAGCTCATCTGCAATTCCCTCTGCGCATATAGAGAGCGTAAGCTCCTGTCCATCAGAGCGTCTGTTCTCGCCTTCCATGCTGCAGCGCAGATCGCTTTGCAGCTCGTTTCTGCACTCATACCACACAAAAGCTTCCATGCCGGGAAATGCGTTTCCCACGGTCCCCGTCTGCCGGCTTTGCAGCTGTACCGCTTCCGGTGCCGCCATCTCGCCTTCACGAAGGCATACCTCCCATCCTTCCAGGGGCTTTGGCAGCAGCGGATAGCATTGAAACGAAGGCCTTACCGCTGTTTTCCCGCGAAAGAGGCCGTGCATCGTCCCCTTCCTGACATCCTCCTGCGATTGATAGAAGTCCGTATCACTGATGACCAGCACTTCCCTGCCGCCCAGGATCAGCTTCTGCGCCCGCAGCGCATCCTCCTCCCGCAGCGTCAGAATTCTGCAGCTGCCCAGTTCTCCTCGGATTCTGTAGTTCGCAGGAACATCGTCCTTTGTATAAAACACGTAGGTATCCGGTTTCCCGTCTGTATCCCGAAGGCAGCATAGCGGCACCGCATGTGCCTGCTCCAGAACGGCCGTTTCTCCGATCAGCATCCGAAACGGGTAAAAATAGTAGCTCCCCGCCGGCACATCCTGCTTCCCGTAATCTGCAAGAACCGTGTGCTCATCCTCGTCATATGCGCACAGCTCCGCCTCCTCAAAGGTTTTGGTCTGATAATGCCGCACGTAATTGTTGACAAAATAGTAGCCCTGTCCCGTCTTCCGGTTGCAGCGGACCGCCGTGCGAAGCGTCTCAAAATCGTCCACCTTCTCCGGATTGTCCGGCTGCGGGATATAATCCATTTCGGTCAGATCGGCGCCAAAATCATGGACGAAAAGTGCTAACCTGCGGATTCTGCGATAGGAATCTCCCAGCTGTCCGTACTCCCGAATGGGTGCATTGAAATCATAGGACTTCACCGGCAGATCGTTGGGATATCCCGTCTCTCTTGATTCCTGCAGGGTGGTGCGCTTCCCCTCCGGATTCGTGCCGCCGTGGTACATGTAGTAGCCAAGAAGGTTGCAGCCGCTTCCCAGCTTCACCATCGTCATAGCCTCCGTATCCTTCCCGGTGGCCACCGGGCGGCGATGGCTCGTCACCTGAAGGCCGCCTCCCAGCTCTGCTGTAAGGTACGGGAAGCGATTCATGTCGAATGTAATGCCGACACCGAGTCCGTGATCCGAGCCAATGTTGTGATCGTTGCGTTCTCTGGTGAACAGGTAATTGCCGGAGGGCTCAATCTCCGTAAGCCGCTGATCCCACGGAGCCTCGCAGTAGCCTCCCATCACCGGCAGCATCCCTCCGGTAACCGCTCCGCCCCAGCCGGTTGCTGTGTAAATCTGGCTGGTCAGTCCGGCCTCTTCCGCCAGTGTGCGCAGCGTGCGCATATGCTCCTCGCCCTCTTCTCCGGTGCGTCCGCCGACATGTCCGTATTCATTTTCAATCTGAATCATGGCAATCGGACCATCGTCTGACAGAAGGAGTCCCCTGGCCTGTCCTGCGATCTGTTCGTAGAACCTGCGTACCTCTTCCAGATAGGCCGGATCGTTTGTTCTGGTCGTCAGGAGGTGATTTTTTTCCTTCTCCATGAGCCAGTCAGGGAATCCGCCGTTTCGAACCTCGCCGTGTGCCCACGGCCCGATGCGCAGGACGCAGTGCATTCCGCAGGCCTTCACCGTCTCCAGAAACCTCCGAAGGTTTCGATTCCCGGTGAAATCCCACTCGTTTTCAATTTCCTCATGATGAATCCAGATGGTGTATGCGGACACCAGATCAATGCCGCCGGCCTTCATCTTGTAGAGCTCCTCCTCCCAGTCGGAGGCTTCCACGCGGCTGTAATGAATCTCCCCCATCATCGGAAACCATGGCTTCCCATCCAATGTCAGATGCTGCGGTGTGTATCCCAAAACAGATTTGCTCGTCAGTATTGTGCTCACTCTTTTCTCTCCCTTAGTACACGGTCTCTCTCAGCTGGATCCTGTAATTGCTCAGATACTGGCTTTCGACCACCTCTCCGCGCAAAAGCGCCAAAAGTGTCTGCGCCGCAACGGCTCCCAGCGCCGCATCATCAAACTGAACAGCTGTCACTGCCGGAACCGCATGCTCCAGAAGCGCACTGTCATAAAAGGAAGCCAGCCGCAGCTGCCCCGGAACAGCGATGCCCTTCCGGTGGCACACCGACAGAATCTCACCGGTGATGCGGTCATCCATACCTATAATGACCTCCGAACCACGCTCCATCAGCTGCAGTACTGCCTGTTCAACCTCCTGTGTGCGTCGAACGCCCATGTAAATCAGCTTCGGATCCGGCGTCTTCCCCGCCGCCTCAAAGCCCCTTTGAAATCCGCGGAGTCTGGTCCGGGAAATCACATGGCCAAAGGAGCCTCCAATCAGCGCCAGTCGCTCGGTCCCCATATCCAGGAGGCGTTTCGTCAGTGCGATGCATGCCAGCTCGTTTTCATTGTCCACGCAGATGCGCTGCGGATCCTCGCAGTTCCCGATACTCACGAACGGAATACCGGTTTCCTGCAGATAGTCCGCCGCTGCGTCCTTCACCAGTGTCCTTGTCAGGATGATCCCGTCCACCTTGTGATTCTCAACTATGCGCCGGATGGCCTCTGTTTCATTTTCATTTCCGTTTGTGATGGTCAGCAGAAGGTCATAGCCTTCCCCGGTCGTCACCCGGTTGATCCCCAAAAGACATTTCTGAAAAAAAGGAAGTGTCTCCGCTTCCGTATCACTGGGCCATATTACGCCGATATTCTTTGTACACTGCTTGGCCAGTCCCTGTGCATATACGTTCGGTTTATAGTTATGCTCTTCAATATAGGCGCGCACCCGTTCCGTGGTTTCCTTTGAAATGCGCCCTTTTCCGGAAATCGCCCGGGATACCGTTGTTTTGGATACCCCGAGCGCTTCCGCAATGTCATCAATGGTTAAATTGGCTGGCATAGGATATTTCTCCTCCACGTGCCTGTTTTATCCCTTTACTGCACCGCCTGTTACACCTTCCACATAGTACTTCTGCAGGCACATGAACAGAATGGTAACCGGGATGGCAACCAGAACGCCGCCTGCGCAGAACCTTGTAAAGTAGCCCTGATAATCATTGGTCCACACCCAGCGGGTCATACCGACTGCAACGTTGTAGCTGCTGTCGTGTCCGAACGCGACATAGGATGCAAAGATATAGTCGCACCAGGGTGCCATGAAGGCTGTGAGTGCCGTATAGATAACGATCGGCTTTGACAGCGGCAGAATCATCTGATACATAATCTGAAAGCGATTGGCTCCGTCAATGCGCGCCGCCTCATCCAATGCCTTCGGAATGGTGTCAAAATAGCCTTTGCATACGTAGTAGCCCATGCCGCTGCTGGCAGCCGATACCAGAATCAACCCCGGAATTGCTCCTGCCTGGGTCAGTCCGAACTGCTTGAGCAGGAAGTACATGCAGATCATGGTCAGGAATCCCGGGAACATTCCCAGAATCAGCCAGATTCTCATGAGAAGCTTCCGGCCCGTGAAACGCATTCTGGACAGCGCATAGGAAACGCACAGAACAGTCAGGGTCTGCAGAATCGCCACAAAGAATGCGATCACAATGGTATTCCGATACCACAGAAGGTAGTTGGTTTCTCCGGACATCAGGAATTTATAGTTGTCCAACGAGAACTGCTGCGGTATTACATAGCTGGCAACCCCCCCGTACTCCGTCGCATAGGAGCGGAAGCTCGTCATAACGAGCCCGAAGAACGGGAACAGCCAGATAATACTGATCAGAATCAAAGCGATATAGGCTGCAATGTTTCCTTTCCGGCGTTTTCCGGACATGGAGGCCGTTTTCTTTTTATTCGTACGATTGTCACTCATCACTGGAAGCCCTCCTCATCCTTTACCGATGGCAGCATGTTGTAAACAGCCAGAGAAACCACCTCCGTCACCAGGAATACCATGATGCCGATGACTGCTGCCATTTTGTAGTTGGTATCGTTAACCGTCATTTTGTAAAGCCAGGTAACCAGAAGATCTGTGTTGCCCGCATTGCCGGTAAGGCTCGTGGACAATGGCTTGCCCTGTGTCAGAAGGTAAATCACATTAAAGTTGTTCAGGTTGCCGGTGAACTGCGTCAGGAGGAACGGTCCTGTGACGAACAGCATGTAGGGCAGCGTGATATGGAAAAACATCTGTACCGGATTAGCGCCGTCAATCTTCGCACTCTCGTACAGATCCTCCGGAATGTTCATCAAAAGTCCGGTGGAAATCAGCATCAGATACGGAATACCGATCCAGATATTCACCAGAATGATCATAACCTTTGCCAGCGTCGGATCCGTCCAGAACGGGACCGGACTGGATACGAACCCGTGTGACATCAGGAATCCGTTCACAATACCGTCGGTTGCGAACATCTTCGTGATATACAGAAGAGATACGAACTGCGGAACGGCGATGGTCATGACCAGAATGGTCCTCCAAAGCTTCTTAAATCGAATCCCCTTTTTGTTAATCAGCATGGCTACGGCAAGTCCAAGGAAATAATCAATGAATGTCGCAAAAAAGGCCCATACCAGCGTCCAGATAAGAACGGTCAGGAATGTAGCGCCAAAGCCATTGGTTCCGAAGCTGAACAGATTCCTGAAATTCTCCAGTCCGACCCAGGTAAAGAGGTTGGTCGGCGACTGGTGCTCCTTGTCATAATTGGTGAATGCAACGCAGACCATGAAAATGATCGGCAGCACAGTGAAAACAAAGATGCCAAGCACCGGGATCGACAGCAGCGTAATATGGAAATTCTCATCCAGGAGTGAACGGAGCGTTTTCCCATTGCCGGGAAGCGGCTTTCCTTCCTTCAGCCTTTTTTCCTCCAGGAAGTTTTCCTTCACGTTCATCCGCCAGACAACGACGAGCATGGCGATCAGAATGATGGTCAGAATTCCGAACAGCAGAATCAGGAAGCTGTTGTCACCGTAAACCGTCTTGCGGCGAACCTTCTGCGTCTCCACCGTTCCCAGCGTGGTAATCTTGCTGACATACTGCCACCCGAACTGCACCATATAAAGGATAAACAGAATTTCTGCTGCCAGGAATGCCAGCCCCTTTACGATCTGTCCGCGCATAAGCGGTCCCGCTCCCATGACTACATAAGAAAGTCTGGTTTTCCAATCCCCTTGCGCAAAGGTCGTTCCAATCTCTCGAATGTCCTCTCCCAATGCCGCAAGCGCTGCTGCGGATGAAGCCTTTGGTTTCCCGTTCAGCGTATGTTTGCTCATGACGATTCCCCCTGTCTGCCGCCTTTATCTTTCGGTATGAGATGAGCCGGCAAGATGAATCTGCCGGCTCCGTCTTACTATCTCTGCACTTTCCAAATCCATCCGGCAGGCCGCCGCATGTCCTGCTGTATCTCCCCTCCCCGGGCCGCAGCCTGTGCAGATGAATGCTGGTAATTACTCGGCATACGAGATGCAGGTATCCTGGAAGCTCTGCAGTGCAGCCAGAAGGTCTGCATCGCTGCTCTTGCTGGTCAGCGCTCCCGAGATAACATCATCGCCAAGGCCGGTTGCCAGCGTCCAGTAGTCACCCGGATACTGTCCCTGCGGCTTATCCTCCAGCATCTGCTCATTCAGTGCAGACAGTGCCTCATCCGCCTTCACTGCATCCGACTGCTGCGCCTCTACATTGGACGGGCCCCAGCCGAGTGCCTCGTAGCGGGCCAGCTGAACCTCACTGCCGGAAAGGTATGCAGCCAGAGCGTCGCAGACAGCCAGCTTATCCTCATCCTCCTGCGGCTTTACACCCAGGAGCTTGTAGCCGGAGAAGCCGGACATCTGATAGGTATTGCCGTCAGAGCCCTTAAAGGAAGGAAGCTTTGCGCAGGCATAATTGTCGCCCAGAACCTCTTTCAGCGTGGTTGCATCCCATGTACCGTCTACGATTGCGCCGATGCTGGTTGCTGTTCCTGCCGTAGAGCCATTGACAAATGCGCCCGACTCCTGCATGGCAATCATTTCCTTCAGAGCAACAACGCCTGCATCCGAAGCATAGTCAACGGTTGCGCTGGTGAAGTTTCCTGCATCATCTGTTTCATAAGAAAGGTTGCAGCCGGTTCCGAAGAAGAACGCCGTCTGATACCAGCCGGAGTTAATCTCCATATAGAAGTTCTTGCCGGCGGACTTGCAGTCTGCAAGGATGGTATCCAGATCCGTGGGATCCGTAACCACACTCTTGTCATAATACATAAAGTAGCCGTTGTCTGAGGTCAGCGGATATGCATACAGTACCGATCCAACTGTTGCTGCGTTTACTGCACCCTCATCATTCTGAGACTTTATGGCATCTACATTCTCAGGAGCAACCTCCTCGAGTGCACCGGCCGAAACCAGACGTGCGATCTGATCCTGTGCGAAGCCGAAAATATCGCCGCCGGCTTCTACGTCTGTAATCATATTCGAAGCAGCATCGCCTTCGCCAACAGCCTCCACCGTAAAGGTTGCATCCTTTACGCCTTCATTGGCCTCAACAAACTTACTGATCTGCTCGTTTGTAAAATCAACCGCTGCGTCCGCAACCCAAACCTTAATCTCACCGCTGTAGTTAAGCTCCACCGGCTCCGCAGCCTCTTCCTCTGCAGGTGCCTCCGTTGTCTCCTCCGCAGCCGCTTCTGCCGTCTCTGTAGCGGCGGTATCTGCCGATGCGTCCGAAGAGCTTCCGGAGCTTCCGCAGCCAGCGAGCATCGCCGATGCAAGAACACCAGCCATCAATGCCGAAACAAGTCTTTTCTTCATAAATAACTACCCTCCTGTTATCGCCGCCTTTGCGGCCATATGACCGACCATTCGGTCCACATGAGCTCTTCGATCCATGTATTGCACAAGTTGTTTTGTGCGCAACCGCTTGCTCATGTTGTTTTTTAACTATAGTTCCATGATACCTTTATGTCAATCTGACCATTTTTACAATTTGATGTTATCATCTTTGGTCATCTTGCCCATTTCTTCATTCCGTCAGCGGCAGACATGGCAAGAAATAATCCGAGAGTTTGATACCACAGAAATAATCAACTGAGTAAAATGGTGCTATACAATGAAAGAAGTTTTTCAGGACAGCAAAGAGGGGATTGAAAATGAACGAAGACATCAAAGACGCCATTCAAAAGTGCATTGACCGTGCTCTCGAGCGCCGGGAGCTTGCAGGCTGCAGCTTCTGCCTCGTGCAGAACGGAACGGAACAATTCTATACTGAGAGCGGCTATGCCGATCTGGCCGCCGGAAAGCCAATTTCCAGAGACAGCATCTACCGGCTCTACTCCATGTCCAAGCCGGTAACCGCAGCCGCGATGATGGCGCTGGTGGAGGACGGATACATTGACCTGCAGGATCCGGTGTATCGCTATTTTCCCTCCTTCCGGCATCAAAGCTATGTAACACAAGGCGGTGATGTCCGCCCTGTAGACGACGAGCATGTTATGCTGATCCGTGACCTTATGAACATGACATCCGGCCTGGTCTATCCGGATAACACCACACGCCCCGGACGCGAGACCGATGCAATCTACCAGGATGCCATCCAGCGGCTTGGAACAGACCACGGAATGACTACAGCAGAATTCGCGGAGCGCATCGGCGAATGTACGCTGCTCTTCCAGCCGGGAACAGGCTGGAATTACAGTGTATCTGCAGACATCGCCGGCGCTGTGATCGAAAAGGCCACCGGCATGCGCTTCGGAGAATACCTGCAGGAACGGCTGTTTGATCCTCTTGGAATGAAGGATACCGGCTTTTCGGTGCCTGGGCGCAAACGTGAACGCCTGGTGGTCGCCTACCAGAATGAAAACGATCAGGAGGGTGCTCCGCTGATCCCTTACACCGGCAATCACCTTGCCATCCGCAACGACGGCGGCGAAAACGCGTTTGAGTCCGGCGGCGCAGGGCTTTTCTCCACCCTGGATGATTACAGGCTGTTTACATCCATGCTTCTAAGCGGCGGAGCCGCAGAAAACGGCCGGCAGATTCTCCGTCCGGGAACCGTTCGCTATCTGACCGGTGGGAAACTGAATCATCAGCAACAGGAATTCTTTGACCGTTGGCGCGGGCTCTCCGGTCATACGTACGCCAATTTCAACCGCGTGATGACAGATCCTGCGCAGGCAGTAACCATCGGACACAAGGGCGAGTACGGATGGGATGGCTGGCTTGGTGTATATTTTTCAAATGATCCGGAATGCCGTCAGACCATGCTGCTGATGCTTAACCAGAAGGACTATGGCACGCACCGCCTCACAAGACAGCTTCGGAATATTGTAAACTCAAGATAACGGTTCAGAACGTAGAAGACCTGCATGCAAAGTCG
>CAVGIV010000029.1:0-29558 GCA_963629395.1 Paludibacteraceae bacterium | reverse complement strand
CTCCGCTTCGCGCTGCTCCGCTTCAAGTACTGCCGGCACCGTGCTCTGGTGCTGGCGGATATGCGTGATGCGCTTGTTCATCTGCGCAACGAAAGTGGCGATGTCTGTCGCAGCGCTGTAGCGCGTTCTCTCATAGGGATTCTTGCCTGTATACCCCTTCGGGGCGCCGCGCTCTGCGAACTGCCTGTTCTTCCTTGCAAGGTAGGCGTCCGTCGCTTCCTTGAGTACTTCAAGCTTCTGCTCCAGCTCTCTAAGCTTTTCCGGATCGCCGTTATCGGGGATTTTGATTCCGGACATGCCGTTGAGCGCACGCTTCATCGCTCTGTATTCCGGGGAGCTGCGGAGGAACTGGTCCTTATTCACACTGGCCGCCTGCAGCTTCGACACCCATTGGTCATAGTTGCAGTTGATCAGCTGGCCGGGGATGTTCACATTAGGTTCTGTATTCAGACCTTGATCCATATTGGTCGGCTTTCCCACAAAGATCACCGAGCGGTTTCCGTTGCTGTAGACGGAAATATGATTGGGCTGATTATTGAATGGCGTATCATTACTCGCCACAAAGCCAAACCGTGCCAGAGATCTGGCCACAGCGTCCTGCTGTGTTGCCATGATACCGACGTTTACATCACCGCCGAAGTCCACCAGGGGACTGTCCGCCCGGTTTTCCCCCTGTCTCGCATTGATAGACGTCACAAACGCATCTGCCAGTTTGCCGCCGTCAAGCACAGCATAATAGGGGTTGGCCACAAGTGAAACGACCGCACTGTGCGATGCAGCCGAGCTCAACTGATAGGGATAGTATTCCCGTTCGTACTCAGCTTCAGAGATATTTTCGCCGAAGTCAACGAAATTATCGTACTCGTTTCGAATATTCCACGCCAGGGCGTTTCCGGGATTCATAATCGTCCGGTAGGCTCCTTCCAGCCCGCCGGGCTGATTCTCTGCCGCGCCGGTCAGAATGGCATCCCGAGCCTGATCGACTTCTTCCTGTGTGCGGCGCTGTGCGTTCATCGCCTCGAACGTCATCTCCACCAGGCGCTTCACGCCCTTATCGAGATCCTCATCTGCGTGCTTGTTTGCATCTGCCTCCGTCTGGTGCAGGTCGTTGAGATAGTGGTTATAGCGCGCTTGACGGAACTTCCTCTTACCGGTCTCCGCATCGATGCCGTTCTCGTCCTTATACTTAGCCAGACCGATACACTCACCCAACATAGCCAGCGAGACAACCTCTTCGTTGTGATATCTGGCCTCGTCTGAGTCCTCCAGCCGCATGAGCTGCTCCATCCAGCGCTTCTGATCGACTCTTTTCGGAACCTCTCCTTCTTTGAGCTGCTGGTCAAAGGGATTGTCGCCGAACAACTTCGTCGCCGTATCCCGGAACACGATGTCCCGCTGGACGCTCTCTTTCACGATCTTCATCATGACGTTCCTGCACCGCTGGGAGTACTTGTATCGCCGCTCCATCTCCTCCGGAGTCAGCGTCCTTTCGTAAGTTCTCCCCACCGTCTGCGCCGCATTCTGGATCGGCGGCAGGATCTCATTCAGCGTTCTCGGAAGCTGCTGCTGCAGAGTCGGCGCAGCTACCTGCCCCTGCACCAATGTTGCTGCAGGCCCGTGCGCCTCATATTCATTCTGAAGCTGTTCCGCCGCAGCGTCCAGAGTCAGCCCTTGCTCGAACACCAATTTGCGCAATTTTTCGTGCAGTACGTCATAAGTTCCAGAACCCATATTGATTATCCTCCTGTTTTCCGGGCGGTTTTTAGGGGCCCGTTTGTCTTTTCACCTATAATACACCATGAGACCGCGTTTTGTCCCGCTCTTTTCAAAAAAATACCTGCGTGTAAGCATGACAGCTCCCCCCATCAGCGGGCAAACTCCAGGCAAAGCGTCAGGAGCACATAGGCCGCGATCAGGCCGGTGATCACGGCAGCCTGTTTCCCTCTGTGCTCGGTCAGCAGTCCCACGAATTCCCGGACAAGCGCATTGGGCCAAAAATACCATTTTGCCTTCGCTCCCATTCCGACCGCCCGCATCTTCACTCTTCGCGCAAACAGGCCGCTCCGGAACACATGGTAGTTGGTCGTGGAGAACGCGATCTTCGCAGCAGAGGTCCGTTCCTCAATTTTCTCCCTGGAAAATTTCATGTTCTCAAAGGTGTTTGTTGAACGGTCTTCCTCCAGGATACTGCGTTCCGGTATTCCGTTTTCCAGAAGATACCGCTTCATTGCGGCGCTCTCCGAGATGACTTCATCCGGCCCCCGCCCTCCTGAGGTGACAAAGACAAGTTCCTTTCCCGTGTCTGCAAGCTGCTTGTTCCGAAAAGCGATTGCCCTGTCGAGCCGGTCTTTCAGGAGCGGAGACGGTGTTCCATCCCTCCTGATTGCACATCCGAGTATGATCAGGAAATCCTTATCCGGCTCCGGCTCATGTCTGGATGTAATGGCATGCGCGATCATGATCCCGATCAGCATACATTCAAAGTACAGATACCCCGCCGCAAAGACATTGACGAATATCTCATGTATTTTCACAGATTGCTCGCTCCCGGATGCACTGCGGTCAAAAAGAAACAGAACCAGCTCTCCTCCGACCAGAAGGAACGAGAGGATGATCCCCAGAAGATTGGCGAAACGCTTTCCTTCATGCCGGATCAGCGCAAGGTTAGAGACGCACAGCGCAGCGGAAACCACCGCAATGAAGGGGAATGAAAGCAGCATATAGGTCTTCGCCGACGTTGTCAGGAGCGTTGAGATCTGGCTAAGGCGCTGCCCGGTATGCCAGCCGGGATCCTGCGCCATCTGAACCGTCAGAATCATATGCGTGATCAATACCGACAGCAAAAACAGCGAAAAACCCGCATAATAGATTGTGTTGTAGGAATAAGGATTATATTGGATCTGTCCCGAAAATGCCCGCACGAGTATCATGATCGCCGCGAGGAAAAAGAGATCCAGCACAACGCTGATTGCAATCGCATGTTCGTCCGCCCCGGTGATCGTCAGAACGGCGATCAGCACCGCCGCGATGACCACAAGCACCGCTATGCTCCAAACATGCGGTTTTTTATTTCGTGTGTCAAACCTCATCTTGCATGTTCTCCTTCAAATTTTTTCAACCTCCGCAGAAGCGGCCATCCTGGGGCGTCCGCTTTTCTCCTCCGGGCGGGAGCCATGAAAAATAAAAACTCTGCGGGCCTCGAAAAGAGTTCCGCAGAGTTCCACATGCTCCAAGGTCTTACAGATCTCCGGAGCATACTGGGCAGCGGCAACTTGCCTCTTTTCTCAGAGAGGGCAGGGAAATGAGGAGAATACCGCATGACCGTTCTCAAGGTTGAAGGGATAAATATAGTCATCTGTCTCGCCGGTAAGAAAAGCCTTGCCCGCGGTGTCAAAATCCTGTCGATGAACCGTCTGGGTCAGCTCACCGCTGTTACCGTCCAGCTTCACGCTGTATTCCATGGAGCCGATCGTGATGTCGCTCCCGCGTTCGCCCATGGAGATGTAGAGAACGCCGTTTTCTTCCACAAACTGTCCGTCAGACAGCCACTCATCAGCAAGCTCTTCGCTGACATGACGGTAGAGCAGCTCACGCAGACTGGCGAGCGTATTTACGTTGCCGAGTGCAACACGGTACCGCTCCACACCATCGGCCGTCGTGATTTCAGGCGTGTCGCTGGCCAGCGGCGGCATGGACATATTGAACCACGACCATAGCACCTGCGTTGTGAGATAATCAGAGACGATTACGGTGTCCTGAGGAAGGTCGAACAGCGACTGCGTGTGTTCGTCGAGCGCATAATAGAACTTGTCATAGGAAATATCGAAGGCTTGCGGACCGCAGACATAGGGAGCAAGTACATAGACATCGAACTCGATGACCATCCCGGAATCCTGAAAATAGAAATTTGCGTTCGTAGAAAGGTCACTGACAGAAGATTCGTAATCATCAAAGTAACTTTCGCTCAGGCCCTGCTCGTCGATCTCATCGAAAATGGTGGAAGTAAGCGCATAGACCAGCGTCTGACTGAGCGGATTTGTACTCCCGGTCAGAGAATCGAACGTGATGAACTCGCCTGTTGTGAGATCAAAGTTCCATGTTCTTGTGTAAGCAGTCGGATGTGCGCCGCCGCCATTGAAGTAGCCATTGCCGAGAACACTCAAAAGGCCGTCAGTCTGATAGGTTGTCCCAATGGTCAATTCCTCGGCGTAGTTCATCCACTCTGCCTGGAATTCCTCATCGAGGCTTGCATAATCCTCTTTTGCAGATTCCAGCGTCTCCTGTGCAGACGATTCAAATTGCTCCGCCACTTTCTGCATCTCAGCATTGAAGGTTCGGCAGATGTCAGCCTGTGCAGAAGCGTCCAGTTCATAGGATGCATCATCCTCTGTGCGCAGCTCAAGCTGCGGCAGTTCATATTTTACAGTCAGCAGCACTGTACCATCGTCATCTCTGTACTCTGACTCCTTTGTCAGCGGCGTTCCGAGCGCAAAGTGCAGTGCCTTATTATCTGCTGTAGATGCATCCGGCGTATCAGATGTATTTCCCGATTGCTTCGTTCCGCCGCAGGCAGTAAGCGAAAGCGTCAACGAAAACGCAAGGAGCAGGGATAAGATTTTTTTCATTGTGTGCAGATCTCCTGTCATCATCTATTTGCCCCTATTCGCGGCGGCCAGCCGCAGGCGAGGGGCATCTCACGGCCCAAGTCGTATCGCAAAAAAGAGAACCGCCACTCATCATGTAGTCCTCCTGCTATCATAATGGGATGGTCATCATCCCTGAAAGCATCTATATCAGTTTGTTTCTTCAGGTGGCTTCGCGCCCAAATACCGAATGCCAAGCATCGTGATGTCATCAAACTGCGGCGCATCACCGACAAAAGCATCTATATCCGCCTTGATCCGGGGTAATAGTTCTTCAGGGCATGCCGTGGTATTTCGGTTCAGAGACACAAGCATTCGCTCTGTACCGAACAGCTGGTTGTTGGAGTCCGTTGCCTCCGCCACACCGTCAGTGTAAACAAACAGCATATCCCCAGCAGCAAGCTGCAGCTCGTAGTTTTCATAGTGGCTTCCTTCAAGGCAAGCCAATACCAGACCATGTGGATCCTTGATCAACTCATAAAGCCCATTTGCCCTGCAAAGTGCGGGGTATTCATGTCCCGCATTGGCGCAGGTGAGCTTTCCGGTGGAAATTTCCAGAATACCCAGCCATACGGTCACAAACATATCAATCGGATTGTTGACGCAAAGCTGGCCATTGACCTGCTCCAAAACGTCCTTGGGGGACTTGCCGCTCTGCGCACTGTTTTTCAGCAGGACTTTGGTAATGACCATAAACAGCGCAGCAGGGACGCCCTTGCCAGACACATCCGCAATAACCAGAGCCAAATGATCATCATCCACAAGGAAGAAATCGTAAAAGTCACCGCCGACCTCCTTGGCCGGTGTCATCGTAGCATAGATGTCAAATTCCGTCCGGTTGGGAAATGGCGGAAAGATGCAGGGCAGCATGCTGGCCTGTATTTCCGTAGCCACGGAAAGCTCCGCGCCGATCCGCTCTTTTTCTGCCGTGATTGCGGTCAGATCGCGGATATAGTCATAAATACTCTGTTCCATTTGCCGGACAGCGTGATAGAGACGCCCCATTTCGTCACCTCTATGGAGCTGCGGAACATCGATGATCCTCTGATCCAGCTTGATGAGTCCATTCTTCTGCTTCTGGACGAAATCATCCGCAATATTAGACAGGCGGTTCAGCGGTTTCACCAGGAGAAGCTGTGAAAACAGGGCTGACAGCACTCCCAAGAATACCGTAACGACCAGCAGAATCCGCAGCAGCTGAAACAGGAAGTTATGTTCAGCTGTCTCAGTGTCCTCCATGGAGAAAATGACTGCCATGTAGCCCTGGGTCACGCCGCTCTCATCCCGGATCGCGGCGAGGGAGTATACGGCACCAGCTCCCCGGCTTTCCTGCCGGATCGGAGCGACATCCTCACCGGCGAGCAGCCGATCCTGTACTTCGATAAATTCAGGAAAGGTGAACTGCTGTATCTCACCAAGACCCAAAGCATCCGGCCTCTGGTCGGTATTATAGACCACATAGAAGCCATCGCTCGTGGGTTTGAGACAACAGATCGCCACGACTCCATAATTTTTCTGGATCGCCAACAGCCGTTCCTGCACCTGCTCATACGCCGCATCCGTCTCGCCGCTGGATAGATAGCGGTCGATAGACGCAGGATCAATCTGCGCCGCAGTTGCCAGCGCCAGGTTATTCGCCGTATTGATCATCTGACTATCCAGATTATCCCGGTACGCCCGATAACTGAAAACCGCGGCTGCGCCGCCGATCATGGCAGCAATCAGAATGATGTTCAAAACGCTTTTCATTCCCATGGAAAAGCGAATCTTATATCTATCCGTTATTTGAGTTGCTTTCTTTGCTTTATTGCACTTCATACTGTGTATGCCTCGTCACCGCGATGGGGTTCATCAGAGCTTCTTGCAGATAGTCAGGATGTTTTTCCCATCCTCGTAAGAATAAATCACATCATCCATGTTTTTCTTCACGAGGAGGATCCCCAGGCCGCCGATATCGCGGGATTCTGCTGTCTTGCTTATATCTACATCCATGCGTTCCAGAGGATTAAACGGTACGCCGTGATCCAGGAAACGGATCGTCACCGTCGGGGGATCACCGCCTGCATCTACATCGATCTCTGCCTCGCCAACTTCGGGATGGTAGGCATAGCTTGCAATATTTACAAAAATTTCCTCTACAGCCAGTTCCACCTGCATCTGAGCCTTTGCGGAGCAGCCATACCTTTCCAGTTCCTCTCCTATAAAACGATTGATTTCCGCAAGCTGATTGACCTCAGCCGGTACCCGAATTGATTTCATGTGCCTGTCCCCTTTCAACGATCAAAATACACAATGTCAACCCGCCATGACAGCACCATCAGGTGTGCACAGCATGTCAATACACTCATTCACCTTCAAAAAAATCCAAACAACGCTGCCTATAATCCGGTGCTTCATCATAAACGCCGTGTCCATAGCGATCATCATAAAGATAAAGCTCGCAGCCGAGTACCTCGGCAATTTGCGTCGATCCCTCTGCGGTTACAACATGGTCACCTTCCGAACCAAGCACAAGGACGGGACACTTGATAGAGGAAAGTTTGTCATAGCAGTCAAAGGTCCGGCATGCTTTTGTCAGAATCAGGAAACGCTCAAACTCCTTGTCACTAATACCCGCATTGGATGAAATCAGAGTGTCCCGATACGCTTCCAGTGTAGCTGCAGAATAAACATGGTCGGCAAAGCTTTCAAGCAGTCCTGTCTCGTTCTTTTCTTCTGCCAGCTGAATCCATTCCTCAGTCACCTGCTTAAAGGTATCATTCGGTTTTGCAAGCGTCGAACCGAGAATCATCTTATGGATCAATTCCGGATGGTCAATGGCAAGATACAGGGCGATCATCCCACCCTGCGATGCGCCGAATACATCGGCGTCCGCAATGTGCAGCGATTCCATTGCCGCTGCGGTGTCCTCAGCCATGTCTTCGATTGTATAGCCGTCCTGTATGTCCTTGGCTCTATCAAAAACATACACCGTATACTCCTCCGAGAAGTTCTTATACGCATCCGCAATGGCATCGGCCGAGCCCATCACGCTGTGCACAGACAGCCCCGGAAGGATCACAAAGCTCTTTGCTCCGCTTCCAAATACAATATAATCCATCTCCATATCTCCGTTAGAAACTGTTTTCACGCTCACAACGGCAGAAGGCTCCGCGGTTTTTTCCACTTCCTTTGCCTGATCCTGCTGATTCCGGCAGCCTGTCAGCCCTGTCAATAAGAGGCCAACGACCAATAGTGCAATACTCTTTTTCATTTGGATTCTCCGTTCTTTCAAAAATCCCACTTTCTCGGTCACCTGTGATAAGGAGTCATGCGTATCAGGTACAATACGCATACCACCAGCGCATCACTCAGAAAATGATTCGACCTGTTAACCTTGCAAGAACCAGAAGGACCGTCGTCAGCACCAGTGGGAACAGGATGGAGATCAAGCGATTCTTTTTCTCGTGCTGGATCTCAATACTCATCAGAAGAATCGAGCCGAAGCATACCACACTGCTCAAAAGATGATGCGGAAAGCTTGCGATTGCCTGACTCAAATAGTAAACGCCCAATACCGCCTGGATTGTATTCCCAAGCCCCAGAATGACAGCTCCAAGTGCGTTCTGATTCCTGCAGTAGTACGCAATAAAGCCACCTGGCAAGGTCAGAAGTGTCATTGGGAACCAGATAGCGAAGTAATAGTAGCAGGCCATCTCCGTTGTAAGCGAGCCAAACAGCACCTCAACCGCAAATATCAGCGGTTGGCTGATCAGAAAGAACACAAAACACTTCAGCATGGCTTCCCAGTTCTTCCTGCAATTAACCACGATGATGACGGCAAAGATGACCCACCACTCATAGCTGATCCCGATATCTTGAAAGGAGGTGTCTTTCAACACGCCGGCAAGCATGACCGCACCCGTATAAACACCCGCAGCAACCGCAAATAAGACTACGGATAGCCAACTCATTTTTAAATTTCCAAAAAGACGCTTCATATACGTCTGAGGCGCGATCACCCACTACTGTCTGGTAATGGGAGGAAGCGCCCGCCTCCTTTCAGCCTCCTTCGGCTTTGTATTTTTCGATTGTATCGGATGACACATTGCCAATACGGCAGTTTGCGCCGCCGGATCGATGCGAGTCCTTCTCCCGAATGATGGGCGTTGGCAATTGTTTCTGTCTTATGAATTCGCCATTTGTTTTCATTTTAGTATACCATGCCTTGGGAAGCGGTGCAAGACACGGCTGGAACCCGAACTGGTTTTGAATCGTTAAGGAACAGCTTCGAGTCCATTCTATCGCTTGTGTGAAAACGACGATCCCCGCCGCCTTTCTCTTTTCTCGGCCTTTTTTCTTGGGATTGCCGCTCCCGTTGTTCCCGTCAGCCTGCGCTCCAACATCTGCAAAGCTCTGCGGCAAGCAAGGGGGGATAATATGCCTCTGGTCGTATAGGCGGACATTTCTATGTCGGCTCCCTCACAGGCAACCGTCAGCAAAACCGGGGCGGTCATCCAGTGCTGACAAAGGCAGGCAGATATTCCCGGAGACTTTTTCAGCTGCACAACACGCCCAAATGTCTTCATGGCTTCATCCAACTGCGCTTTCTGCATGCCAGATGAAAGCGAGCAAGCCTGTTCCCTGTGAGCAATACCCAAAAAATGCACCGCGCCCCAGCCAGCAGACAAACCTTGAAAGCCTCCCATTCTCCAGTGGCTCCCAGCCGGAACCGCAGACAAGCTTCCATCTTTCTCTTTCTGGAATCGTCCCAGCAGTATCTGACGAATTTCTTTCGTCTTTTCGTCCATCCTCATGCTTCCCCCTCGAGTGCTGTGCACAGGCTTTCTGCCGTGCTGATCAACTCTTCCTTTTCGACTTCATCTGAGAGGAGGGCAAAGGCAAATCTTCGTTCTTGCGCATCGGTCCAAAACAGAGTTTGCACAGAATCGATGCTACACAAAACAGCCGGAAAACCGCCGATTGCCAGCTGGCTCTGTACGGTTTCCTCTGATGCACCGCAGCACAGGCCAATCAGTTCCTGCAAGGAATATCTTTTCGTAGCCAGCAGTTCCCAGTCTTTACCGTTCAATCTTATTCTTAGCTGCGCATAAGTCTGATCCTCGCTGCCATCCGAGCTTTCGGTTGTACAGCGCAATATGCGTACATCGTTCGGAAGCGATAGCTTCCCCACAAGTTTTGTTACATCGTCCATACCCGGGACTTGGTCGAGTGCAACCGCAAATGTCCCCGCCTCCCCATCCGTCACAGTAACAGCATGATTGTCATCGACCGACAGCGTCAAACGGAAACCATAGTCCTGATTCAAATCATATAGCAGCAGTTCTGTTTCACCGGCCGCGAGGCCTGTCAAGCAATAGGTACAGCCAGCCTCGTCATAATCCGGTCCGTCCAGAGAAATCACAGAACTGTCAAGTTCCATGGCACTCCAGGTATATGCAATGCCCTGTCCATCCAGGTAAACCCTCAGGAAACCGTCATCACCCATATACCACACACAGGCAGCTTTTCCCGCCTCCCCGGCAGAACCGGTGAGCAAAGACTGCGTGTACTCTGATGAAGTGACCTCCAGCCTTCCTTTTTCCGAGTTGTCCAAAGTCATTTTGATCTGAAAACTTGCGTCGAATGGAGCAGTGTCCCGTCTGCAGCTAAATCGTACGATCTCGCCGCCAACGCCTTGTCCTGTCATGGAAAAAACCGCTTTCGGCCCCGTACCGTCATCCATCCTTTCTACCTTGACAAGCCCGCTTTCCGCTCCGTCAAACAGCCAGGAATAGCCCTCTTCCGGCGCATTTTTGATCGTCAACTGGACACTGCCGTCGCTCTTTTCTTTCCAGCTGTAGGGATGGGAAGAATCCTCGCCGCCCACCTTGCTCCCACAGGCCGTCAGCAGTAAAGATAATACCAGCACCGTAAGTACCGTAAGCCGTTTTTTCACGCTGCACCCTCCTTGATATGCTTTCGGGCCGGTTGTTCCGGCCCGAAAGCAGCTGATGTTCTTTCACCGTTTATGCCGCACTCTCAGATTGCGAACCGCCGTTTTCTGTCTCGGCCTGTTCGCTGGTTGCTTCGCCGCTCAGTCCACCAGAATCTTTTGTAACAATCGGAGCCACATACTTGGGTTCAACCACAAATTCCATGACCGCCTGTACGGTCGGCACCTCTTGGCTGGAAACAATGACCCGATAGAAAACTTCTGTTCCAGCGCCGGACGAGTATTCGTTGACCGCCTTGAAATGAAGGGTACCGTTCCCGCTTGTGAGTACTTCAGGTGCGCTGGATGTAAAAGTGTCCTTGAATTTTTCCACGCGATAGGTGTAGCCCTCGTTGGATCCTGTAACCTGCGGGGTAATCACGACCTCCTGACCGCTCTCGACCAGTTGACGTTTTGTTCCACTTTCGACCTCAATTCGTTCCTGTGTGCCGGTAGACGGCGTGGTTGTCACAGCCGACAACTTCACCTGTACATAGTTGAACAGCGGGATTGTTCCGGAACCGCTCCAATCCTGCAAATTCCGCTGATAGCTGGTTTCCTTTCCTCCACACTGAATTTTGGCACTCATCTCGCTCAGGGTCAGCGTTGCCGCGTTGCCAGCTTCATCCGTGGGATTCAAGCTAAGCCAGCGGATTTCTCTCGCTTCAGGGATCAGCAGCCGCAGCGTAACTGTACTGCCTGACTGGAAGGATGTGTTGCCCTCAGCATACTCGCGGATATCGTAGATTGACAGTTCTCTGCTCACGCCATTTACTGTCATGTAACTGAGCACCATGCCCACAGGCCCATTGGCGTTCTCTGCCACCGCAGAAACATCTTTCACGTCCGGCACCGTAAAACTCAGTGTCAGCTGACTCACGCTTCCCTCTTCGGCCGATCCTCCGCCAGTACATTGCATGATCTGATCTCCCTGACCAAGCGTAAGCTGCACACCGCTCGCGAAACTGTAATTGCCTGTGCAGTAATCGTTTCCGCTCACCGTATCTGTTTCATAGACTGCCGCCATAGCCGAAGCGATGCTTACCCCATTCCGGGTACTGTGTCCGGTTCCACGGATCTTAATTCCGGTGATTTCCTTGACATAGGCCTCGTTAAATGTCAGTTCCACAATCTTGCCGGCACTCAATTCCGACCAGTTCTGATCCGTCAGGTAGATAAACGAAGACTCATACTCCTGCCCGGAAACATCATTTGTTGTGGTATATCGCAGCGCAACCGCGATATCATCCGTCTCCGGTGTCAAGCGAAGGTTCGTCATATTTTCCGCAAATGCCAGCGTTACAACCTGCTTGAACTGAGCCTTATCGGGTTTTGCTTCCGGAGCTCTGCTCACGCTGCTGGCAGCAGCATCACAGCCTGAGAAATCGATGTAGAAGGTGTTGATCACCACCCCGGAGCGCACCTGCTGAACGACTGCATAATCCAACGGTACTGACCCGCCTTCGCTCAACGATTCAAAACTTGCAGCCAACTCAAGGCTATTGAGGGTGTTGATTCCGGACGCGGACACGCCCAAGGCGTAAAACACGCTGCGTCCATTGTTCTCACCAAGCGTCATTTTGCTCTCAATACGGTTGAATCCACCATACACACGGCTATACTGCGCCGCAGCATTCATCTTAACAGTCTCGAGAGAGCCCACAACTTCCGTATCCGCAGGATATACATAGATATTCAGGCTGTCATCCGCCGAGCGCGGCAGCCGCGATGTAACAGAAGCAATCTGCCCCTTAACAGAATCTGCCCAATCAATTCTGTTTTCTGTGAAGTCGATATTGACGGTCTGTACCTGATTGACGGGCAGTGTCAGGCTATATGCCCGTTCGCCGGAATTCATGCTGCTGCACAGCTGCTGTGTCTTGTTCGTATACACCCATTGGTATTCGTCTTCTGTATTGATAATACGCCTTCCGCCGCTGCCCACAAGTGTAACGTACATACTCTCAATGTTCCAGGTCGTTGCCACTTTACTGCGCACTTCCAACGTGACCCGCAGAAGCTGCGAAATGTCCTCGATTGCCAGAGTAAACCGGTCGGTCTTTCCACTCCGGAACATGATATTCGCATCGCTTTCCGTGCCGCCCGGCCAGGTATACTGCCCGAGCGTCTCCTTTGTTCCTGTCTTTTTTTCCTGACCATTATAAGCGTACATAGCCTCAACCAGATTATAGGTCTCCGTCTTACGCACACCATTGCTGTCGTAATATTCTACAATTCCGTATACCTGGCCGACAAACTGCGGCTCAGTCGTATCGGCATTGGCCGCCATATTATAAGCACCGGTCGTGATGGCAAACTCCAGGTTGACCGCATAGGTGCTGGTCTCGACCTGATAGGTCTTCACCACCTCGGCTTCCGAGCGGCTGCTCTCGTCTGCTTCGTCTTTATAATTGATGTCGATCCACCCAACATTATTGACGATCCACTGCCGTGAGACCGCTTCGTTGGTCTGTTTCTTGACGCTGATAGAGTTCACCTTCAGCTTGTCAAATACATCGCTCTTATCCGTGCTATCCTCCGGGATGATCTTGATCGCAGTCAATTCACCCATGTCCCGGTTGGTGCTTACAATAAACTGCTCTGTATAGCCGGTACGGAAGCCGTCAGAAGCAAGCTGCTGGTTCGCCAGCACATAGGCGCTCTTTCCATCCTCAAAAACAAGCTGGAAGTAAAACTGGTTCTTCGAACCGCAATCGCCGTTGGTCGTGTCGGTCACCTGATCATCGCCAACCTCGACGGCCACAGTATAGTTACAGCGAGTTTTTGCAAAGCTTCCGATGCTTTGTGTTGTCTCATAGTCCATGGAATAGCGGTATTGGGACCAGTCACCCGTGTCCTTATCCGTCGTTGCCGTGCTGTCAGAATTGAAGTCTTTGCTGGCCGGCTCCTGTCCGCCATCTACTAAGATCTTCTCATTCAGGCCCAGCAGCTTTGTTCCGGTGTAGGTGCGGGAATATCTTCGATCCGAGGTCTGTTTTCCATCGCTGATCGTTTCCCATGTTCCTGCCAGCGGTCCCAGTTCGTCCAGACGGTAGATCTCCATGCCCTTCATCTGCCAGTCATCAGATCCCCTGATACGAAATTGTACACCGGTAAACTGATCCACATTATTGATCGACACCGTAAAGCACAGCGATCCGCCGTTCTTGATTCCTACACGGTACATAAACCCGGATTGAACACCCGGCCACTCCCCATAATAGGCATTCACCGCATCGGTCACACTGATGGCATCGCTGGACTGTGTCTGTCCGCTCAAATCAGTATACTTCAGCGTCATCGTGAGTTCTCCGGTAGTTCCGGCAAGGTCGGAATCATCTGTATTCAAAACCACGAGATAGCGCTCTGAACTATCCTTCGGCAAAAGCCTTGCACCAGCTTCATATTCCTGCAAAGCAAGCTCAATGCCGCTGTCCCCCGCTTTGACCGGGCGGATCATCGTACCGGAAACAGACGGTGCGCGGTAATAACTTACTGGCGTGCCGGTGAATTTCACCCGCAGCATCGTATCCTGAATATCAATGGAAACGCTCGATGACTTAGTGTCATAGACTGAAAATCCCGCAATGCTCAGGAAATCCACGTCCTTGCCTGCCGTCTCCTCAGACGGCTTCACAACACGGTCCTCCTCGAGATATCCATCAGGATTCGGCTCGTTTGTCCCCCCGGTTGCGATTCCCGTCGCCGCCTTCGCCGCTTCGGTTCCATAGATAATACGCACGGAATCCAGCGTGGCAATATCCGGCAGCGTTGCGCTCAGCGCCAGTGTCTCTCCGTCCTGCGCAATACCGGAAACATCCTCATGGTCACTCACTCCGCTCTCCAGTGCGTAGCCTAGGATGCTCGTCACAAGTGGGACGGATGCCTCTCTCGTCGCGCCGTAGATATCCCGGTAACGCAGTGTCAGTGCAGCACATTCGCCGAATTGGGATCCGATCAGGGAGTTTCTTGTGTAGTTTCCCAGCGCACGGATGCCGGCACCATAGGTATCTGCGATATCCACGCGCAGTACCCTGCTGGTCGAACTCGTGGTATAGGCTTCGTTGGTCTGAACCAGCGTTGCGTCTCCCTTCCCATCCGTAGTGATGCGGAACATATGATCCGTATTCCAGTTGAAGGTCTTTGACTGGCTCATCTTCGCAATCAGCGTACCGGAAAAGTCCGCATACCGTCGGCTGGAAACATACCCGTACATACTCACGCCGTACACATTGGACACCTGATAAATACGCATTCCCTGACAGGTCCACGTTCCATTGGTGCCGTTTCCGCTCTCCGCCGCCGACTTATCCGTGCTCTTACTGTCTGTTGCCGTATTCCGATCCTTTGCATCGTTCCTCACCGCTGTGGTATTATCGCACATCAGAACTTCTACGCTCTGTATGCTCTTCACCTTCTTCAGCGGCTGGAAAAAGAAAGTGTCCGTGGCATATGCCTGAAACGCTTTCTCCTCGTTCGTAACAGAAACGCCCAGCTTATTCAGAATCTGCTGGCGGAGATTCACGACCGCACCGCTTTCCTCAAGTGCTTTTACCTGCTGCTCTGCCCAATCCATCGAATTCTTCAGGGCATCCTCTCCGGGAAAAATACGATGGCTGCGGATATACCCATCCTCGTCCTCATAGGTAATTTTAAAATATAATATCTCGTCGGCAAGGTCTCCTGTTACACTTACTGCGCCGGTGCTCACCTGCAGGGCGTAAGTGTTGTCATCCAGGTTGCTGCCCAAGTCACCGTAGGCGGCCGCCTCCGCTTTTTGCGGGGTCAGCCCCCCACCAGGCAGCAGCATCGCAGCCGCCAGCAGAACGGCGGTAAAACGGGCTGCTCTCCGCGCCAGAATATGCCTCAGCTTTGTTCTTTTTTCCCCGTTTATTCCACGCATTGCGCATTCCTCCGTCTATGTATGTCCCGCACATTCCTATGGCTTATTTGATGGTCAGGAATCCCACAAATCCGGTCATCTCAAAAACTTCCATGACCATTTTCCGTACGTGGGTCAATACCAGACTCCCGCCTTTTTTCGCCATAGCCATATAAACCCGTTTGATGACACGAAGCCCCGCGCTGGAGATGTATTCTGCATCCTCCATATTTAAAACGAGTTTATCAAAGCGCTCCGCCGTCTGCATAAAGATATCCTCTGCTTCAGGCGCAGTCATAGAATCCAGACGCCCCCGCAGCACCAGTTCGCCCTCCTGGCCACGATTGATGAGTTTAATTTCCATTGCTTTGCTCCTTCATCTGCGCTTGCCGCGCTGTTTATTGTTATACTGGATCAACTCTTCCAACGAAACATCGACAATCTTTTCATCAAACATTTCCATGGTTTCAATTGGGGTCGGCAGTTCGATCTCCCCAATGTTGGCCTGCAGGAACGCGACGATATCCATACCGTCATCCACTTCCGCCGACGATCCACCCGCACTCTGCGAGGGGTCAGGCGCGATCGTCTCGTCGGTGTCAGTCCGGGACTCGACGACCCGCGTATCCTCCGGCGTGCTTTCGGTTGCAGGCTGCGGTACCGGTACTGTGTCAGCTGCCTCTTCAGCGAGTTCTTCATCCGGAGCGGTAGAATCTTCAATGGTTTCCGGCTCGGGCGCAGGTACCTCAGGCGGCATGATCCGCTCTGCCTCTCCCACAGGCCCATTGGCTGGTGCAGAGGGAATTTCGTTGGTCTGCGGCATATTTTCGGCCGCTGGTACGTCTTCCGGTGCAACTTCCACGGTGTGAGCCGCTTTGGTTTCCTGTCCCGCTTCAGATACAGGCTGTGCAATCTTTATGCGGGCGTCCACAGCGGACTCCACACTTCTTTGAATCTCGCGCAGCAGCGCATCATAACTGAAACGGCTCAGTAATTCTGTCAGCGCCGCATCCGTACCTGTAGGCACGGGCTGTGCCGCAGCGGGGGCTTGTGCCTTCTGCACCGTTTCCGTCTCAGATACATCGGTATGGACACTGGCCTTCTCCGCCACTTCAGACTTTCTGCTCGCCGCTTCGCTTTCCGCATCCGTCTCGACAAAGGTCACGCTGTGGCGCGTCTGCGCGGGCTGCACCATTTTCTCTTCTGTTTCACCCCAACGCTTGAGTCTGCTTTCAAGGTGTTTCTCGCGGCTCTCACCCACAACACGCTCCCAGACCTGTTCTCCGTTTTCACCGGAAAAATACCGGCTCTGGTAATCGTGTTCATGGAACATTGCGACCACGCTCTTCGGCACCTCGACCCGGAAGGTCGACCGACTCGTCGGACTCATAACGGTAAAGGCCTGCCCGCGGGGCGCTGTGGTGATCTGCTCCTGCTCCACCTCATTGATCCCTCCAGCCTTCTCATAGAGCTTGCAGAGATCCTGAATATCATTTGGCGCAAGGGAGAAGATAAAGCTGTACTGGCAGGCGTTGATAATGGCGGTCGACTTACGGGCAATCTCCTCGCTGCCCACAAAGTCCTTGATATTCTGCGTGATGACGATCTGCATGCCGTTATACTTACGGATGCGCTTGGCTAACTGGAACATAAAGTCCAGGGCAACCGGGAATTTGGTATCAATAAAGACATGTGCCTCGTCAATGACCACCACGATCTTGCGATGCAGACCGTACTTCGTGTTGTAGTCGCGGTTTTTGATGATCTCGTTATCGATGTACTTGAGCACCAGCAGCATCTGCGCGTTGGCAATGGTGCTGTTGCGGTTGGAAATCAGGCTCTGGAAGTTGAACACCGTAAAATTTTCATCGGTGGTAACGGTAGAGGGGCCGTTCCAGATGTTGGCATTCCGCCCGCCCGTAGAAAACTTCGCCACATAATTCATCAGAGTCCGCAAAATGGTGCGGATATACTCGTTATCCGTCTGCTGGAACTCCGCAAGCACCGCATCGTACAGATCGTCAAACACCGGATAATCCTCCGGGCGAAGCCTGCTCAGATCCGTCTCTCCCGTAATGCCATGATTCGTATACATCCGGTCGATCAGACTGTTGAGGTACTCCATGGCGTCTTTGTCACAATCAGGCAGGATCTGGCGGAAAAACTCCTCCAGAAATTGCAGATGTGTCGCATAGCTGCCGGAGACGGTGGCGCTGTCCGTTTCGTCATCGTCAAGAGCTGTGATGATCTGGAAAGGATTGAGCCGTCCAAATTGGGCGTTGCCTACATTGATGAATTTGCCGTGCAGGTTCTCCGCCAACTCTGTATATTCGTTTTCGGGGTCAAGAATAAAGATTTTGCAGTCCTCGGCGGCGAGATTTGCCAGCAGGCTCTTGGTGGCATAGGATTTGCCGGAGCCTGACTTGCCGACAATGACCATATTGGAATTCACGCGCTCGCTGTCGCGCCGGAAGAAATCGATAAAGACCGGAACGCCTTGGCTGCGGCCGAGTTTGATTCCGCCCACATCAGACACATGCGCAAAAATCCACGGGAAACACGCGGCAAGCGAGTTGCTGGGGATCCCGCGGCTCTGGCGCAGCATGGGATCATAACCGCTGACCTGCGAACCGATAAACGCCTGCATCTGGTCGAACTCCATGTTGTTGAGCCGGAAGCCGTTTTCCTGATAGTAACGGCGCACGGTCTTTTTCATGTTGGTCACAACCGTACGATCCGACTTGGGCGGCTGAACGATGGAATGATTGGCCCGCGTGGCAGCAATGTCATAAGCCGTCACATAGACATTCACTTCCAGCAGCGACTCATTGTCCTGTTGGAGCGTAGCGAGCAGATTGCCCAGCGTTTCAATGTGGCTTTGCAGTTCTATGCGGCGGGAGTCCACGCCAGTTGCCGTGTACTGCGCACGCAGTTCCTGAAGGGAACGGTCGATGCCGCGGATGGCCTTGCTGCGCTCCATCGGACGGCATTTGATCACAACCTTTGTCCCGGGTATGGACATGGCACTTGCCAGCCATGCGTCTCCGACTGCGGTGGGATAAGCCACCATACGCATATTGTGCGTGATGATATGATTGATCTCAACCGTGCGCGCCTTGATATCCACAGTCTGCGGCATGGCCCACTGCGTATAGTCCTTGGGTTCGATGCGCTCAATATCGTGTTCATCAAAGTCCAGCTGATTGGTATATCGCAGAAATACCGCCAGTTCTTTGTCATTCAAGCGTCTGGGGGACATTTCCGCTGAGCGCAGCGTATTCATCGCCGCTTCCGCCTGGTTGTTCAACTGGCGTCTGTCGCTCTCAAATAGCACCAGATAGTAAAATGGCTCGATCACCTTGTTGTCGGTACAAAGAGCCTTCACATCATTGATCCGGTCATAAAGGATCTCAATGCGTGCCTTGTATTCGGCCTCGCTGAGCATCCCGCTTTCGAAGGACGCTTTCAAATCATTCAGCCGGCCGTATTCAAGCTGCAGATAGCGGTCATATATGATCGGCCGTTCGATTTTGACAATATTTGCGGAGTATTCCGAGTTGATCGTCCGAAGGACCCGGCCCAGGCCTCCTTCAATGGCATTATTGCGCCGGTAGCTGCTGAAGAAGCGAAATTCCACTGCCGGGATCTCCAGTACGGCACCGAAGTATTTGCCGCCGTACTCGATAAAGCCATTCTCAATGCCCGTAAACGCCATAATCTGCTCCACGGGAATACGCTCAATCTCTTCATCTTTTGCTTCCGCCATTTTGCGGGCCGCCTCATTCGCGGCAGCTTCCCGGCGGGCACGGATCGACTCTTTTTCTTCCGCGGAGACCGTTTTGCTTTTCAGCAGACGATCCTCTTCTTTGCGTTTGGCTTTCTCCGCTCTCAGGCGCGCC
Source organism: Paludibacteraceae bacterium (assembly GCA_963629395.1). Lineage (GTDB taxonomy): Bacteria > Bacillota > Clostridia > Lachnospirales > Lachnospiraceae > CAG-791. The sequence continues at coordinate 10,160 of CAVGIV010000029.1, read as the reverse complement.
TTCCGCTCCCGCTTGGTCTCCTCCGCTGCCTCGTCCCAGTCCTCGACGCCGTCATCCGTCTCCGCCTCTTCCTCTTCGGCGGCACGACGATCCAGAATCGCCTGCTTTTCTTCCGGAGAGACTTTTTTGCTTTTCAGCAGTTTATCTTCCTGTTTGCGGAACCGGCGTCTTTCCTTCTCCTGCTGCCGCTGCTCTCTTGCGGAGAGCTTGAGCCCCCGTCTCTCCGCAAACAGGCGCTCGAAGGACATTTCATCTGCCGTCCCCTCTTTCCGGGCCAGCAGCAGCTGGTCATCGCACATACGTGCAAAGTGCCGCGTGTACCCCAGATGACGCAGGATGTGCAGCAGATAGACATAGTTGGGCACCGTGTCCATCCTCGCCAGCAGGCCGATGGCCAGAATGCCGATGACAAGGACAATGACGAGCCGCCCCGGCAGACTGGACAGCAGCACCAGTATGATCATCACCACTGCCACACCGCCGACCAGAATATCCGACAGATTGACGCCTTTGAATAATTCGATCTCTACTCTTGTCTTACCCGGTATCAGTCTCATGGGGTGCTTTCACTTCCTCATCGTTACAATTTATGCAAACGCGGTGCTTCCGCCGAGGTTAAAGCTTAATGCTGCGGCGGCCCGGACGACGGCTGCGGAGCCGGCGGCACGATGGGCTGCTGCGGAACGGGTTTCGGCTGCTGGGCCGACGGCTGTGGGGCTGGCGGCACGATGGGCCGCTGCGAAACGGGCTGCGGTTGTTGCTGTTGCTGCTGTTGCGCCACTGGCTGCGGTGGTGCCACCTGTGCGCCTGCTTCGGCACTCCAAACCGGCGCTGGTGGTGCCTCGGGAACTTGAACTCCCGCATTGGCATTCCAATGCGGCATGGGCGGTGCCTCGGGAACTTGAGTTCCCACACTGGCACTCCAACGCGGCACGGGCGGTGCCTCGGGAACTCCCTCCTTCTGCTGCGTGTCCGCCCGCCAATCTCCGCTTGGTACCGGCGGTACTTCCGACGGAGCGGTCGCAACCTGCATTTTTTGGTCCGAATCCCAGTGCGGCATTGGCGGCACGTCAGGCCCCTGTGTAGGGACACTCCGCCAATCGCCCACCGGCATAGACGGCACCTCCGGCCCCTCCGTGGTCTCGCCCCGCCAATCGCCGATCGGCATTGGCGGCGCCTCAGGCGGCTCCGGAGCTTCCCACCCATCGTCCGTGTCACCGGAGATAGGCGCCTTGCCCGGCGCAGACCCGCCGCTGGAGGCTTGCTTCTGTGATTTCTCCTTGCTTTCAAACAGGCTGCGGATGCCCAGTCCGTTTTTTGCCATTTCCCCCACGTTGCCGAAGCCGGTAACGCGGTTGCGCAGATGATCCATCGTGTTGCGGACCGAGTCGCCCAGATTGCTGGCATTGATCGCCTGGTAGCCGGCGCTGTCCGCCAGAATGCCGGTGATAACGCCGCTGGCGCGTTTGGCGGTGGACATACCGCCAAGGATCAGGGCCAGCTTTCCAAGCTGGTTGAGGATCGCGTTATCAAACAGGACCAGGCTGCTGTTGGCAATGATGGGAATGAAAATCAGCAGCACGCGCATTGCGATCACCGTTCCGAACACGCCGAAGCACTGTACCACAAAAGCGGTCATCCACTGTTTGAATTTTCCGCCTTCATCCAGCGGCATCACGCCGATAAACGGCGGGGCAACCAGATACAGGAAGATCATATTAAAGATACGCGCTATGCAGTCGAGTATGATGACAGCAAGATCCCAGATCAGCTTGCACGCCACAATAATCATCAAAATATAGCTGACACTGCTCATATCAAAATCCGAGGACATCTCCGCATAGTTGTAGACGCTTTTTTCCCCTATGTAATACGGGGCGCGCAACGGATCTTCCAGGGAGGCGTTATCATTGTAAATAGAATTCTTCGCCGCCTGCAGCGTACACATCAGAATCACGATCCGGTCAAGCGGAATGCTGGTGCCGCTGCTGCTACTGCTGTACTGGCGCGTATAAGACCGCAGCGGCGCAAACGCGCTGTCTGTCCGCATGATCTCCATGCAGTTGAGCAGTGCATCGGATACAGCGGTATTATAAACATCGAAATCCAGATCCTCGTTCAAGTCCGCAGCATTGACGATCCCCTGCAGGGCGGACTGCCATGTTGGGCCGGAATCCCCGTCCACATAGTAGAAGTCAAAGACGCCCTGCTGCGTCAGATACTGCAGATCCGCGCGGATCTCATTGTAGCAGTTGTTCAGGTTGTAGCGGCTGTTATAAGAGGGGTTCAGAGAATAGTTTCCAATCGTATCCAGTACCCGTGCCATTGCCGCATACTGATCGTCCTTAAATTCAATCGTGTCCTCCTGCCCCAGATTATCCGCGTGGTTGAAGGCATAATTGATCTGTGTGAGCAGTTTGTCCGAAAGGGACAGCACCGCGCTCAGAATGAACGTCAGGCTGATGATAATCAGCATCCCCTTAAACATTCCCGTCAGGATCCCGCCCATCGATTGGCGCATTTTGTCGCCGGAATCCACCGATTTTCTCGCCACCGCGATGATCGCGAACACAAAGCAGAGCAGAATGCCGATCAGCGCCATGGCCCAATACAGCTTCTCCACAACGGTGTTGCCGAAGAAAACATCCATCAGCGTCTGAACTGTTCCGTTATAGCGGACTTTGACCATGCCGCTCATCACGGAAAAGAACTGACTCAAAATGCCAACGATCCAGCAAAGTCCAGAACCGATCGTATAGAGGATCGCATAAAAAGCGTTGGAAAGAAGCCCTCCAATGCCGCCTGAAGCATACCATGTACTCACGATGTTGATGAATGAACTCATATATCAATTACCCCCTCCACGGAAGCCTTGGAACGCGCCTTCAGCGCACCGTGAGCCTTTTTCTTGAAATAACAATGTATACGCCGACGGCAGCAGCGGCGGCGAGCGCAATGCCAAAAAACAGAAGACTGTTCAAATCAAAGTAAATCAGTATGGTAAACGCATACTGTGTCACATTCCCCGCCTTGTCCATCAAAACGATCTGGTATTCGCCGCTCTCCGTCAGTTCGCTCTTGTAGGAGATCTGTTTTCCGTCCAGCGTGATGCTGATGCTCGCTCCGTCTTCGATATCCGCCAGCGAAACCGGGCCTCTGGCCTGATTTTTTTCGTTCAGCTCAGAGAGCGCCAAAACCGGCGGCGTAGTGTCCACGGTCACATCCAGTTCATAGTTCAGGCCATTGCGGACGCAGCGATAATCCACCACATAGTGCCCTTCCTGCGTCATACTGATGTAATCGCGGTCATAGTAGGTTTCCTCTCCATCCAGAGTGGCGCCGGTAATGGCAAATCCGTTCGGCATGGTATATCCACTCAGGCGGCAGGTAACATCGCCCACGATGGAAAAGGAAAGCACCTGATATCGCTGGCCGTTGACATTCGCTTCCACAACATAGTCACCCGTCTCATAGATGTGCGTCAGATCAGGATCCGTGAGGGCCGTCCCGTTCCGATAAACCGTAACCTCCACCCCGGCGTCCGGTTCAACCCGAACTTCCTCCTGCACGACCATGCCATTCGCTGCAGTACACAAGAGCTGTGTGCTGTCGCTGACTGTGTAGAGATAGCCCAACCGGCTGCGGTCGTAATATACGCCTTCAGATACTGTAACGCGGTCACTGTAGGCATCCGAGCCGTCAGAAGATTGCAGCGGCTCTCCTGTTTCCGGATCCAGCGGTCCGCTGTATCCAAATGCAGCGTGTGCCGGAGCGCAGAGTGTTCCCAGCAACACGGTCACAAGCAGTGAAAGGAGGAAGCTTCGTTTTATCATATTGCACCTCACGCCCTTTCGCCAAGTACAGTATTATTGCGTGTTCCCAAATCATAGTACACACTGTCTGCCCGGAACACATGGCTGCGCAGTTCTTCCATATCCATCTGCCCCGTTTGATAGAAGGGGCATTTATAGCTGGGCGTATACTTCGTCCGCAGCGGATAGTTACCAAAAGTGACGATGATCGCATTTCCGGTCGATTCTTTATTGTTGAGCTTTTGCAGCTCGCTGGGATAAATCAGCGGGCGCGTCTGCGTCTGAGAGGAAACGCTCACATCGCCTTCCTTGCTGCCCAGCGAAGAAGAGGTAGATGTTGTACGCACTGTCATGTTTCCGCACAGTTCGGAAAACTCCTTGCAAGTGCCGATATCGTTGGATCCGATGAACATTTTCATGCCGCAGTTGGACTTTACGATATCCGCCACCTGTTCTCCATAGACATTGTTCAGCTGGGAGTAACTCTGAACGACCATGTTGAACCAGATTTTACGGGAACGGCCGACCGTGATCATCTTGTCGAATTTTTCAATTTTAGGCATATTACCAAACTCATCAAGGATGAAATAGACATTACGCGGAAGACTTAAATCCTCACGCGCGGATGCGACCTTGATAAGCGCCTTGTACATACAAAGCACAAACACGGAGGCAAGGCCGTGGCGGGTGTCTTTTTCATCTGGTATTTTCAAAAACAACGCCGTGGGGCGCTGCGCAAACTGCGCCGCATCAATATCCGTAGTGGATGTCAGGCCGCACAGGCCGCGGTCGTTGAACATATTCATTTTATCAAATGCAATGGACATATAGCTGGCCATCGTCTGATCTGCGGCAGAAAGCACCTGCCGCGAGAGGGAGACCGCCTGTGAGAGCGGATTGCGTCCGTCAAAATACTCTTTCAGCGCCTGAAATTCGTTCTCGCTGTTTGTCAGAGCTTTGTTGATGTTAAAGAAGTTGAACTTGTCCTTAGTCATGCCGAGACGGGAATCCTCACTGTCTTCAAGCATGGCAAGGCAGATCGCCATGATAATGGAGCGTGCGCCTTTTTCCCAGAGAGGATCCTTTGTATTCTCCACAGGGCACATGACTGAAATGAGATCGTTAAGATCCTCATACATCTCATCATATATTTTCTGTTTCGCTACGGTAATATCATCCTGACAGTGCGTGGGATCCGCATAGGCGCGCCCATTCCATTCAATCCAGAGTTCACCGTCTTCAACGGGTCCGTTCGGCTGTTTCAGTTCCGGATAGTCCCCCATTGCATCACGGTGGGCACGAATGCCGTCACCCGTGTGAACATACTCCTGATACATATCCCAAATACTGTCCAGCGGGTTCCAGCGGCTGGATGCGTAGGTGTCACGCAGGTCAAGCAGCAGCACATCATAGCCGCGCTCTTTTAGAAATTTGGAATGGAGAGAGAACAATTCGCCCTTAGGATCCGTCATAATCATGGAGCTCCCGCAGTTCGTGGCACCGAGGAGTTGGATCATGGGATTGATAAAGGTCGTTGTTTTACCGGAGCCGGTAGATCCGATGACCAGCGAATGCGTACCGGAAAGGAAGTTGATCTCCAGCTTTCCCTTCTTATCCAGCAATGCACGAACCGGCACACCGTCCTTTTTTACCTCCGGAAGCTGTTCATAGGTCGTTGCAGGAAAATACTTATCGCGTTCCTTGTCGGTGAGAAAGCGGCTGTTCTCCAGTGCGCTGTCACCCACCACATTGTCCTTGCCCCGGCTTCCGAGCAGGCCTTTGCTTGCGCCCTTGCCGCCGAACACCATAGGCCAGAGCCACAGCATCACCCAGAATACGAAAAGAATCACATATCCCATGATCCATGTGCCCGGTTTCAGGAGGAGCGCAGGCTCAAGCCGGAATCCATCGCCAACCGCCGCACTCAGCGCACCGCGAATGAGTTGTCGAACCACATAGCCCAGCAGTGCACCGCCGAATACCACCAAAGCGATGACTCCCAGCAGCTTTCTCGGTTCAAGCTGCTCCAGCCGTTCCTTAATAGATTTGAGCATTCCGCCGGTTCCTCCCTTTTCTTGTTAAATAGCCCGCCGCCCAAAGGGCTTACGACTCAACCAGCATGCTGCGCCAGCCGCTTGGAAATGCGGAATTCCAATTATACTTTGTCACGAGATTCAAAGCTCCGGACGGCACGCAAATCTTCCCGGAACCGCCGCTCTCTTCAGTTCCCGCGCTTCCCGTGGTATTCCTTGCCCACAGCCCCAGATAAACGGTTCCATCGTTTTGCAGCAGTACATCATCCCCCACATAGAGCATTGTGAGTGCGGTGAGAGATGCGGTATTGTAATCAACGAGACTTTCATACTTGTCAGCGGCTGCCGCAGCGGTTGCGGTGAGTCCATAGAGATTTCCGACATACGCGTTTCGAGGTCTATATTCAAAAAACATACTGCCGGACGCGCGGTTATCCAGCGTCGCGCCGGAAACCACATACGCGTTGCAGCCCACCACAAGCGTGCCAAAGTTGGTACAAGTCGCGCCGTTGCGCAGGACAAAGCCGTTTCCGAGTCCGGTCTGATAGCTGCTGTAGGTCTCACTCTTTCCCACAGTCACACAGCCGCCGCTGAGGATCACAAGATCTCCGCCGTCACAGCAGATCACGCCTCCGGAGCTGTCGTCCAGACAGAACTGCTCAATGGTTGCATTCTTCTGCACCACGATGTCTCCGCCGTTATTGACAATCGTGCCGTTGTTGTACAGTACGCCGCTTACACTGAGAACGCCGCCCTTTTCCACGGTGATGGTCACGCCAGGCGCGATGTAAACATAGCCATTATAGTTTGCCACCTGGCCGCTGCCGATGGTGCAGTCGCTTTGGATAGCAGAAAACTCTTCTTTATAGCCGACATACATTGCAAACTGAGCCATATCCCACAGCGCCGATCTTGTCGAATAGACATTCCCGCTGTCTTTGTCGATCCTGATTTTCGAATCCGCGCCTGAAATATTGGAAAACAGCGCGACCCGACCGCTGGCGACCCCGGCGCTGCTGACAACACCCGGCGTCAGCACGGAAATGACGCTGCTGTCTCCAGCGCCGCTCTTCTCCTCAAAACCATCGGCAAAGAAGGTGTCAGTGCAGTGAAGGGCGTACAGGAAACCGCTGTCATCTTTTTTCTCTGTGATCAACTTATACTGCCTCGCGTCTCCGTTGTCATCGTCCTCGCTCTGATAGAGCAGCGTCATATGGGAGATATTTTCCGCCGTTCTGAAAGTCTTCTCTCCATACGCGACGCCATCCGGAAGATCCGTGCGCAGAAGTTCAAAGGGGCTTCCGCTGGTGCGCCGGTTCGCGTCTACCATGTAATATCCCTTATTCCACTCATACAGCAGCAGCACCGGATGACGGTATCCCGCTTTGTCTCTCCGCGGCAGGTCATCCTGACTGTCCACCCGCACCCATCGCCAGACCTCAACCGTTCCGTTTGCGGAAGCGACTCCATCGGCGGCAGCGGCGGGAATCCCCCCCAGCTGCATACATAAAGCCAGTGCCAACAGCAGGATAACGCTGCGTCTCGCCCTTTGCTTTGCGGCGAATTTGCTCTTCATTTCACAGTCCTCCCTTTGTCTTCGGCGGCTGCCGCCGGGCAGGGGCCTCGGTCTGGCCCTCGCCGTTTGTTTTTTCCATCCCGCCGCGTACAAGCGCACCGCTGTGCAGACTGTGCAGTGCGTTCTCTGCCGTCCCGCTGAGATGTCGGCGAAGCCACGGTGAAGCCGCGAGCCGCCGCGTCATTTCCGGTACGGTTCCATCCTCCGGAAGGTGCTTTCCCATTGCAAGCTGACCCAACAGACCTGCTGCGGTCAGATCATAGACATCCTCTGCGGAAAGATTCCCGCCCAGACGCAGGCGATTCTCTGCTTCTCGCGCCGCCAGCACTGCTTCACAGCGCCGTGCCGTCCGCGCCACCAGCGCGGACGGCACGCTCTCCGGCTCACGCATCGCTGTCCGAAGCGCGCTCTGGATATTCATAAACTTCTCTTCACGCACCACGTCAACTCCTCCACAAGAAGAACTTTTTTGAGAGCAGGGGAGAAGCTGCGCATTGCCTTTTTCAGACATGCACGCTCCCACCCCTGTTCCGGGATCCTTAGGCGGGCGGGATCAGGTTCCGGAAGGAAGTGTTCCGACATTCATGCCGGTAGACTCCTTCACCCAAGTGAGCATCACGCTCATACCGATCTTCAATGCCACAATCAGAACGAAGATCAGAACGAAACCAATGATTGCATTCTTGAGATGGGCTCTGGCCTTCTCACGATCCTGAGGTTCTTCCGCCTTTGCAAACTTTACGCCCAGCAGCACACAGTACAGAGCTCCAATCGCCCCTACCAGTCCCAGGAAAGGACCGAGCAGATTGTTGAGCAGCGTGATGATCGGATTCACGACCTTGGCATAATCCGCCGCAAAAGCGGATGTGGTCATCAGCATTCCTGTCATCAATACGGTGCCGACTTTCGTGCAGATCAGCTTTTCGTTCAGATTGCTTAGTTTTTTCATACTTGAACTCCTCCTAAAATTGCATTTCATCATTTATCTATTCGGCACCCCCGGCACCGAGGTTCACAATTATAAAGTCAGGAAATTTCGCAACTGCTTCCGCGCACGCGAAAGCTGCGTTCGGATGGTGCTCTCATTCTTGTCAAGCACCTGTGCGATCTCATGCGTGGAAAGTTCCTGCAAGTAGAACAGACAGATCACTTCACGGTAATCCTGTCTCATTCTGCGCAAGGCTTCGCTCAGGTCGCTGGCGAGCTCCACCCGCTCAAAGCCGTGCTCTTCGGATGGGATGCGCTCATCCAGCTCCGATGTTTTTTTCTGTGAGCGGTGAAGATTGCGGGCATGGTTGATGGTTACACGGATCAACCATGCTTTCCGGTGTTCCTCCGTTTCAAACTCCGGCTTTTTTGTATAGTAAGCCAGAAAAGTGTCGGAGAAAACATCTTCGGCATCCGCAGGATTCTGCGTATTGCGGACTGCGACCTTATATATCATATCAGCGTATGTACGCAGCACAAAATCGTCGCTCATAAGGAAAACACCGTAGTCCACCCTTTTGTCTCACTTTCTATGAAAAATTTTTTCACCGGGCGTATGCGCGGCCATCCCCCGCTATCCCTGCACGCAATTGAAAGCGGCGCACGCTGCACGCGGGAATCACATCCGAAAGTTCTTTATCTTGATAATAGTATAGTATATTCACCTAAAAGTCAAACTCTGATAAGTAAAATTTTGACGATTTCTGCGGGGCAATACCATGTTCGCTTTCACGGATTTATTATTTTTTCGCGTCAGGTGGGACATTGCAAACCGCTGTAGTGTATATAAGGTATATATTTCGCAAAACGGAGGGAGATCATATTTCTATGAGAAAACAGCTTCAGGGGATCAGCCTCATTCTGTTCGGCATCATGCTCATACTCTTTTCCATGGTGAATCCGTGGCTGCCCATTGTCGGCGGGATTCCCGCATTTCTTGCGTTCTGGGTCGGGCTGGCTTCCGGCATTGTTGGGCTTGTCTTCTCTTTCCGGAACACATGAAGCGTATGCTTTGCTCCACGGCAAAGCGGCACAAAGGCGGCGGAGTGATAACACCCCGCCGCCTTAAACTGTCTGTAAAGAACGGATTTACATTGCATTCTGCTTGACCTTCTTCTGCGGCTGTTCACCGTTCTGCCCGGCTGCGTTCCCATTCTTCTGAGCCTGCTTTTTTTCGAAATTGATGGTGTCTATGAGCTTATCCGCAAGGTCATTGCAGACACCATCGACGGCATTTTTTATGGTATCCTTCTGCATCAGATCGAGCTTTCCGACCGCATCATAAAAGAATGGCTTTTCGCATATCGCATTATACAGTTCGAACGGACTGCCTGCCTTTCCATGCGCTCTTCCGTACGCAGCGTACGCCACCGCCTTGGCGAGCGCCTGTATGCCCTGTTCTTCCGCCGTCTCTCTGTTTCCGGCTTCCGCCGCTTTGACGCTCCAGCGCAAGTTGTCATTATACTCGTCCTGCAGCTGGGCCTTCTCCTCTTTTGCGGCATTCTCCTTCCCTTGCTTACGGAGGGCTTCTCCTGCCATTCTCAGCAGCGTCTCGCCGACCGGAGCGCAGAAGAGCGAGTCATCCCTCAGGCATTTCTTCCACTGATCCGGATTGTTCCAGTCAAGCTTCCCCAGCTTTTCCTCAAATATTTTTCTCCGGCTGATCAACCGCCTCAGGGAATCGAGTTTGCCCCTTTCAATCGCGCCTTTCAGGCACTGCGAGTTCTTTTCGTGGTCCATCATGTATTTCAG
>CAVGIV010000028.1:0-31998 GCA_963629395.1 Paludibacteraceae bacterium | reverse complement strand
CGAAGCGCCTCTGGCCAGCCACATCGAGGATTTGCGATAGCAAATTCGAGATGGGTGCTAAATAGTTACCTGATATTTGTGGTGCCTGCGCGAGCAGGCATGGTGGTTTTAGCACCTTCCATATTTCAACGTGAACCCTCTGCTTGCAGGCAACCGCTTACTGCCTGGTATATCTGCGCAAAAACGGGAGCAGCTCTGCCAGTGCTGCCGCCGCCGCATCCGCATCCTCTTCCGTATTCATTACCGAAAAGCTGAACCGCAGCGTGGAATCCAAATGCTCTGCCGGAATTCCAATCGCAGTCAATGTATCTGAAGTATGCGGATGATTGGATGCACAGGCGCTCCCCGCCGACACGTAGATGCCCTTTTCCTCCAGTGCATGAAGAAGCACCTCTGCGCGAACGCCGTCAAAGGAAAGGCTGACAACATGCGGTGCCGTTTCTGTAAGCTGCAGCCCATGCATTGCATTTACATGCACTCCATCCAGCCGCAGCACCTGGTCCAGAAAGTGCTGCTTCACAGCGTACAGTCTTCCAATCTCTGCATCAAAATTCGCATACAGCATCTGCGCAGCCAGCGCCATACCGGCAATTCCTGCCACATTCTCTGTGCCGCTGCGCAGCCCCTTTTGCTGTCCGCCGCCATACATGATGTTCGTAATCTTTACATGATCTCCAACATAGAGAAGTCCGATTCCCTTCGGTGCATGAATCTTGTGTCCGCTCGCCGACAAAAGATCGATATGGAGTTTTTTCGGATAAATCTGTGCCTTTCCAAAGCCCTGCACTGCATCAACATGGAACAGTGTTTGCGAGTTCTTGCGCTTGATGCATTCCCCGATCTCGCCAATGGGCTCCAGCGCTCCAACCTCATTGTTGGTGTGCATAACCGAAACCAGCAGAGTATCCTCTCGCACGGCGCTCTCCACCTCTTCCGGCCGCACAAGGCCGTTTTGATCCACCGGAAGGTAGGTCACCTCAAACCCTTTCGTTTCCAGATATTTCATCGTTTCCAGGATTGCCGGATGTTCAATCTGCGTTGTAACAAGATGCTTCCCGGATCGCTTATTCGCTCTTGCCGCACCGATCAATGCAATATTGTCCGACTCTGTTCCGCATGAAGTAAAATACAGATTCTGCGGGCTGCATTTCAGGATATCCGAAAGTGTTTTCCTGGCCGTGCGAATACGATTTTCCGCTTCAACGCCCTTATGATGCATGCTGGAGGGATTCCCGTATTCCTCCAGATAGATCGTATTCATCAGCTGAGCAACCTCCGGAAAAACCCGGGTAGTTGCGGAATTGTCCAGATAAATCTCTTTTATATCACTCATGATCACATCATCCGATTTCTGTAATATAAATCAGCCAGGCCAGCACCGCGAGCCCAGCCGTTTCCGTACGAAGGATACGATTGCCAAGAGATATCGGATGAATTCCGGCCTCTCTGGCAGCAGCAACCTCTTCTTTGGTAAAGCCGCCCTCCGGTCCGATGAAAATGCTGATGCTCTGCCCCGGCTGAAGACTCTCCAGATATTCCTTCGCTGAACCGTCATTTTCCTGCAGCTCGTAAGGGATCACACGAAGCTGCGAGGTTTCACTGGCATAGGAAATGGCTTCTTTCATGCTCATTGGCATATGAACCGTCGGTATTATGCCGCGCCTTGACTGTGATGCCGCAGACTCCGCAATGGTTTGCCAGCGGCTCACCTTCTTTTGTGCCTTGGCTGCGTCCAGCTTTACAACGCACCGTTCCATGCTGACGGGTATGATCTCGGCCACCCCCAGCTCCACGGCCTTCTGCACAATCATATCCATTTTATCGGACTTCGGAATTCCCTGAAACAAAAGAGCTCGAACCGGAAGCTCTACATCCTTCTCCTTGACAAAACGGAGGCGGCACAGAACCGCATCCGCCTCAAAGGCTTCAATTCCGTAGCGATATTCCCTGCCGTCTCCGCCAATGCTGACACTGATTTCTTCTCCAGGCTTCAGCCGCATAACATTTCGTATATGATTCACCTCAGGACCGGTAATCCGCAGCAGATCTCCCTCCGTGTCCTCCGGCGTTGCAAACAAATGCAGCATATCACGCCTCCAGCTTCTGCCCAGTCACACACCGCCATTCTCCCTGTTGCGTCACTCCGAGAATTTTCAGTCCTGCCTGGCACATGGCATCTGCCACAAGATCCTGCTTGCCATCCAGAATGCCGCTGGTAATGTATATGCCGCCCGGCTTTAACGCCTTTACTGCAGCCGGTGTCAGCGGAACCAGAACGTCCGGGAGAATGTTCGCCACTACAATGTCATAGGCATCGAATCCAACCTCCTGCTGCACCGCTGCATCGTCGATCAGGTTGCCTAAAATCACATGAAATTTGTCAGCTTCCACGTGGTTGGCTTCCAGATTAGCCTGAATTGCCGGTGCTGCACACGGATCAAGATCCGTTCCCACTGCTTCTGCAGCTCCCAGCATAAGGGAGAGGATCGAAAGGATCCCGCTTCCCGTTCCTACGTCCAGAATGCGCGTCTTGTCCGTCAGATACTTTCGGATCTGCCGGATACACAGCTGCGTTGTCTCGTGTGCACCGGTTCCGAAGGCAGTCCCGGGATCAATGTGAAAGGTCAGTGCCGGCTGCTGCTGCTCCGCCTGGGGCTGTTCCCAGGAGGGAATCACCAGAATATCATCAATCCAGAACTGATGAAAAAACTGCTTCCAGTTATTAACCCAATCAATATCCTCTGTCTCTTCAATAGTGACAACACCGTCACCGACGTCTGCTCCGAACTGTCGGAGCGCATGAATCTGCTCCTCCATTTCGCGCTTTATATCCTCTGGCTTTTTCTCAATATCATCTACCAGAAGCCTTCCATCCGGTGTTTCCTCCAGGAAAAAGCTCAGAACAGCACTGCCGTCATCGGCAGGTCCCTCGGGCAGAATATCCACAAACATCTGCTCCTTTTCTCTTGCTGTCAGAGGCACATGATCTTCGATTTGCGCGCCATACAGACCAATATCCTGCATCGAGCTCACCAGAATATCTTCTGCCTCGGCAGTTGTCCGAACACGGAATCTCATCCATTTCATAGGCTTCTCCTCACTGCAGACCTGCTGCATGGCACGTGGATCCTTACTTCCAGAATTTCTTGCGTTTTCCCTTTACCGTTTCTGTAGGGCCCTCTCCCGAAGTGCCGGCTCGTTCTGCCGCGTGCAGGCTGTCGCCTGTCAGCTGATCGAACTTCTCCAGAAGTTCACGCGCCTCTTTGCTAAGCTTCGACGGCGTCTCCACAGTCAGCGTCACATACTGATCGCCGCGAATGTTCTTGTTCTGAAGGCTCGGAACACCTTTTCCCTTCAGGCGCACTCTGGTGCCGGTCTGTGTGCCTTCCTTTACGTCATACAGCACCTTGCCGTCCACGGTATCAATAACAATCGAACCGCCCAGTGCCGCAATCGCATAGGATATGGTCACGTTTGTGTACAGATCATTATCCTGACGATAGTAATTCGAATCCTCTTCCACCAGAACCTCTACCATCAGGTCGCCGCGCGGTCCGCCGTTGATACCAGGCTCTCCCTTTTCCGAAATACGCACGCTCATTCCGCTCCGTATACCGGCAGGAATGGAAACCTCTATCTGCTTCCTGCTGCTCGTATATCCGCTGCCTCCGCAGGTAGAGCATTTCTCCTCTATAATCTTTCCGCTTCCGCTGCAGCCAGGGCATGTCTGCACATTGCGGACTGTACCGAAAAACGACTGCTGTGTATAGACCACCTGTCCCTTGCCGCCGCACTTCGGGCACATCTTGGGACTGGTTCCCGGCTTTGCTCCGGTTCCGCTGCAGGTCGGGCACGGATCCTTGAGATTCAATGTCAGAGTTTTGGTCGCGCCGAATACAGACTCCATGAAGCTGATCCGCACGCTGGTGCGGATGCTCGCCCCCTTCATCGGGCCATTCGGATTCTGACGTGCTCTTCCTCCTCCGAAAATATCGCCGAAGATATCACCGAACATATCAGAGAAATCCGCACCGTTAAAATCAAATCCGCCCCCGCCGTATCCGCCGGTTCCGTCGAACGCCGCATGGCCAAACTGATCATACTGCTGACGCTTCGATGCGTCGCTCAGAACAGCATATGCCTCCGATGCCTCTTTAAACTTTGCAGCTGCTTCCTCACTGGGATTCACATCCGGATGGTATTTTTTAGCCAACTGGCGGTATGCTTTTTTTATTTCCTCTTCTGTGGCGCTTTTATCTACGCCCAGCACCTCATAATAATCTCGTTTCTGCTCTGCCATACGGTTTTCCTTTGCTTGCAGTCATCCCATGTAGTACCCGCCCTGTTACCTAACAGCCGTTCACAGCCGGAATGCTGCGTTTTTACATGACGCAACCCGGGACAGTCTCCCGCCCCGGGCTTCATCATCTTATTGCATTGTTCTCTTCATTGCAAGCTGATGCGCCGGGATTATACCTCGCGGTAATCTCCATCCACAACATCATCAGCTCCGGTCTGCTGTCCGCCCATGTTCGGATCCTGGCCAGCCTGCTGTCCAGCCGCCTGATTCTGCTGCATGTTCTGATACATTGCGTTGAACAGCTGCTGAGAATCATTCATCAGCTTCTCCTTGCCGGACTTCAGTGCGTCTACATCCGCATCGCTGATGTCAGCCTGATCCTTGGTGCGCTCCAGAACAGCCTTCAGCTCAGAGAGATCGGACTCAACCGTAGCCTTATTGGAGGCATCCACCTTATCTCCAGCCTCTTTCAGTGCCTTCTCAATCTGGAATACAGCCGAATCTGCATCGTTTCTCGCATCAATGGCTTCCTTGCGCTTCTTATCCTGCGCCTCGTATTCCTTCGCATCCTTGATGGCCTTCTCAATATCGTCATCCGACATGCTCGAGCCGCCGGTAATCGTGATGTGCTGCTCCTTGCCTGTTCCAAGATCCTTGGCCGCAACCGTTACAATGCCGTTGGCATCAATGTCAAATGTAACCTCAATCTGCGGAACGCCTCTCATTGCAGGCGGGATTCCATCCAGACGGAACTGGCCGAGGGATTTGTTGTCCTTTGCAAACTTACGCTCACCCTGGAGAACATTGATGTCTACTGCCGTCTGATTGTCTGCTGCTGTAGAGAAAATCTGGCTCTTCTTAGTAGGAATGGTCGTATTGCGCTCAATCAAAGGAGTCGCAATGCCGCCCATGGTCTCGATGGACAGTGTCAGCGGTGTTACATCCAGAAGAAGCACATCCCCTGCACCGGCATCGCCTGCAAGCTTACCACCCTGGATGGCTGCACCGATCGCAACACACTCATCCGGGTTGAGGCTCTTGGACGGCTCATGACCGGTCAGCTGCTGTACCTTATCCTGTACGCAAGGAATTCTGGTGGATCCGCCTACCAGAAGAACCTTTCCAAGATCTGCATTGGTAAGTCCTGCATCCTTCATTGCGTTCTGTACCGGAATTGCTGTCTTCTCAACAAGATCGCGGATAAGATCCTCGAACTTTGCACGGGACAGATCCATGTCAAAATGCTTCGGTCCCTCTGCTGTAGCGGTGATGAACGGCAGATTGATGTTGGTTGTGGTTGCCGAGGAAAGTTCCTTTTTGGCCTTCTCTGCTGCCTCCTTCAGTCTCTGCATTGCCATCTTGTCGCCGGAAAGATCAACGCCTTCTTTGGCCTTGAACTCGCTGACCATCCAGTTCATGATGCAGTTATCAAAGTCATCACCGCCAAGATGTGTGTCACCATTCGTGGAAAGAACCTCGATAACACCATCGCCGATTTCAATGATCGAAACATCGAAGGTACCGCCGCCAAGGTCATATACCATGATCTTCTGTTCCTTCTCATTGTCCAGACCATATGCCAGTGCTGCTGCTGTAGGCTCGTTGATAATTCTCTTTACATCCAGTCCCGCAATCTTGCCGGCATCCTTCGTAGCCTGACGCTGTGCGTCGTTAAAGTATGCAGGCACCGTGATAACAGCCTCTGTTACCTTCTCGCCGAGGTAGCTCTCCGCATCGTCCTTCAGCTTCTGCAGAATCATAGCTGAAATCTGCTGCGGGCTGTACTTTTTGCCATTCAGGGTACGGCCGTTGTCTGTACCCATATCTCTTTTAATGGATGCAACTGTATTCTCTGCGTTGGTAACAGCCTGGCGCTTTGCCGGCTCGCCAACCAGACGATCACCGTTCTTCGTGAATGCCACAACAGAAGGTGTTGTTCTTGCGCCTTCCTTGTTGGCAATAACTGTGGGCTGTCCGCCCTCCATAACTGCAACGCAGCTATTGGTAGTTCCTAAATCGATACCAATTATCTTACTCATATCCTGCTCCGTTTCCGTGTCCTTCCGACACAAGATTCACAATACGCTTCGCTAATTGTAATTACCTTATATGATCAACTCTTTTTCAGAGATTGATATTGACCGGAATTCTATTCCGATGCTACTGCCACCATGCTGTGACGCAGCACCTGGTCATGATACATGTATCCCTTCTGAAGCTCCTGCGCAACCACGCCGCTTGCATATTCCGTGCTTTCCACCTGCATAACGGCATTGTGCAGATTCGGATCAAATTCCTTTCCGACCGATTCAATCGGTGTTACCCCAAATGCTTCCAGCTGCTTGGTCAGCTGCGCGTAGACCCGCTTCATTCCATCCACGAAGGGATCTTCCTGATCTGCTTCTTCAACCGTAGCAAACCCTCTCTCAAAGTTATCCACGATAGGAAGAATTTTCTCAATGACGTTCTTTTCCCCCATTGAGAACATCTGCTCTTTTTCTTTATCCGTCCGCTTGCGGTAGTTATCAAATTCCGCCATCTGACGTTTCACGCGGTCCTCCAGGGTTTCGATCTTATCCTTCAGCTCCAGGCGTTCCTTGTCCGCCTTCTTATTTCTGCCAAAGAATCCCTTTTTCTCAGCGCCCTGCTCTTCCTCAGACGCATCTTCCTCTGCAGTGTCCGTGCTTTCTTCTGTATTTGCTTTTTCTTCCGACAGATTCTGCTGTGCCTCAGTCTTTTCGGTTTCCACCTGTTCCATATCTTCAACAGGAATCTGTACAGAGTCTTCCTCCTGACCGGTATCCGGAGCTTTATATTCCTCGCTCATATTCTTCCTCCTATCGTTGCCGCCGTATGTCCTTCCAGTCATTTCATAAAGGTGCTGCCTGCACGTTTACTTCTGATACAAGGCATCCAGCTGCTTCATTATATCCTTCAGTACACTAACGACCTTGTCATAATCCATTCGTTTCGGTCCGATTACACCGACCGTTCCCTTCATGCCTTCGCCCAGATCGTATGTTGCCGTCACAACGCTGCAGTTTCTCATTCCGTCAGTAGGCATTTCGTTGCCGATGTAGACCTGAATCCCGGTTTCATTACTTTCAGAAAGGGTTTCCTGAACAATGCTGCCCAGTGCCTGCTTTTCCTCAAAGCTGCTGATCAGCTCGCCCATCTGCATTGTGTCACTCGCAATCTCCGGATAACGAAGAATGTTGGTTGCTCCGCTGGTGTAAATTTTCGGGCCTTTTCCAGGCTGCACTGCCTGCGCTGCTGCGTCAATTACCTTCTCGACGATCTCCTTATGCTCCCCTGCCTGCTGCTTGAGTGAAGCGATAAGTCCTAAATTCACCTCTTCCACCGGAACGCCGCACAGCGAATTGTTCAAGACCATATTCAGACGGAACAATGTCTTCTGGTCCAGGACCTCCTCGGTTCGAATCATAGCATTTCGAACCAGGTTTCCTTCAATAACTATGACCGCCAGAATATTCTCCGCGTCCACCTGCGAAAGCTGGATGAATTTAATCTTGTTCTGCCGAATCTCCGGAGCCGAAATCATAGAAGCATAATTGGTGTTGGCCGCCAGGAGCTTTGCCACATCCTGCAGGAGATTCTCCAGACGATCCTGCTTCTCCAGAAGGACGCTCTGCATGCTGCTAAGCTTCTGCCTCTCGCCTTGAAGCATGTCATCCACATAAATCCGGTAGCCTTGATCCGTCGGGATCCTGCCGGCCGAAGTATGCGGCTGTGTGATCAGTCCCATCTCCTCCAGATCCGCCATCTCGTTCCGAATGGTAGCGGAGCTGAGATTCAAATCTGTATACTTGGAAATCGTCCGGCTTCCAACCGGTTCTCCGGTTTCCAGGTAGTTCCGGATAATGGCCTGCAATATTTTCATTTTCCGTTCCTGCAGTTCCATTTTCCTCCTGTCGTTGTTAGCACTCATATGTTTCGAGTGCTAACAATCACTGAACATAATCTAGCACCGCCCCACAGCAATGTCAACGGAAGAAAGATTAAGAAAAAATAAAAGACTCCTCTGCAGCATTCCGCAGGGGAGTCTTGTATTCAAAAACAATCGCAGCCATCCGGCAACCCTCTCGATTTTACTCGAAGAGTCTCGATGGGCCCGTTCACGGGTTCATTAAATATCGAAAGACAGCTCATCCTGGCCGTTAACAACGACATACGCCTTGCGATCTTCCGGCTTTACATAGATCTGTGCCGTCTTAAAGTCAGCTACGTTCTTGCCCTGATCATACTGCCATACGTCCTTGGCAGACTGCAGAAGACGATCGTACGTGTAATCATTTCCGCCAAACTGCAGAATGACCTCAGCCTCAATCTTAGCAGCCTTCTTTGCCGGTGCAGCCTTCTTCTCCTCGGTCTTAACCGGCTCTGCCTTCTTGGCAGGCTCCGTCTTCTTCTCTGCTGCCTTCACCGGGGCTGTCTTCTTTTCTTCTGCCTTGGCCGGCTCTGCCTTCTTGGCAGGCTCTGCCTTTACCGGCTCTTTTACGGGTGCTGTCTTCTTCTCTGCTTTCTTTTCCACAACGTTCTCCTCTTCGACAACCTTCTTTGTCTCTTCTGCCTTTGCCGCTTCCTTAACAGGAGCAGTCCCCTTCGAGTTAAAATTTGCTTTTACCGTTGCAACCGGCTTCTTCTTCGTACTCATCCGTACGTCTCCTTCTGCCCTGACTCATCGAAGGGCACTCTCTACGCAAGATACACGGCACCTGTATCCGGTTTTCACCCCTCCGCAAGGTGCTGCGTGTTCTCATCTACGTGGTAAACGTATCACACGCTTTTCTTGCTGTCAACAAATTCACCGAAAACAAGGCTGATTCTTTGTTAATTTGTCACAACTCACCCGCGAAGCAGACCAAAATACAGGATGACCAGCGCTCCCAGCGCAATGCGGTACCAGCCAAAAGGTTTGAAGTCATGCCGGCGAATATATCCCATAAGAAACCGGATCACCACCAGTGATACAACAAAGGCAACGCCCATTCCAACGCCGAGTATTGCCGCCTCCATCCCGCTGAAATGAAAACCGAATTTCAAAATTTTCAAAAGACTTGCACCTGCCATCACCGGAATGGCGAGAATAAACGTAAACTCAGCTGCCACTGTGCGCGAAACCCCGATAATAAGTCCGCCGACAATGGTCGCCCCCGAGCGTGAAGTCCCCGGAAAAACAGCCGCAATAAGCTGGAAAAGTCCAATCAGAAATGCGTCCTTCATCGTAAGATCATTCAGACTGGTCACTACCGGCTCGCGATCCTTTTGCGCATTCTCTACTACAAGGAAAACAACGCCAACCACAATAAGCATGATCGACACAACCAGCCAGTTGTACAAATGCTCATCCAGCCAGTCATCCAGAGCCAGTCCCACGACTGCCGCAGGAATGCACGCAACAATCGTCTTAATCCACAGCTGAATGGTCTCTTTCTTCCAGACAATTCGTGTGCGCTTTCTGTGTCGATACACTCCCAGCGGCCAGATGGTCTTCCAGTAAAGAATAATGACCGCCAGAATTGCGCCGAACTGAATAACCACCAGGAACATATCCCAGAAGTCCGTGGAGACATCCAGTTTTACAAATTCATTCAGAAGAATCATATGTCCGGTGCTGCTGATCGGAAGCCACTCCGTGATTCCTTCCACCAGGCCAAACAGTGCTGCCTTCAAAATTTCTATCATTGCCGGTTTCCTTTCTCCTTTGCCGCTCACAGCCGCGGTTTTATCGATAGACCTCTTTTACAAAGCGCCGGATTGCTGCCAATGATCGTTCCACTTTTTCCGTGTCAATGCAGTATGCCACGCGAAAATATCCCGGCGCATGAAAGCCTTCACACGGAACAAAAACAAGATCATACTGCAGTGCCTTCCTGCAAAATGCTACCGCATCCTCTTCCAGCGCCTTCGGCATGATATAAAAGGTTCCGTTAGGCTTTTGCACTTCAAAGCCCAATTCAACAAAGCAGTCATACAGAAGGTTCCGGTTGATTTCATATACCGAAAGATCTGCCGTATCATCCACCGCCTCCGCGGCTGCCAGCTGAATCAGTGAGGACGGGCAGTTGTGTCCAATGCCTCTGGATATCTGTCCGCACATCGGTACAATGTCATTTGCATGATCGCATGCAGGATTCACTGCCACATATCCGATACGTTCTCCGGGAACAGAGAGCGACTTCGAGAAGGAGTAGCACGTCAGCGTATTATCATAATAGCGTGCCGGATAGGGTATCTCCTCTCCATCGAAGGCAATTTCCCGATAGGGCTCATCCGAAATCAAAAACAGCGGATACCCCAGTTCCTTTGACTTCTCCGTAAGAAGTACGGCAAGCTTCTTCAATGTCTCCTCAGAATACGACACACCAGAAGGATTGTTCGGCGAGTTGATCAGAACAGCCGCCACGCCCGGCACCAGGAGCTCCTCCAGCGCCCGAAAATTAACCTGAAAATCCTCAAAGCGTGCCGGAACAATTGCAATCTCCGCACCTGTATCATTGATGTATGGCACATATTCCGGAAAAAACGGTGCCTGCACCAGGACCTTGTCCCCCGGCTTTGTTACCACGCGAAGTGCATGTGCAATTGCACCGGCACAGCCGGAGGTCGGAAAAATGTGCTCAGGTCCATACTGCATTCCAAACCGGCGGTTTAAGGATGCCGCAATTTTGGATTTTACCTCCGGAATTCCAAGGCTCGGGCTATACCCATGCAGCTGTATGGGTTCCAGAGTTTCCAGGCACTTGATTGCTGCATCCGTAAAGCTTTTCGGCGCAGGAACCGACGGATTTCCCAAGCTGAAATCAAATACGTTTTCATATCCGACTTCCTTTCCGCGTGCCGCTGCATATTCCGCCAGCTCGCGAATAACCGATTTATGCCCCAGCATTTCCAGATAATGTTCGTTAATCATGATATCCTTTCTGCTCGCCAAGAAGCCTCTTTGTCCAGCACAGCACTTCACCCTCTGCACTGTCCTCCGTTTTTTTTGTTATTTGAAACCCAAGTGCTCTTGCCAGTGCAATGGAGGCCTTGTTTACCGTATTTGTCTGCAAAGCCACCTCCGCCATCCCCAGCTCATCTCTTGCAAAAGCCAGAGCAGCCTCTGCTGCCTCCCTGGCATATCCCTTCCTTCGGCAGTCCTTCCGCACAAGATAGCCCAGCTCCGGTATTCCCTCTGCGTTTACCGGCGGAGCAAAGCCAACCCTTCCAATCAGCTCAGCACTGGTCTTTTCCCAGATCCCCCACATTCCATAACCATAAAAGCGATAAATATTCTCCGCATAGGCCCGCAGGATTTCCTGTTCCTTCTCGCGATCACCGGAAAGCGGTGTCAGGAAACGGTTGGCCTCTGCATCATACAACGAGTACAACGCCCTGTAATCGTCCGGAGAGACCTCTCGAAGCACCAAATGCCTTGTTTTTGCTATTGTCCACGGCATCCCCGCAAGCCTCTGCCATATCTTGCAGTAGGAATCCGCAGAGACCTCATCCGGCTGCATGAGAATGTACTCCGTCCCCGGGAACGGCTCCTGCTGATTTCCGGCGTGAAGATAGCCTGCGGCAAGGAGCCCTTTTTCGCGGCAGCTTTGGTATGTATGTACCGAATCCGCAAGATACAGGCTGCCGCCGTCCGCCTGCAGTTGCCGTTCCTGCAGTTTCTGTTCTGCCCGCCTGCAGACAGGCAGCTTCGCTGCTGCATCCTCCTTAGGATCTGTGCAGATATGAACAGAAATTCCCTGCAGCGGCAGTTCCCGGCAGCACCGCTGCACCTCCTCCCCCCGCTCCCGGCAGGCATATCTCTCATCCAGGCAGAAAAACAGCTCCATTATGATTTCATTTCTATTCATCGCCATGCATTCATGATTTGTTCATATTTTATTCAAGGTAACTTCACGCTGTTACCATTATTCGGACACGATTCTCCCATATAGTAAAACCATAGAAGCAAGCCAATATCATTAATAACTTTTTCATAATATGCCGGGAGCCGAAAGGTTTCCGGCATCCTCCCTTTTTTAGGGGTATCTATTGCGACAGCAATATCCGGTCATTGTCAAGCCCTTGCCCTGCGCTTTCCGCAAACCGTTTCAAAAGAGAATCCACTGTCATATGGCTGCGTTCCTCTCCCTGAATATCCAATACAATATGCCCATTATCCATCATCAGAGTGCGATTGCCCATCTCCAGTGCCTGATGCATATTGTGCGTCACCATAAGGCAGGTTATCTGCCGTTCTGCCACAATTTCCTTTGTCAGACGCAGCACAACCTCCGCTGTGGCAGGATCCAGTGCTGCTGTATGCTCATCCAGAAGAAGAAGCTTCGGCGTTACAATGGTAGCCATCAAGAGCGTAAGCGCCTGTCGCTGTCCTCCGGACAAAAGGCCAACCTGCGTTTCCATGCGATCCTCCAGCCCCATTCCAAGGAGTGAAAGTCTCTCACGGAAAAGCTGCTTTTCCTTCCGGCTGATACGTGAAAAATCCTGTGCCAGGCGCCCCATAAACGTATTTCTTGACGCAGACGCTCTCAAAAATGCAACGGAAAGATTCTCCTCAATGGTCATGTGCGGTGCCGTTCCCATCTTTGTATCCTGAAAGAGACGTCCGATAAACTGGCTTCTTTTATGCTCCTGCATGAAGGTAATGTCCGTCCCGTCCAGCTCGATATATCCGCTGTCCGTAATAAAGGTACCTGCCACCGCATTGAAAAACGTGGATTTTCCGGCTCCGTTGGAGCCGACAATCGTTGCGAAATCACCATCCCGCAGTTCAAGGCTTACGCAATCCAGCGCCTTTTTTTCATTGATTGTTCCGGGATAAAAGGTTTTGGAAATCTGCTCAACTTTAAGCATGCTGTCCCTCTTTTCTTTTCGCAATCTCCGCCTTCCGTTCCCGAATGGCAGCCTTCTTTTTCTCTCTGTTGCGAAGCATCTGCTGCGCGGCAGGTGCTGCAATGGCAACTGCAACGATTAACGCCGATACCAGCTTAAATGCCTGTGTCGGGACGTTCAGTCGAAGCGCCAGCGCAATAATAAAGCGGTAGATAATCGACCCGGCTACAACTCCCAGGATTCTGGTCAGCATTTTCCCCCGTCCAAATAGTGTCTGACCGATGATCAGAGACGCCAGCGCAATGGTGACCATGCCGGTTCCCATATTAATCTCTGCGTTCTTGTTGTACTGGCCAATCAGGCATCCGGCAAGTCCTGTCAGCGCGTTGGACATGCACAGGCCCACCGTAATCGTCACCGATGGATTGATGGAGCTCGCCCGCACCATAGCAATGCTGTCTCCGGTTGCCCGAACCGACAAGCCAAGCCTGGTTCCCAGAAATCTATAAACCAGAATGCAAAGCACCCCCACCAGAATCAGCAGCAAAATCGAACGGCTCCAGGTGGTCCAGAATGCACTTTCATTCAGTGATTTAAACAAATCATAGATTGTAGGACTGCCTACAATGTTCAGATTGGTCTTCATCCCCATCGCCAGCAGGTTAATTGTATAAAGGCCTGTATTAACAATGATTCCCGCCAGAATGCTCGGCACGCCGAACTTCGTCTGCAGAAGTGCCGTAACATAACCGGAGCAGATGCCTGCCAGCATCGATGCCGGAATGGCAAGGAGCGGATGGCCGGAAATTGTGACAGCTACGCCAACCGCCGCCCCCAACATATAGCAGCCATCTGTTGAAAGATCGCAGATATCCAGTATGCTGAAGCTGATAAATAAGGACAACGCCACCAGACCAAAAATCAAGCCATTGTCCAGGGCTGTCTGAATGATTGCAAATGACACGTTGATATCCCCCTAAAATGCGAAAGATGCAGGTCCCGTCGAAGGACCTGCATCCCATTCTATACTATTTCCATTCCTGTGTCAGAATGGATTGTGCAAAAGCAGCTTACTCTTCGAAGTTCTCTGCCGTCTTGGTCTCGACGATCTCAGAGCAGAACGGCTGGAAGGCTTCCTCAACAGCCGAAAGGTCATATCCAAGCTTTTCTGCTGTCTCTGTGTTGATGGTTGCAATACCGCTGTCAAGTGTGACCACCGAATATTCCGCCGGCTTTTGTCCGTTGACCAGAATATTCACCACCATATCTGCCGTTTCCGTTCCAAGATCCGCGTAGTTGATTCCAAAGCCAAGAAATGCACCATTCAGTGCAAAGGAGTCTGCGCCGGTATAATGAGGAATTCCGGCATCCTCCAGCTTCTCATAGATGGAAAGCTCTGCACTCATAACCGTATTGTCTGTGGGCGTAAAGATGGCATCCACGCCGTCTGCAATCAGAGCATCCGCTGCCTGGCTGACTTCTGTGGTATTGGTTCCCGTTTTTTCTACGTATGTGACACCCTTCTCATCCAGAAAAGCCTTGGCATCCGCGATTGCCTGTGTGGAGGAATCCTCGCTGGTGGAATACAGCAGTCCGATCTTATCTGCCTCCGGATTCTGTGCAAAAATGAGCTCCATAATCGCCTCTGTATTCAGCGCATCGCTTGTTCCGGTAATATTCCCGCCAGGAGCTTCCATAGAGGCCACAAGACCTGCACCCACCGGATCTGTTACCGCCGAGAAAACGATCGGCGTGTCGGTTCCTTCAAAGGTAGACTGTGCTGTCAGTGCAGTGGGAGTAGCCACGCAAATGACCGTATCAACGCCGTCGTCCTTAAGCTGCGCCAGGCCCTGGCTGATAATCGTGGCATCGCCCTGTCCGTTGATAAAATAATTCTCATAATCAAAGACAACGCCGCACTCTTCCGCCTTCGCATCCAGCTCCTTTTCCACATATTCCGTAATCTGATTCAGAGAAGCGTGATCCATATACTGAACAATTCCAACCTTGTAGGTTGCGTCGCTCCCAGCGTCCTCTGAAGTCTCTGCTGTTGCTGCCGTTTCCGCTGTCTGTGCAGCATCCGTCGAAGAATCCGAAGCGCCGCATCCCGCCAGCAGCATCGCCGCCATGCCGGTTGTCATTGCCATCGCCAACAGTCTTTTTTTCATAATATCCTCCTTATAACAAAAGACGTCCTCGGAACCACTCCAAAGACGTCATTGTCATTCATTTCCATGCAGGCCGATTCATTTAGCCGCTGTAATAAAAGCCTCGATATCACGAATAGCAGCCTCTTCGTCGTCTCCGTCCGCCGAAACCGTCATCTCATCGCCATTGTCCAGCTCCAGAGACATCATCCCCATGATACTCTTTGCATTCACCCGCTTGGTTCCCAGCTCGATGTAAATCTTGCTGTCATACTTGCTCGCAACCTGCACAAGCTCTGCAATGGGTCTGGCCTCCAGGCCATCCTTCAAGGTAATTGTCATCGACTTCTTCATCATAATAAGCTCCTCCTGAACCACAATTCCCAGTCTCTTCCGGTTACGCTTTGCCGCTCTCCTGGAGCTGCCTTGCTAACGCGGACAGCCGGCGCAGGCGGTGATTCACGCCCGATTTTCCCACCGGCGGGTTCATCCTTTGTCCCAATTCCTGCAGTGAACAATCCGGATACTGTTCCCGCAGGATGGCCATCTGCTGTAAGGACTCCGGCAAGCTCTCCCATACGCTGCTATTCCGAAGCAGATGTATCTCCTCCATCTGTTTCTGTGAAGCAGCTACTGTCTTCATGATATTTGCTGTCTCACAATTAACCTTCCGATTGATACTGCCGCGGACCTGCCGAACAATCCTGGCATTCTCCATCTCCATTCGGCTCACATGCGCACCAAGGAGACTCAAAATATCCACGATTACAGCAGAATCCCGTGTTACCAGGCCGTGTCCTCTGCCGCTATCCTGCCTCTTGAGCGGCACTCCCATCCGCTTAAGAAGCTTGGCTGTTCTGACAATCTGCTGTTCGTCACGAATATCAATAGATAGGTAGTATTCCTTCTCCGGCTGCCGAACAAAACCGGCGCACAAAAACTCACCGGCAAGATAGCCGCGCACGCACCGTTCATCCCTCTCGAAATGTTCTGCAGGCTGCATTGCAGACCGTAGCTGCTGTGCGGCTCTGCCGCGGAATACCATCGACCGTTCAGTCTCTGCAGGAGATGTCCTTCCCTCCGGATCCATTACCTCTGCAGAGTCGAACTCGAGAGTAATATTAAAGGTTTTTTGAAGCAATGTAAAGAGCCTGTTCCAGGCCTGCAAACGTCCCGAAGCAAGTGTCAGGCCTTTCCCCGCCTCCCGGGCATTTGCACATAACTCTTCGCCGTTTTCTTCCCTCGCCATACACTGCAGCATTGCGGCCAGCTGCGCACGAACGGCCTTTGGGGACGAGGGCTCCAAAAGCTCCAGTTCCCGCAGAACCCGTCCCTGAAAGTCCGCCGGCTCCGCCTCGCTCGTTCTAAGCGCAGCCTCTGCTGTGTTCAAAGCTGAAAGCTGCATACCTTATCCCTTCTGTACATCGCGGTGATACAGTTTAATTCCGTAGTCTCCCTTGTCCTGCAGCCTGGAATACAATTCATTGGCAAGCGTTACACTGCGATGGCGGCCGCCGGTACAGCCGATCGCGATCACCAGCTGGTTTTTGCCCTCCTTGACATAGTATGGGATCAGGAACGTTACCATATCCTCCAGCCGTGTCAGAAACTCCCCCGTCTGCGGATAGGATTTTACAAATTCCTGTACCGCCTCATCATTTCCTGTCTGACGCTTTAATTCTTCTACATAGTACGGATTTGGAAGAAAGCGAACATCAAATACAAGATCTGCGTCAGTGGGTATTCCATATTTAAAGCCAAAGGACATCACTGATATCATCAGCGAGTTGTATTTGCGATTCTCCTGGAAGATCCGAACCAGCTCCTGCTTCAGTTCTCTGGTCAGGAGATTCGACGTGTCTATGACATAATCTGCTTTGGCTTTTATATTCTTCAGAATCTTTCGTTCTGCGTGAATTCCGTCTTCAATGCGCCCCTCCGGTGCCATCGGATGCGCACGCCGGCTTTCCTTATAGCGCTTAATCAGCGTTTCATCATTGGCATCCATAAAGAGGATTTCGTATTCATACCCCTTTTCGCGCAGCGCCGCCAGCACCTCTTCCACATAGGCAAAGGGCTGGTCTGCACGAACATCCAGTCCCAGCACCACCTTGCTGATCTCATTGCCGGGCATATAAACGAGCTCCATGAAGGTGTCCAGCAGTCGAACCGGAAGATTATCCACGCAGTAATACCCCTCATCCTCCAGCATTCGTACAGCGGTAGCCTTTCCGGACCCGCTCATCCCGGTTACAACAACAAAACGCATTTAGAACTCCCCCAGATAGATTACTTCTTCTTCCAGCTGCACTCCTGCCATTTCCTGCACCTTCCGCTGGACCGCAGCAATAACACTTCGAACCTCTGCCGCACTGGCATTTCCTCTGTTCACGACAAATCCGCAGTGCTTCTCGGACACCGCAGCATCTCCTGCTGAAAATCCCCGGAGGCCCGCATCCATAATCAGCTTTCCGGCGAACATTCCCTCCGGCCGCTTAAAGGTGCTGCCGGCACTGGGATATTCCAGCGGCTGTTTCTCCCGTCTGCGTCTGGCAAATTCTGCCATTTTCGTTCCGATTTCTTCCGGATCAGCCGGATGCAGCTCCAAAGTTGCTTCCAGAACAATTGCCGGAATCTCTTTAAACACACTGTGCCGGTACCCAAGATGCAGGTCCTTTGCCGGAATCGTCTGCACCGATCCATCCGGCATACGCGCAGTCACCTCACAAACAACCATGTCCATGCTGCCATCATAGGCGCCGGCATTCATAACCAGTGCTCCGCCCACGGATCCCGGGATCCCTCCCGCAAACTCCAGGCCGGACAGCCCGTGCCTTCTTGCCAGCTGCGCTGCCGCCGCAAGGGAGGCCCCGGCGCCCGCTACAAGCGTATTTCCCTCCAAACGAAGGGAGGTCAGATCATCGCCGGTCTGTGTCTCCTCTTCCTGCTGCATGGACGTGTCGGTTGCTGGCAGCGTTTTCTGGGCACTCATGGTTATCACACAGCCATGAACCCCGCCGTCACCCACCAGAAGATTGGTGCCCCGCCCCAGAATAAACCACGGCTCTTCCCTCTCCTCCAGATAATGTAAAAGCTCCTGCAGGATCGATCTTCTGGTTACACTGATGTAATAATCCGCAGGACCTCCGATTCGAAATGAGGTATGACGAGCCATCGGTTCTCCCGCAAGCACGCGTCCCTTTCCGGCAATTGACTCTAATTCTTCCAGATTGACCATTTAGTCCTCTTCTTCACTTTCATGCTTGTGTGTCAGGGCGTTCTGCACACGCTTATACAGCTCCTGCGCTGCGTTGTAGCCCATTTGCTTCTGGCGATGGTTTACTGCTGCCGATTCGCAGATAATGGCAAGATTCCGCCCCGGACGAATGGGAATGCGATGGCACACCACCTGATTGCCAAGATATTCCGTATATTCCTCCTCCAGTCCCAGGCGGTCATACTCCTTGTCCTTGTCCCACTCCTCCAACTGAATCACCAGATCAATGTTCTGCGTATCACGCACGCTGGACACACCGAACAGTGTCTTTACGTCGATAATTCCGATACCGCGCAGCTCAATAAAGTGCTTGGTAATATCCGGCGCTGATCCGACCAGCGTCTCTTCCGAAACCTTTCGAATCTCCACCACGTCATCACTGACCAGTCGATGTCCTCTCTTAATCAGCTCCAGTGCGGCCTCCGACTTTCCTATGCCGCTTTCTCCGGTAATCAGAACTCCTTCACCGTATACATCTACAAGAACGCCGTGAATGGAAATGCACGGTGCCAACCGCACATTCATCCAGCGGATCAGCTCCGCCATGAAAACCGACGTGGCCTGCTTGGTCTGAAGGACCGGAATGCCGTATTTTACGGCATATCGCAGGAAAATCTCGTCCGGCTGCAGGTCCCGGCAGAAAATAAAGCAGGGGCATCCCATCCCAAAGAGCTGGTCATAGATCTGCTCCTTGCGCTCCGGTTCCATATAAGACATGTAGGAATACTCCACAAAGCCAAGGATCTGAATTCGTGCCGCATCAAAATGCTCAAAATATCCGGTCAGCTGCACGGCCGGCCGGTTGATGTCCGGCTGTTTGATCTTTATCTTTGTAATATCGATCTCCGGTGTAAGATTAATCAGCTTTTCCTTGTCAATAACTTCACTCAGCTTCACACTTGCCATGGATTGTATCCCTCCCGGAATGACGCCGCATTCCTCAACATGCTCCCCGATGCTGCGCAGCTTCCTTCTGCTCCGGTGTCGTTCGCACCGAGCAGAAACTGCCCCTGAATAGTTGCCACACGCTACAGTGTATCACGTTTAATCCGCATGATGTGCCGGCTCCGGATGAAAATAACGGAAAACATTGCCGGCCGCTTCCGGAGGAAGCTCCGGAAGCTCCTGCAGCTCCTCAAGACTTGCCTTGCGGATCTCTTCAATGGACGGATAGCGCCGCATCAATGCCTTTTTCCTGGCCGGCCCGATCCCCGGAATATCATCCAGTCTTGAATGTACCTGCTGCTTCGTGCGCAGAGAGCGATGATACTCGATTGCAAACCGGTGCGTCTCATCCTGAATTCGGGTAACCAGTTTAAACCCCTCTCCATGGGTATCCATCGGAATTTCTTTGTTGTGAAAATAAAGCCCCCGGGTTCGATGGTGATCATCCTTCACCATGCCTGCCACCGGTATGTCCAGTCCCAGCTCAGCAAGGACGGAAAGGCAAATGTTAACCTGACCTCTTCCGCCGTCCATAAGAATCAAATCCGGAAACCTTGTAAAGCTCCCCAGCTCCGCATCCTTCTTCTGCTCCTCCAGCTCCCGGACTTCCTGAAGGCCGTGCGTAAACCGCCTGGTCAGAACCTCCCGCATGCAGGCATAATCATCCGGCCCTGCCACTGTCTTTATGCGGAATTTGCGGTAATCGCTTCGTTTGGGTTTTCCCTTTTCGTATACGACCATGGAACCCACGTTCGCAAATCCGCTGATATCCGAAATATCATAGCTCTCCATGCGGTCGGCGCAGTCAATCCCCAAAAGACCAGCAATTTCATGCACGGCGCCGATGGTCCTGCCCTCCTCCCGGCGGAGACGTTCCTTATCTTTATGAAGCAAAATCGCTGCATTCTCTGTCGCCAGCTGCACAAGACGCTCTTTTTGCCCCTTCACCGGAATCAGAATGCTGACCTTTCCTCCCTTTCGAAGTGAAAGCCACTCCTCTAGGATCTCTTTGTCCTCCATGTTCTCCGGAAGCATGATGGTACCAGGAATAAACGGTGTCCCCGCATAAAACTGCTTCATGAATTCTGACAGAATCTCCGACTCGTTCTTACCTCCTACATGATTCATGTAAAAGTGCTCGCGTCCCATTAATCGTCCGTCTCGAATGAAAAAGGTCTGAATCACCGCATCCGCATCCATGTTCTCGTGGTCCATTGCAATGCCGATAATATCGCGGTCCTCGCCCACACCCTCGGACATTTTCTGTTTCTGCGAAACCTGCCGGACGCTTTGAATCAAATCGCGCCAGCGAGCGGCCTCTTCATAATTCAGCTCCTGTGCGGCACGCTCCATTTTCTGCTGGAGATCGTTTAGAATCAGGCTGTAATTGCCCGAGAGAAACTCAACCGCAAGATCCACTCTCTCCCGATACGCTTCCTTGCTCACTGCTCCGGCAAGGCACGGCCCAAGACACCGCTTCATCTGATAATTCAGACAGGGACGTTCCCTGCCAATATCTCTCGGAAGTACGCGTCCGCAATTACGAAGCCCGTACATTCGGTTCAACAGCTCAATGGTGTCATGAACCGCTGCCGCGCTGGTAAAGGGGCCAAAATACTTGGCCTTATCCTTTTTACGGATTCTTGAGAAGAGGATTCTCGGATAGTCCTCCCCTACAGTGACCTTAATGTACGGGTAGGTCTTATCATCCACCAGAAGTGTATTGTATTTCGGTCTGTGCTCCTTAATCAGATTGTTTTCAAGGATCAGGGCCTCCAGCTCTGTGTCCGTAACAATGTATTCAAACCTGGAGATCTGCCGCACCATCTGGTCGATGGCCGGTCCGCGACCAATATTACTTCGAAAATACGACTGTACCCTCTGATGCAGCACCTTTGCCTTTCCGACATAAATGATCCGGTCGTTCTCCCCGTGCATAATATAAACTCCCGGCTTGTACGGCAGCTTTTTCAGCTCATCCCGATAATGAAAATCAGTGTGCTGGTTGATCGTCTCGGATTTCTTCTCACTCATAAAATACATCCCTGCGGCTTCTTGGCGCCCGCTTGCAAAATCACTTGTCTCCGAAGAGTTACACATCCTTTGACATTTAAAAGCGGGACTTCCCTCTGGGAAATCCCGCCGCTGCTGTCTATGGCCTGAAACTTTATTCGCCCATCGGAACATCCGAAAAGCGTCCTCTTGGCGCATCCGGCTTTTCCGGATTACCTGCCGCATCCTGCTGCGTTTCCGATGCCTGTGACGCGTCCTGTCCGGCTTCTTCTGCAGGAGAGTTCGCCGGCTCTTCTGCCATCGGAGCCTCCTCTTCCAGCTTCTTAGCATCCTGCATTGTCGCATCTGCAGATGTCTGGGCGGCTTCTTCGCGATGCTCCTCCCTGGCTAACTGCTGCCGGAACCGTTCCTCCGTTGTCTTGGCCTCATTCTCCGGCTCCGGAATACCCTTTTCCTTTCGGTAAAGCTTCATAAACTGCTCGCCGGTAATGGTCTCTTCTTTAATCAGGTATGCCGCAATGGCATCCATGACATCCATGTTCTGTGACAGAATCTCCTTGGCCTCCCGGTAGCAGGCGTCCATCATGCTGCGAACCTCTTCATCAACAGCAGCTGCTGTCACATCGGCACAATTAAGCGCTGCCCGCCCATCAAGGTATTTGCTCTCCACCGTAGCAAGACCCATAAGGCCAAACCGGTCGCTCATTCCATACTGCGTCACCATTGCCTTTGCCAGTCCGGTCGCCTTCTCGATATCGTTCGAGGCGCCCGTAGTAACGGAATGGAATTTCAGCTCCTCCGCAGCACGCCCTCCCAGAAGTCCGACAATCATATCGTGAAGCTCTTCTTTGGAGTTTAGATAATGCTCCTCCTCCGGAACCTGCATGACATAGCCAAGTGCCCCCATCGTGCGAGGCACAATCGTAATCTTTTGCACCGGCTCTGAATTCTTCTGAACCGCACTGATCAGCGCATGTCCCACCTCATGGTACGAGACGATTTCCCGCTCATGCTGGTTCATGACACGATCCTTTTTCTCTTTGCCGACCAGGACCGTTTCCACCGCTTCCAGCAGATCCTTCTGGCAAACATATTCTCTGTGGTGCTTCACCGCATTGATGGCCGCCTCGTTAATCATATTCGCAAGATCCGATCCTACAGCGCCGCTCGTAGCCAGTGCAATGCCGTTCAGGTCTACGGTCTCATCCATCTTTACATTTTTGGAATGCACCTTCAGGATCTCCACACGGCCCTTCAGATCCGGGCGATCCACAATGATGCGCCGGTCAAAGCGTCCCGGACGAAGCAGTGCCTTATCCAGAATCTCCGGCCGGTTTGTTGCACCCAGAACCAGAATTCCCTTTGCCGAATCAAAGCCATCCATTTCCGAGAGCAGCTGGTTCAATGTCTGTTCCCGTTCTTCATTCCCGCCGCCGTACTTGGAATCGCGGCTTCGTCCGATGGCATCAATCTCATCGATGAAAATAATGCACGGTGCGTTCTTGGTTGCCTCACGGAACAGGTCACGCACACGGCTGGCGCCGACACCGACATACAGCTCAATGAAGTCCGAACCCGTCAGTGAGAAGAAAGGCACATGCGCCTCTCCGGCTACAGCCTTTGCCAGAAGTGTCTTTCCGGTGCCGGGCGGTCCTACAAGAAGAGCTCCCTTCGGAAGCTTGGCACCGATCTTTACATAGCGCTCCGGATTGTGAAGAAAATCAACAACCTCTACCAGCGACTCCTTGGCCTCATCCTCTCCGGCCACATCCTTGAAGGTGATTCCGGTGTCTCTTTGCACGTACTCCTTGGCATTGGACTTGCCAACGCCCATCCCCATGATGCCGCCGCCTTGTCCCATTTTCCGCATAACAAAAGACAGCAGAATCCAGAACAGAATAATCGGCAGGACATAGTTGATCATGATCGACAGAATCAGACTGGATGAATCCGGCACCGAGCTGTCCACGATGACACCTGCCTCCAACGCTCTTTGTGTCACAGTATCATCGTCTTCTGCTCTTCCGGTGTAATATCGGTAAGGTGCCTCTTCGTCCGAGACATGACTTTGCTTCATCGCAATGTTGATCTGACTGTCCTCCAGCTCGATCCGTGCGACCTTCCCCTCTTCCATCAGCTGTACAAACTCAGAATAGGTCAGCTGAGAAGCTGCTGACGTCCCGCGCATGACATAACTCATGAACAAAATGATGCAGAACGCACCGAGCAGCATCATCAGAAGGCTCTGGTGATTGCGATTGTTGTTCCCATTCTGACCGTTTCTTCCGCCCCGGCCATTTCCATTCCCGCCGGAGGAGTTTCCATCCCCAAAGGGATTATCAAACAGCCGCAGCCGTTCCCCCCAAACGCGAAGTCTTGCTTTTATTTGTCGTATTCTCGCTGTCATTCTCGTTCGTTATGTCTCCTTATTCTAGCCCTTACAGCTGATCGCCCGTAGTACGTCCGATGGGCATCAGGAACAATACTCTCCTGCAGACGATTCTGCGTCAAGATATTTGGTTCTCATTTCATCAATAGATACTATATCTGCGTACCGCGCATCGGGCAATGCACCAGTTGTGAAAAAAGACTGAAATCTTTCTAATATTTCCGTACACGCACCTATCGCTTTTCATACTCCGGCGAGCAGGTCAGATGCATGCCGAGCCTCCGGAAAATTCCCTCGTCCACGTCCGATAGGATCACCGAGGAATGCACTTCGCACCCCTTCAGCTTTGGAAGTTGCTGCATGGCAAGTCTTGCATGCGGATTGTCTGCGGCGCTGATAGACAGCGCAATCAACAGCTCATCTGTGTGAAGCCTTGGATTCTTTCCTCCAAGGTAGGCCGTCTTCAAGAGCTGGATGGGTGCGATGGACTCTGCCGAAACCAGAAGCTCCTCATGCGGTATCTGTGCATATTCCTTCAGCACGTTCATAATAGCTGCTGCAGAAGCCCCCAATAAATCCCCGGTTTTCCCGGTAATAATCGTTCCATCCTTCATCTCAATGGCAACCGCCGGAAGGCCGGTCTGCTCGGCCCTCTTTGCTGCTTCCACCGCTACGGCCCGATCCGCCGGCGTAACATCTGCCTGCCGCAGGAGAAGCTCTTGCTTGTACAGCTCTGCAGGTTCTGCCAGTCCCTTACGCACATTTACCGCACTCGCATAATAGCGCCGGATGATCTCCTGCTGTGAGGCCCTGCAGCAAGCCTCGTCATCGCATATT
Organism: Paludibacteraceae bacterium; assembly: GCA_963629395.1. Classification (GTDB taxonomy): domain Bacteria; phylum Bacillota; class Clostridia; order Lachnospirales; family Lachnospiraceae; genus CAG-791. The sequence continues at coordinate 7,237 of CAVGIV010000028.1, read as the reverse complement.
GCAAAGCCCGCCATGTTGACTCCCATATCCGTAGGAGATTTATACGGGCATTCCGACATAATCCCTTCAAAGATCTGCCGCAGCACCGGGAAAATTTCGACATCCCGGTTATAATTCACAGTTGTCTCCCCGTAGGCCTCCAGATGGAACGGATCAATCATATTGACATCCGCAAGATCTGCCGTTGCTGCTTCGTATGCAAGATTCACCGGGTGCTTCAGCGGAAGATTCCATACCGGGAAGGTTTCGAACTTTGCATAGCCTGCCTTGATGCCTCTTTGATGATCCTGATAAACCTGGGACAGGCAGGTCGCCATTTTGCCGGAGCCCGGCCCCGGTGCCGTCACCACCACCAGCTCACGCGAGGTTTCAATGTAGTCATTCCGTCCATATCCGTCGCTGCTAAGGATCAGCGGTATGTTGGAAGGGTATCCTTCAATTACATAATGCAGATAGGACCGGATTCCCAGACGCTCCAGCCTCTGACGAAAGTGATCCGCAGCCGGCTGCCCTGTATACTTGGTAATTACAACGCTGCTGACATAAAAGCCGCGCCCTTCAAAGGCTGCCTTCAGCCGCAGTGCATCCTCGTCATAGGTAATCCCCAGATCACCGCGCACCTTATTCTGCTCTATCGCATCTGCTCCGACAACAATGATAATCTCTGCCTTGTCCCGCAGCTGCTCCAGCATCTGCAGCTTAATATCCGGTTCAAACCCCGGCAGCACGCGGGAGGCATGATAATCATCAAACAGCTTGCCGCCGAACTCCAGATACAGCTTCCCGAAGTGAGACATTCTTTCCTTAATGTGCAGTGATTGCAGTTCAAGATATCGTTTGGAATCAAATCCGATTGCAGAAGACGCCATTGCCTTCCCTCCTTTTCCTCAGCTCCACTTTTCCACAAAGCCCTCTCCCATCGCCTCCGTCACATCACTGACGATAAAAAATGCCCTGGGATCATATTCGCGTACAATGTCCTTAATCTCAACAATGTCCTTGCTGCTACAGATGCAGATCAGCACATTTTTATGGTTACCGGAATACATTCCGGTTCCGGTCACACTGGTGACTCCCCTGGATAGATCATGAAGAATATCGTTTGCGATCTCCTCCGAGCAATCGGAGATGATCATAGCACACTTTGCCGTGCGGCCTCTTGCCAGAATCCAGTCCGTAATTTTCCCCATGATGTATACAGAAATCAATGCATACAGTGTGTGTTCCACATTGAATACCACTGCGCCCAGGATTACAACAATCCCGTCCAGGATCTGAATGATGCGTCCCACACCATACTGGCGAAAATACCGGTGCAGGGAATTCCCCAGCATATCCGTACCGCCGGAGGTCGCACGCGCCATCAGAAGAACACCGGTACCCGCGCCAAAGCAAATTCCGCCGTATACAGCGACCAGGAGAAGATTTCCGGATGCAAGGTCGTATTCCGGAAACAAGCCAAGCTCCACCGTCACGATAATCCAGCTGAGTCCGGTTCGGATAATGCTTCGAAAGCCGTCCGTCTTCCATGCAAACAAAAAGATCGGAATGTTCACCAGAAGGTTGGACAGCCACAGCGGAATCTCCGTTCCCATATACTGCCCTGTCAAATATTTAATAATAATAGCAAGGCCGGAAACACCTCCGGTAACCAGTCCTGCCGGATCAAAGAAGTATTTGGTCGCGAAGGTGGTAATGGTGCTTCCTATCAAAATCAGCAGCACATCCGCCGCATGAAGTCGTAATCTGTCTTTCATCTTATCCTTTTCCGAGGCGGCTCAGCGTCTCTTCTATGGCCTCTCTGGAGGCTTTTGCCGTTCCCTGAACCATCTCCGGCTTTCCGCCGCCTCTGGCCCCAAAGGTTTCCCGGAGAATCCGGTTTGGAATGCCGGCATCCTGCCCTCTGCTTCCAATCAGGTATTTCCATCCCGACTCGTCCGATCCGACAAAAACGCCCGCATACCGCCAGCCCATGCTGCACATTCGGTTCATCAGCTGCCGCTGGGCCGGAACAGACAGCTCCTCTTCAAAAAGGAACCGGTCCCTTCCTTCTGTCTGGGCGCGGAAGTCTTCGCCGCCTCCCAGCTCCGAAAAAAGCTGCGCCATTCTGGCCTCCACATACTGCAGCTCTCTGTTCCGGCAGGTCTCGCGCAGCTTCGTAAGCTCGCCCTCAAGCCGTCTCACGCCATCAGCTACCGTTTCCCGCGGCTCATTCATAAGCTGCGATGCCTGGCGGAGCTGTTCCTGATACCGCTGCATCTGATGCAGGGCACGCTCACCGCAGACAAAGGTCAGCCGGACTGCGTCCAGGTTCTTCTCTGCTGAAAGAATCTTAATCAGGCCGATTTCCCCCGTACGGCGCACATGCGGGGCGCAGCAGGCGCAGCGGTCCACACCGTCTATGGTTACAATCCGCACCGGTCCGTCGATCTCCTTTTTGCTGCGATACTCCAGCACCGCAAGCTCCTCAGGAGATGGATATGTGCAGAGAATATCAACATTTCTCCAAACCACCTCATTGGCCTTCTGTTCCAGTCGCAGCAGATCGTCCTCCTGTAGCTCACCGCCGGTGTCCAGCGTTACAGTATTCTCACTCAGTCGAAAGCCCACATTCTCATATCCCCACAGAGAATGCAAAAGTCCGGAGAGGATATGCTCTCCGGAATGATTCTGCATATTGGAATATCGGTGCTGCCAGTCCAGTGTGCCATGAACGCTTTGTCCGGCAGAAAGGGGTAACGCCGCATCTCCTGAGGATCCACGTTTCTCCTTCGCAGTTTCGCCGCTCTCGTCTGTCGTCCTTATGAGATGCCAGATGATCTCTCCAGCCTCCAGCTGCACATCTTCCACCGGGTATCCTGCCAGCAGTCCCCTGTCCGGGGTCTGTCCTCCCTCCTCCGGAAAAAACAGTGTTGCATCCAGCGCAACCCGCACGGTCCCTTCTTCTTTTCCAGGCTCTGCAGCCAGAACTGTAGCATCAAATTCCCGCAGGTAGGGCTGCTCATCGTATAACTTTCTCGTCGCTATAACCATAGAACTTACCTTCCCTGCGGCAGACTCACATGCCGCCCGTTCACCTCTACTGAATGAATGTTGCGATTCAGATATACCGAAAATCTTGTGACGCCGCTCTTTCGTATGGTTGCATCCAGATTCGGATTCATGTCCTCCAGCTCCTGCTTGAGCGTGCTAAGGAGCAGGTCCTGCGTATTGTGCCGACGGAAAATCGCCAGAATCTGTTTCTCGATTTCCGAATCCGCTGTAATCTTCTGTGAAATCCAGACGCCGCTGTCTCTTGTTGTCACGCTCAGCGACGGCAGATCCTTTAAAAATTCCGAAAGCTTGCTGTAATGGTAATTCCGAATATCAAAATCCGGGAAAATCTTCACAAGGCGGGAGCCGATTTCTCCCAGCCCCGTCTCTTTTCCGTCCGCCGCATTGTCCGTGATCATCTTGACAATGGCAGCCTCAATTTCCGATTTATCGGTAAATCCCGGGTCTTCCTGTGGTACATCCCCCGGAAGGAACTCATCAAACGAATTCTCCTGCTGCGAGGAAGCAGCCTCAGATGCTGTCTCCGCCGCCTTCTTCCTGCCGGCTGCCGACGATCCGGCACCTGTCTTTTTTCCGGATGTCTGCTGGGCAGTCTTGCCGGTATTTTTGCGGCGATCCTTGCTCTTTCCTCTGGTCCCGGTATCCTCCTCGTCCGAATCACTGCTGCCGCTGATAACATCAAGGAAAATAAAGCGCTCACACGACACACGGAAGGACTCCGGTGTCTTCTTCTCTCCCATTCCAATGACAACCTTGCCGGACTCACGCAGTCTGGTGGCAAGCTTGTTGAAATCTCCGTCGCTGGAGCAGATGCAAAAGCCCTGCACCGAATTTGCATACAGGATGTCCATCGCATCAATGATCAGACCGATGTCCGACGCATTCTTGCCCGGCGTATTGTTCGGCTGCATTACCGGCGTGAGTGAATATCCGGCGGAGCAGTTAAACCACGAGCGAAGGCGCTCCTGCGACCAGTCTCCGTACATGCGGCGGATCGTTATTTTGCCGTATTTAGACAGCTCACTCAAAATAACAGAAATATATTTGGCACTGATGTTGTCCGCATCAATCAAAAGTGCAATGTTGATATCTTCCATAAACAGTTACATAACCCCTTCCCGACTGCCTCTGCATAAATGCCGGCCAGCGATGGCTTCCGGATGAATCGTTAAAACAAATCGTTAGGACGAATCGTTAAGACGAATCGTTGCAATTGTGCGGTATGAAAATCCGCAAACAGAACGTATAATAGGAAGCGCAGTTTTGGCCAAGCACCGATAATTATATAGGATTGGAGGCCGCAATGCACGAACTTCCCATTATCCAGGGGCTTCTCGAAACCGCGGAGCAGGTTGCCCGCAGGGAACAGCTGGAGGTGGTGACCTGTGTCACACTCCGGGTCGGTGAGCTCTCGGATCTGGTGGACGAATGCATGCAGCTGTACTGGGAAACGGCAAGAGAAGGCACTGTCTGTAAGGATGCCGTGCTTCGAATCCGGAGGGACCCCGCCACATTTGTCTGCCGCATCTGCGGCCGCAGATTTCCGCGTTCCGAAGGCTTTGTCTGTCCCCATTGCGGCGGTGATGCGTCGCTGGTTCGTGGAACCGGTACCGGCTGCGTCATTGAGAGCATCGAGGGTGATACCGCGTCCAATCCGCAAAAAGGAGAATGAACCATGATTAAGGACAATCTGAAAGACTACGTACTGACCATTCCGGATTTCCCGCAGAAGGGAATCATGTTCCGCGATGTTACCACCGTTGCGCAGGATGCCGACGGTCTTCACATGGCAATCGATGAAATGCAGAGCCTGGTAAAGGATATCGACTTCGACGTTGTGGTCGGTGCCGAATCCAGAGGCTTCATTTTCGGCACACCGCTTGCTTACAATCTGCATAAGCCGATGGTGCTGATTCGTAAGAAGGGCAAGCTCCCCCGCGAGACGGTTTCCGTTGACTATGCGCTGGAGTACGGCACAGCCACACTGGAGATGCACGTGGATGCCATCCAGCCCGGTCAGAAGGTCCTCATCGTTGATGATCTGATGGCAACCGGCGGTACCGCAAAGGCAATGGTCGAGCTGGTAGAAAAGCTTGGCGGCGAAGTGGTCGGCGTTCTGGTTCTTATGGAGCTGGAGGGCCTCAACGGCCGCGCTGCCATCGCTCCGGTCCAGCTGTTCTCCGCCATCAAGTATGAGGGCAAATAACAGCCTATGAGCAAGAAATTCATTTCCTGGAACGTGAATGGCCTGCGGGCCTGTATCGGCAAGAATGCCTTCTACGAATTCCTGCAGAAGGAGGATCCGGATGCCATCTGCCTCCAGGAAACCAAGCTGCAGGAGGGACAGATTCAGATGGATCTGCCCGGCTATCATGAGTATTGGAATTATGCCGTTAAAAAGGGATATTCCGGCACAGCCATCTTTACCAAAGAGGAACCGCTGTCGGTACAGTATGGCATCGGTATTCCTGAGCACGACCAGGAGGGACGGGTTATCACGCTGGAATACCCCACCTATTACCTGATCACGGTCTATGTTCCCAACTCCAAGCAGGGGCTGGAGCGGCTCGAATACCGCATGCTCTGGGAGGATGCTTTTCTCTCCTACATCAAAAAGCTGGAAACCGGCAAGCCAGTCATATACTGCGGCGATCTGAACGTCGCCCACCGGGAAATTGATCTGAAGAACCCTTCTTCCAATCATCATAACGCCGGCTTTACGGATGAGGAGCGCGGGAAGATGACCGCAGTCCTTTCCAACGGTTTCGTGGATACCTGGCGCCATCTGCATCCGGATACGACCGGCGTCTATTCCTGGTGGTCCTACCGGTTTCATGCAAGGGAGAAGAACGCCGGTTGGCGCATTGACTATTTCATTATTTCGGATGCGCTGCTTCCGAAGCTTTGTGATGCGTCGATCTATACCGATGTCCCGGGCTCCGACCACTGCCCGGTTGGTTTACAGATTAATGTTTAAGAGGTTCCCGGCTTTTATTTACATCGTAACTATTCACTCGTAGAGGGAGATTACAGATTATGTCAGAAGAAAAGAAAACAGCCGACGGAAAAATTCCGATGCCGGTTGCGAATTTCAAGGTGGATGCCAATCCCGGCAGCCATGTACGGAAGATGATTGGTGTTGTAAGCGGAAAGGGTGGTGTCGGCAAGTCCTCCGTCACCGGTCTTTGCGCCTTGTGGTCCCTTCGTCACGGCTACCGGACCGCTGTTATGGACTGTGACATTACAGGACCCAGCATCCCGCGCATGTTCGGCGTGTCCAGCGAGGATGTCAGCGTAGAGGGTGTGCGGCCGGACGGCGAGGGCGGTACGCTGATCCCTGCCGAAACGTCCACCGGCATCAAGATCATGTCCATGAACCTTCTCATGGAAAATGAGGAGCAGCCCGTCATCTGGAGAGGTCCCATTGTTGCAGGCGTTGTAAAGCAGTTCTGGACCGATGTTAAATGGGGCGATATTGATTACATGTTCGTCGATATGCCGCCCGGAACCGGTGATGTACCGCTGACGGTATTCCAGTCGCTTCCTCTGGATGGCATCCTTATCGTGACCACTCCGCAGGATCTGGTTTCCATGATTGTAAAGAAGGCTGTTCATATGGCCCGGGATATGAAGGTGCCGATTCTGGGCATTGTTGAGAACATGAGCTATGTTCCCTGTCCGCACTGCGGTGAGAAGGTGTATATGTTCGGTGAAAGCCACGCCGAGGAGGTGGCTGCCGGCGAGGGAACCGTACTGGTGGACTCTCTTCCCATCGACCCCAACCTGGCACACGCCATGGACACCGGTGCAATTGAATTCTATGAAACAGAGGCTCTGGAGAAGCTCTCCGAGATTCTCCCGGCGCTGGATTGAGTCCCGGCAGAAATTCAAAGCCGATTGCGCAAAAAAGCTGACCGCCCACACGGTGTCCAATGCTTGCTGTCATCCAAATTCTTTTCCAGTTCATTGTGCGCACCTCCATTTACAGCAGTTCGCCGTAGTGGCGGACATAGGCTTTTTTCAAACCTGTTGTCAGCACCATGTAGAGCAGAATGCAGGGAAGCAGATACGCAAAATAGGCGGCGGGCAGGGCGGTGAAGCCCAGCGCCGAGCCTAGAGGCGTAAAGGGGATCAGCACCCAGGAAACCGCATTGACACCTTTGGTGAAGCTGGTTTCCACCGC
>CAVGIV010000027.1:25326-32303 GCA_963629395.1 Paludibacteraceae bacterium | reverse complement strand
GCACCTGCCATATTTCAACGTGAACCCTCTGCTTGCAGGCAAATTCACGATTGAAATTGGCAGGCGCTGAATAGTTATCATCTGGAGTGCGTTACTGCACCGGTGTCCCTGAACCGGATATCGCAGCCGGGGCCATCACTTGACGGACATGCGAACGTAACAACTGTAACCCTGCCAGTGTAACAAAACCGCCGGACTCTTGACAATCCGGGCAGCCTTGCTATAGTTGGATGTAAGCGTTTACACTAATAAGAATGCGTGGCCGGAGCGCTGCAGCAGGAAAGGGAAATGCAAATGAAAGCTTTTATGGACAAGGATTTTATGCTTCGGAATGAAACAGCCAAGCACCTGTTTCATGATTACTGTGAGGATCTTCCGATTGTGGATTATCACTGCCACATCCCTCCGAAGGAAATCTATGAGGATCGACGCTACAACAATATCGCAGAGGTATGGCTGGGCGGAAAGGGTGCCGACGGCACCTATTTTGGCGATCATTACAAGTGGAGAATGATGCGGTGCAACGGAACGCCCGAGGAGCTTGTGACGGGAGATGCAGAGCCGTTTGAGAAGTTTAAGGCCTTTGCGGCAGCACTTGAGATGGCAATCGGAAACCCGATGTACCACTGGAGCAATCTGGAGCTGCAGAAGTATTTTGGCATTACAGAGGCGCTGACACCGGACAACGCGAAGGAAATCTGGGACAAGTGCAATGACCTTTTGCAGCACGATCCGAATCTGAGCGTTCGCGGCATCATCCGTCAGTCCAACGTAGAGTTTGTCGGCACCACCGATGACCCGATTGATTCCCTGGAGTGGCATGAGAAGCTGGCACAGATTCCGGATCTGGGCTTTAAGGTTTGCCCTTCCTTCCGCCCGGACAAGGCAGTGAATATCCAGAAGAAGGGCTTCAAGGAGTACATGGAGAAGCTGGGAGCTGTTGTAGGACGCCCGCTTCCTCACGTGAGTGATGTCGTTGCTGCACTTGAGGAGCGCGTGGACTTCTTCAAGGCACATGGCTGCCGCGCTACGGATCACGGCCTGGATTATGTGCCGTTTGCTGCATGCGACGAGGTTGAGGCAGACCGCGTATACGCGAAGGCTCTTGCCGGCGAGAAGCTGACCAAGGAGGAGATTGATTCCTACCAGACCTTCGTGCTCCTGGCACTTGCCCGCAAGTACCATAAGGAAAATATTGTTATGGAGATCCATTTCTCCTGCACGAGAGACAACAACAAGCGGACCTTTGCCATTATGGGACCGGATACCGGCTATGACATGATTGCAAAGTCTACCTGCTATAACGAACTGGCAGAGTTCTTCTCTGCACTTGAGGTCAGCGGTGAGCTTCCGAAATGCATTGTATTCTCGCTGGATCAGGCGGATCTGAACCAGATCGCAACCTGCCTTGGATGCTTCCAGTCGGATGAGGTTCCCGGCAAGATGCAGCTCGGTGCGGCGTGGTGGTTCCTGGATACCAGAGACGGCATGGAGGCACAGATGAAGGCTCTTGGCAACCTTGGTGTTCTGGGCAACTTTGTCGGCATGCTGACCGATTCCCGATCCTTCCTGTCCTATACAAGACATGACTATTTCCGCAGAATCATGTGCAACCTGATCGGTGACTGGGTGGAGAATGGCGAGTATCCGAATGATGAGGCATCCCTGAAGAAGATTGTACAGGGAATCAGCTGCTACAACGCAGAGAGATACTTCGGACTCTAAGCAGCCGGATAAGGTGCGTCGCCTGCTGATTTCAGTCGTAAATTTGCCTGCAGGCAGAGGATTCACGATGAAAACTGGCAGGCGCTGAACAGGTATATATGATAAAAAAGATCGCAGTGGGGAACATCCCTTACTGCGATCTTTTTTATGGAGATACAAAGTCTGTTGTGGCGCGCTGGATAAGCTGGCAGGGAACGCACAGATGCTGCGGAACAGAAGTGTTCCCCTCAAGGACAGTGATCAAACGGTCCACGGTTTCCTGGCACAGCTGACGGGAACGATTGTCAATGCTGGAAAGCTCGGGCTCGCTGCAGGAAGCAAGAGCGGAATTGTTATAGCCGATGACGGCGAGGTCCTTAGGGACGCTGATGCCGCGCCCAACTGCATATTTGATGACGCCGACTGCCATGCTGTCATCGGTGGCTACTGCGGCGTCAAAGTTCAGGCGGTTATGCAGGAGGAAGTCACGCACACCCTGGATACTGTCCGGCACGTGCTGCATGAGTAAGCGGGGGACCGCCAGACCGGCGGCCCGGTAGGCTTCCTCATAGCCGGCACGCTTTTCCCGTGCACTGTAGGATTTGGAATCGGTCAGGAAGAGTACACGCTTTCTGCCGGTGCGCAGAAGAGCACCGACGGCTTCGCAGACGGCCTGCCGGTCACAGCTGACCGAGGAATAAACATTCGCTCCGGAAACCACGCCGTTTAAGACGAAGACGGGAATCTGCTGCGCGGCATTTCGAATGTACTGCGTTTCACGCTCACTCCGGCCGTGACCGGTGTAGGTGGAGCCTACGAGAATCAGTGCATCGATGTGCTTGGAGAGCAGCATCTGCACCCGGGCCTCCTTGGAGCTTTGCTCAAACCCGCTGCAGGAGAGAATGCAGTCGTAGCCATAGCCCTTGAGCTGCCCTTCCAGATAGGAAACAGCGCTGGACATATAGGGATCTGCAATGTCCGGAACCAGAATGCCGATGGTGTGCATGGTGTGAAGGCCGAGCCCCTGTGCAAAAACGTTGGGCGTATAGCCGTTTTTTTCAATAACGGAGAGCACCTTCTGCCGGGTTTTCTCACTGACCTTTTGACTTCCGTTGACAACACGGGATACGGTGGCAATGGAAACGCCGGACATGGCGGCGATGTCATAGATATTCATACGAGCTCCTTACAAGCGCAAGGCAGCCGAGAACGCCACATGGGCAAAAGAAATGCTGCGCAGCAGCGATTTTGCGAATGGCGCCGAGTAGCTACTATCTGTGTAAGCGCTTTCAGAAAACATCATAGCGAGGTGACGCGGAGAATGCAAGAAGTGGTCCTGCGGGCATGTCTTTTATCTCGGAGTGATTGCCGGCAATACCGACAATACACTCCACACTTCGGAGAAATAGCATACGCGATTTTCTCTCTGCATTCGCCAATCCTAGATGTGGCTGAACAGAAACGGGTGGGGTATAATGGAAACATCGAAATTTAATCATCACTCATACAGGGGGTTAGAGTTATGAAGAATATTTTGTTTGCAGCTTCCGAGGGCGTGCCTTTCATTAAGACGGGCGGACTTGCTGATGTTGTAGGCTCGCTGCCGAAGGAGCTGGACAAGGAATTCTATGATGTCCGGGTGATCATGCCTAAATACGCCTGCATGAAGCAGGAAATGAAGGACCGGATGGAGTACGTGACCAGCTTTTACATGGACTTTGACTGGCAGAACATGTACGTGGGGATTATGCGGGCACAGGCGGATGGAGTGACCTATTACTTCATCGATAATGAGGATATGTTCAACACAGGCACGGTATATACCGATGATGCATTATTCGAGATTCGCCGCTATGCCTTTTTCTCGAAGGCGGTGCTGTCGGCACTGCCGACCATTGGCTTCCGTCCGGATCTGATTCACTGCCACGACTGGCAGACCGGACTGATTCCGGTTTATTTAAAAGAGCGTTTCCAGGAGAATGAATTTTTCCGCGGCATCAAGACGGTTATGACCATCCATAATCTTCGGTTCCAGGGGAAATGGGGCGTGAAGGATGTGGAGAGCATCACAGGACTGTCTGGATATTATTTTACGCCGGATAAGCTGGAGGCCTATCAGGATGCCAATCTCTTGAAGGGCGGCATCGTATATGCGGATGCCATCACAACCGTGAGCCCGACCTATGCAGAAGAGATCAAGACGCAGTATTACGGAGAGGGGCTGGACGGTATCCTCAACGCAAGAGCCCATGACCTTCGCGGCATATTAAACGGCATTGATTACGACGTATTCAATCCGAAAACGGACAGCCGGATACCGCACCCCTACGATGCGGGCAACTGGCGCAAGCTCAAGAAGCAGAACAAGGCGGCGCTTCAGAAGGAGCTCGGCCTGGTGGAGGATGACAAATGCTTTATGGTGGGTATTGTCTCCCGTCTGACCGACCAGAAGGGCTTTGATCTGATTGCCTATGTCATGGAAGAGATGCTCTCTCAGGATGCGATGCAGGTGGTGGTGCTGGGAACCGGAGAGGATCGTTATGAGAATATGTTCCGGTATTTTGATGAAAAATATCCGGGAAAGCTTGCTGCCAACATTTACTATTCGGAGGATCTGTCTCACAAAATCTATGCGGCCAGCGATGCCTTCCTGATGCCGTCCCTGTTCGAGCCCTGCGGACTCAGCCAGCTGATGGCGCTTCGATACGGAACGCTTCCGATTGTTCGCGAGACAGGCGGCCTGAAGGATACGGTAGAGCCGTACAATGAGTTCGAGCAGACAGGAACCGGATTTACCTTTACCAACTACAATGCACATGAGATGATGCATTCGATTCGTTACGCAGAAAAGGTCTTCTATGATAAAAAGCGTGACTGGAATCACATCGTGGACCGTGCCATGGCGGCGGATTTCTCCTGGAAGGTTTCTGCCGGACAGTATCAGGAGATGTATGACTGGCTGATCGGCTGAGCCGGTTAACGATGCTTTGCAATGACAACAGATAGGCGGGTGCGGGGGACCTTAGAAAAGCCGGAGTAGAAAGGACACAATGGCAGAACAAAAAAGCAGCTCCAATGTAATGCTGCAGGCAGGAATTCTTGCTGCAGCCAGTATGATCGTCCGCATCATAGGTTTATTGTATCGGGCGCCATTGACCGCCATCATCGGCGATGAGGGCAATGGGTATTACGGAACAGCCTACAATATTTACACCATCATTCTGATGGTATCCTCCTACAGCATGCCGTCGGCAATTTCCAAGCTGATGGCACAGAAGATGGCGGTAGGAGAGTACAGAAATGCACGGCGAGTCTTTCGCTGTGCACTTTTGTATGGCATTCTGGTGGGACTGGCAGGAAGCGCGCTTCTTTATTTTGGCGCGTCTGTGCTGGTGCCGCAGGTGACCGTCTGCGTACTGCAGGTCTTCGCACCGACGGTTTTCTTTTTCGGCATTCTGGGCTCTATGCGCGGGTATTTTCAGGCCAGAGGGAGCATGCTGCCGACCAGCATTTCACAGATTCTGGAGCAGTTTGCAAATGCGCTGGTCAGTATTCTGGCGGCCTGGATTCTCATGCATACGCTCGCAGGCAGTGATCCGACAAGACAGGCACAGCTGGGCGCGATGGGCTCGGCCCTTGGCACTGGTGCGGGCGTTGTAGTGGCACTTGTATTTATGCTGTACTGCTTTCAGCGGGATCAGAAGGATGCCAAGAGGCTGATTGCAGAGGATGCCACGGGACAAAAGGGCAAGTACCGAAGCTTTTTTAAGGACACTATTTTAGTCATCACCCCGTTCATGCTCAGCGGCGTCATTATGAATCTGACCACGGCGCTGAATCAGACCATTTATCTTCAGACGATGATTCAGTACATGCATCAGGATGGAACAGAGGTGACAACGCTGTACGGCATTTTCTCCAACAAAGCGGTTGTGATCTCCAATATTCCGATTTCGATTGCTACAGCGGTGAGCGCTGCAATCATTCCGGGAATCTCTGCGGCGTTTGCAAAAGGGGATACAGACAGGACCAGGAGCAGCGTGGAAAATGCGATCCGGGCAACGGCATTGATTGCAATTCCTTCGGCGGTCGGGCTTGCTGTTCTGGCAAAGCCCATTACCATGATTATGTTCCCGCAGATGAATTCGCTTAAGCTCGCCTCCTCGCTCTTATCGCTGCTGGCGGTGACGGTTATTTTTTACTCTATTTCTACCATCACCAATGCTGCCCTGCAGTCCGTTGGGAAAATGAACATTCCCCTTGTTTCTGCTGGAATTGCGCTGGTGACGCAGACGATTGTGCTGATCGCCTTGCTTGTGAAGGTGAACATGGGCGTGGAAGCGCTGGTCATCGTGAGCATCCTTTATTCGGTCATGATCTTCGTGGTGAATCAGTTCTGTCTGCGAAAGTTCCTTGGAATCCGTCAGAATGTAAGGCTGTATTATATCCGTCCTTTGATTTGCGCCCTTGTTATGGGATTTGCGGCAAGGATTGTCTATCAGCTGCTTTACAAGGCCCTTGCCGTGATGGAGGGTCTGCCGAGAGGCTATTATTTCCGCAACCTGGCTGCGGCTGCAATTGCACTGCTGGCAGCGATTGTTGTTTATGAATTCACACTGATCCATTCCGGTACGATAACGAGGCAGACGCTGGAGGAAATCCTGCGGGGAGACAAAATGATCCGCTTCCTGGAGAAAATTCACTGGATGCCGAAGGAGGAAGGATAGAATAGTGTTGCCAAAAACGCTGTTTTTGCGTATAATTTTAAACTGTCTGTTTATGACATAGACAAGTGAATGACCATCAGGAGGAATCAGAACAATGAGCGTTAGTGTTGAGAAGCTCGAGAATAGCATGGCCAAGCTTACCATTGAGGTGAGTGCTGAGGATTTCGGCAAGGCAATTGAGAAGGCATATCAGAAGGAGAAGAACCGCATCTCCATTCCTGGCTTCCGCAAGGGAAAGGCACCTCGCAAGATCGTTGAGAAGATGTACGGCGCAGCCATTTTTTATGAGGATGCAGCGAACCAGTGCATCAATGACTCCTATGAAGCTGCAGTAAAGGAGTCCGGCGAGGACATCGTTTCCAACCCGAAGATCGATCTGACACAGATCGAGGAAGGAAAGAGCTTCATTTATACGGCTGAGGTTGCTCTGAAGCCTCCGGTTTCTCTTGGCAAGTATAAGGGCGTTTCCGTAACCAAGCAGGGCCCTGCAGAGGCTACGGACGAGGACGTAGAGAAGGAGCTTAAGCGCCAGCAGGATGCAAACGG
>CAVGIV010000027.1:1304-25103 GCA_963629395.1 Paludibacteraceae bacterium | reverse complement strand
GAGAAGTCCCTTGCAGGAAAGCCGGCTGTGTTCCACTGCAAGGTGAATGCGATCAAGACCAAGGTTCTTCCGGAGCTGAACGATGCGTTTGCAGATGAGGTTTCCGAGTTTGCAACACTGGACGAGTACAAGGCTGACATTCGCAAGAACCTGGAGGAGCGCAAGGCAAGCGAGCTGAGAAATGCCAAGCAGGGCGAGGCTGTAGCTGCTGCTGTTGAGGATGCAAAGATCGACATCCCGGAGGCAATGCTCCGCACACAACAGGAGAATCTTGCCAATGAGTTCGCACAGAACATGCAGTATCAGGGCATGCGCCTTGAGACCTATCTGCAGTACACAGGCCAGACCAGGGAGCAGTTCCTTGAGCAGATGAAGCCGCAGGCTGAGCAGAGAATCCGCAACAGCCTGGTTTTGGAGGCTATTGCTGATGCAGAGAGCATCGAGGCTTCGGACGAGGATCTTGAGCAGGAGTTCCAGAAGATGGCAGATCAGTACCATGCTCCTCTTGAGAACGTGAAGAAGCTCTTCGAGGCAGAGGAGATGAAGAATGACCTGAAGAAGGACATTCGTATCCGTAAGGCTGCTGATTTTGTCACGGACAATGCAAAAGAGACCAAGAGAGCAAAGAAGGCTTCCAAGAAGGCCGCTGCAGCCGAAGAGGCTGAGGCTCCTGCAGAGGATGCTGAGTAATCCGAATATCATTACTGATCATAAATAAACTGTAAAGGCCTTGCACATTGCAAGGCCTTTGTTTTATGATGTTCGCTGAGTGCCCGAAGGGCATCGGTTTTATATATGTAACGATGAGCCCCCGCCTTGATTTTCTTCGGAGAGTTTTGATGCGGATGGATGAGCAGGCAGGGACATTTTAGGAGGATGGAACATGGCAAATCTGGTACCTTATGTCATAGAGCAAACCGGAAGCGGTGAGCGCTCCTATGATATTTTTTCGAGATTATTGAAGGAGCGCATCATTCTGCTGGGTGATCAGGTGACCGATCAGTCTGCAGAGCTGATCGTGGCTCAGCTTCTGTTCCTGGAGGGTGAGGACCCGGAGAAGGATATTCAGTTCTATATCAACAGTCCGGGAGGATCGGTGACGGCAGGACTTGCCATCTACGACACGATGAAGTTCATTAAGTGCGATGTGTCTACGATCTGCGTTGGCATGGCGGCCAGCATGGGGTCTTTCCTCCTGGCAGGCGGCACGAAGGGCAAGCGCTATTCCCTTCCGAATTCGGAGATTCTGATTCATCAGCCTTCCGGCGGCACGGAGGGACAGGCAAGCGACATGCTGATTGCAGCAGAGCACATCAAGAACACCCGGGAGAAGCTGAATCACATTCTGGCAGAGAATACCGGCAGAACCTATGAGGATCTGTGCCGCGATACGGACCGCGACAACTGGATGTCTGCGCAGGAGGCACTCGAGTACGGTCTGATTGACCACATTTATACGACACGTAAAGAGATTGAGGATGCGCTTCGTAACGCATAAAAACAAGGAAGAGAATCCCTATGGCAAGCAGTAACAAGAGAATGACACCCCCTCGCCGGTGCTCCTTTTGCGGAAGATCTGAGGAAGAGGTCCGCAAGCTGATTTCCGGCCCGAACGGTGTTTACATTTGCGATGAATGCATTGAGATCTGCGGTGAAATCATAAACGAGGACGAGGGGCGCCAAAGCGATGAGGAGAACCACGGCGACAGCGGCTTGACACAGCAGGATGTCAATCTGATGAAGCCGGCACAGATCAAGAGCTTCCTGGATCAGTATGTTATTGGGCAGGATGAAGCCAAAAAGGTTCTGGCTGTATCTGTTTACAATCACTACAAGCGCATTGTCGGCAGCAACGATCATCAGGATGACCAGGACAACGAGGTTGAGCTTCAAAAATCCAATATTCTGATGCTCGGTCCGACCGGATCCGGCAAGACCTACCTTGCTCAGACGCTGGCTAAGCTTTTAAACGTCCCCTTTGCCATTGCGGATGCTACAACGCTTACCGAGGCGGGCTACGTTGGCGAGGATGTGGAGAATATACTTCTGAAGCTGATCCAGGCTGCAGATTACAACATTGAACGCGCACAGCTGGGCATTGTCTATATTGATGAGATCGATAAGATTTCCAAAAAGGGTGAGAATGTATCGATCACAAGAGATGTGTCCGGCGAGGGCGTACAGCAGTCACTTCTGAAGATTATCGAAGGTACGCAGGCTTCGGTTCCGCCGCAGGGCGGCCGCAAGCATCCGCAGCAGGAGCTGATTCAGATTGATACCACGAATATCCTGTTCATCTGCGGCGGTGCCTTTGATGGTCTGGAGAAGATTATTCACGAGAGAACCGATTATCGCTCCATGGGCTTTAATGCATCGGTGGCTGAAAAAGAAGAGAAGGATGCCGGCACCATCTTGAAGGAAGTTGTTCCGCAGGATCTGGTGAAATTCGGACTGATTCCGGAGTTTATCGGACGAGTTCCTGTGGTGGTTACACTCGAGGGGCTGGACAAGGACGCACTGGTCCGTATTCTCAGGGAACCCAAGAATGCGCTGATCAAGCAGTACCGGAAGCTGTTCCACTATGACAATGTGGAGCTTTCCTTTGAGGATGATGCACTGGATGCTATCGCGGACATGGCAGTGGAACGCAAGACCGGTGCCAGAGGTCTGCGTTCGATTATGGAGCGCGTGACAATGGATGTCATGTACACCATTCCTTCTGATGAGACCGTGCAGGAGTGCATTGTTACGAAGAATTCGGTGCTGGGAGCCGGAAAGCCGATTCTGGTGCACCGGGACGGGACCAGAACAGAGGGAACCGACGGCCTTTTGGAGACGAGTCAGTCTGCCTGAAAGCAGTGACGGCGCGGCGCACGCGAAAGCGATGCGCCGCGCTGTTTTGCTATTGCAGTGTCCTCGAACCCGGACATCCATGCGCCAACCCTGGCGCTTGGCAAACGTGCACGCAGTGGCTGCCCTTGAACATATCATCCCTGCGATACAAGGAAGGATTGTGCTATGATAATTAAAACCGTAAATCTTGAAACTGTCTGCGGCATTACCAGTAAGCTGCCACAGCATACATGGCCGGAGTTCGCATTTGCCGGGAAAAGTAATGTCGGCAAATCGACGCTGATCAATGCGCTTATGAACCGCAAGAGCTATGCCAGAACCAGCGGAAAGCCCGGGAAAACGCAGACCATCAATTATTACAATATCAACGACGCGCTGTACCTTGTGGATCTTCCGGGATATGGCTATGCCACAGCCGGCGTGGAGGTGAAGGCACAGTGGGGCACCATGATCGAGAACTATCTGCACACCAGTGATTCTCTGAAGGTGGTGTTTTTGCTGATTGACATCCGTCATGATCCGTCAGCGGATGATGTGCTGATGTTCGACTGGGTGGTACACAATGGTTTTGTCCCGATCATTGTGGCAACCAAGGCGGACAAGCTCAAAAGAAGCCAGCTGTCAAAGGCAGTGGCGAATATAGAACGCGTACTGCACGAGAAAAGTGCTGTGGGACAGGAGGTCTCTCTTACGGTGATTCCGTTTTCTGGCCTGACCAAGCAGGGGCGCGACGAAATCCTTGAGAGAATTGAACAGCAGTGTTAAAGGTATAAAGAACATGTGGCGGCAAAAGACCCTGTGTTTTTTGACGTTATCCGCGTTTGCACGCTAAATGGTCATCAGAAATAGAGCAAGGAGGTACTGCATATGAGTTATTCAAATGTAGAACAGAAGGTAAAAACAACGCTGCGTGTTGCCAAGACCAACAAGCTGATCGAGGCGGCATGCCTGATTGCACTGGGACTGGTTCTGTTCATCTGGTCCGGAACGGCCTTGAATGTCATCTGTCAGGCGATTGCGGGGATTATTACGGTTCTTGGAATTGTCATTGTTGCCGTTTTTCTGATGGGCAGGAGCCGCATGTACGGAAGTGCTGTCGCGCTGTTCGGCGGAGTGGTTGCCATTGTGATGGGCATGTATTTATTCTTTAATCCGCAGATTCTGATCGCACTGGTTCCGACGATCATCGGACTGATTGTGGTGGTGACCGGTCTGGTGGACCTGTCGGAGAGCATGCGCATTGTACGCCAGAAGTCCGGCGGCGTGACGGCAGCACTGATCATTACAGTGGTAGAGATCATTCTGGGAGTTGTATTCATCATTCATCCGGTCTTTATTGAAAAGATTCTGATGAAGTTTATGGCGCTGACGTTGATTGCGGACGGAATTGCTGACATCTGGATTATGTTCCAGATCGGGAAGGCAGAAAAGCCTCTGGAGGCTGTGGCTGCAGTGGCTGCCGGGAATGTAGTGGACGGTGAGGTTACACCGCTGATGCCGCAGGATTCTCCGGTCGTTCCGGATGCCCCCCGTGCAGCTGCTCCGGAGGAACGCCCTGCGCGCAGAGGCTTCCCGCATCCGTTCGGCGGCAAGGAAGAGCCGGCAGCACCTGCAGTTGATGCCGCAGTATCTCCGAAGGCTCCGCAAGGTGCGAACATGGACGGATATACAACGATTCCGATGCATAAGGAACCTGCAGCGTGTGATGCCTCCTGCATAAATGCGGCGCAGGACAATGCACCTGCTGTGCAAGCTCCCTCACCCGATGTGAAGGCGGAATACACCGAAGAGGATCACAGCGATCTGAACGGTATAGCCAAGGATGCCGCAGATGCAGGTGTCACAGCCCATTGAACTTTGTTTTGTTGAACATGAGCACCTCTCCATTTCTATAGCATCGTCCGTGGACAGTGGATTTTATAGGGGAAGAGTTCTGTCACAGTTGACAGGACTCTTTTTTGTGTTATAGTAGCTATAGAACAGATGAAACAAATCTTCCAATTCAAGGAGGTATCGATATGAATATTCAGAAATTTACACAGAAATCAATGGAATCCATCCAGAACGCCCAGAACATGGCTGTGGAATACGGTAATCAGCAGATCGAGCAGGAGCATCTTCTGTACTGCCTTCTGACTGTGGAGGACAGTCTTATAGCCAAGCTGATGGAAAAGATGCAGATTGAACCTTCCACGTTCACGGCGAGAGTACAGAAGGCGGTGGATAATCTTCCAAAGGTATCCGGGGATGGTGTGCAGACCTATGTTAGCAATGCGCTGAACAAGGTGCTGGTCGGCGCCGAGGACGAAGCCAAAAAGCTTGGCGATGAATACGTTTCGGTGGAGCATCTCTTCCTTGCTATGCTTCATCACGCCAATGGTCCGGTAAAGCAGCTGATGAAGGAGTTTGGCATTTCAAGGGAGACCTTTCTGCAGGCGCTGCAGGGCGTTCGCGGCAATCAAAGGGTGACCTCGGACAATCCGGAGAGCACGTATGATACGCTGGAAAAATACGGCGAAGAGCTTGTTGCCAAGGCAAGAGAGCAGAAGATGGATCCGGTCATCGGACGGGATGAGGAAATCCGCAGCGTCATTCAGATCCTCTCCCGCAAGACCAAGAATAACCCGGTGATCATCGGTGAACCCGGCGTCGGCAAAACAGCCATCGTTGAGGGGCTGGCACAGAGAATTGCAAAGGGAGATGTTCCTACGTCGTTGAAGGACAAGAAGATCTTCTCACTGAATATGGGGTCGCTCGTAGCCGGTGCCAAGTACCGCGGCGAGTTTGAGGAACGTCTGAAGGCAGTGCTGGACGATGTGAAGGCATCGGACGGCAGCATTATTCTGTTCATCGATGAGCTGCATACCATCGTAGGAGCCGGAAAGACGGACGGGGCCATGGATGCAGGAAATATGCTAAAGCCCATGCTGGCAAGGGGCGAGCTTCACTGCATCGGTGCGACAACGCTGAATGAGTACCGCGAGTACATTGAAAAGGATGCGGCCCTGGAACGCCGCTTCCAGCCTGTGATGGCGAATGCGCCGACGGTAGAGGAGAGCATTTCCATCCTGCGCGGTTTGAAGGAGCGCTATGAGGTATACCATGGCGTGAAGATTGAAGACAATGCGCTGGTGGCTGCTGCGGTTCTCTCGGATCGTTACATTTCAGACCGCTTCCTTCCGGACAAGGCCATCGACCTCATGGACGAAGCGTGCGCGCTGATCAAAACAGAAATGAATTCTATGCCAACAGAGCTCGACGAGATGAAGCATAAGCTCGATCAGATGAAGATCGAGGAGTTTCAGTTGGAAAAGGAGCAGGACAATCTTTCAAGGGAGCGTCTGGAGAATCTGAAGAAAGAAATGGCGGAGCTAAATGACCGTTTCAGTGAGGAGACGGCCAAGTGGCAGAGTGAAAAGGATAAGATCGATTCGCTGGCGAAGCTTCGCGAGGAGCGTGATGCGGTGCACTCTGAGATTGAGATGGCGACAAGAGATGGGAATCTCGAGCATGCGGCAGAGCTCCAGTATGGCAAGCTTCCGGAAATTGAAGCCAGAATTAAAGAGGGCGAGGAGGCAGCAGCCAAGGCCCAGGAGGGCGGCGGCCTGGTTCATGAAAAGGTTACCGAGGATGAAATCGGCCGCATCGTTTCCAAATGGACGGGGATTCCCGTGGAGAAGCTGACCGAGTCCGAGCGCAGCAAAACGCTGCACCTTCCGGAGGAGCTTCACAGAAGCGTGGTTGGACAGAATGAGGCGGTTACAAAGGTGGCGGAGGCCATCATGCGCTCGAAGGCGGGCATCAAGGATCCTACAAAGCCCATCGGGTCCTTCCTGTTCCTGGGACCTACCGGCGTCGGCAAGACAGAGCTTGCCAAGGCGCTGGCCAGAGCCTTGTTCGATGATGAGAAGAATATGGTACGGATCGATATGTCGGAGTACATGGAGAAGTACAGTGTTTCCCGGCTGATCGGTGCGGCGCCCGGGTATGTCGGCTATGAGGAGGGCGGCCAGCTCACGGAGGCTGTTCGCAGAAAACCGTATTCGGTTGTCTTGTTTGATGAGGTGGAAAAGGCCCATCCGGATGTGTTCAACATTCTGCTGCAGGTTCTGGATGACGGCCGAATCACGGATTCCCAGGGAAGGACGGTGGATTTTAAAAATACCATCATTATTCTGACATCCAACCTCGGCGCCCAGGAGATTCTGGCAGACATCGAGCGGCAGGAGAAGTCGGCACAGACGTCAGCAGCGGGGAACGTGGCGGAGGTCTCGGAGGAGTGCCGCGAGGCAGTGGACGGCATTTTGCATCAGCATTTCCGTCCGGAGTTCCTGAATCGTCTCGACGAGATTATCATGTTCCGTCCGCTGACGAAGGACAATATTGCCGGAATCATTGACCTCATTATGAAGGATCTTAATAGGCGTCTTGCGGATCGTGAGATTAAGGTGCGCCTGACGGAGACGGCAAAAGCGTTTGTGACGGACGCTGCGTACGATCCAAGCTATGGCGCCCGCCCGTTGAAGAGGTACATTCAGAAGAATGTGGAGACGATGTCGGCAAAGCTGATTCTGGAGGACAAGGTGCAGGAGGGAAGCACCATTGTGATTGATGCAGTCGGCGGCGAGCTGCAGGCATCGGTAGAGTAAGGGAACGCCTCTGGCCAATTATTTAAAAAGCGAGATAGACGCTAAACAATTGCACTTAACGCGGCATTCTACAAGCAAAGAAGAGCCCGGTCCGAAATGGACCGGGCTCTTTTGGCGAGAACGCCACATGAGCAAAAGAGAAGCTTTGCAGCAGCGATTTTGCAAATGGGCTCTGGATAGTTACCAGATGTAATAATTACGTCAAATGAAAGACTTAGAAACGAATGTATTCACTGACCGGCTTATGAAGGCACTCCTTGGTGATTTCGGAAAGCGAAGAGACGCCGCACATCTTCATGGTGGAGACGAGCTCGTTTTGAAGCTTATCGGTGAGGAGCTTTACGCCTTCGCTGCCGCCGCCGTACACGGCTGTTACATAGGGCCTTGCGATCAGGACACCGTCAGCGCCGAGCGCCAGTGCCTTGAATACATCTACGCCCGTGCGGATACCGCCGTCAACGAGGATCATCATGCGGCCTGCAACGGCTGCCGCAATCTCCTCAAGGACCTCGGCGGTTGCCGGCGTCTGATCCTGTACACGGCCGCCATGGTTGGAAACAACAATGGCGGAGGCACCTGCCTCCAATGCGTCCAGAGCACCCTTTACGGTCATAATTCCCTTGATGATAAACGGCTTGCCTGCCTTTTGGATGACCTCGCGCAGCTGCTCTACCGTCTTGCTGCCGGCCGGCGGAGTAAGGCCCTGCAGGAACGGAAGGCCTGCGGCATCCACGTCCATGGCGACGGCAAAGCAATTAGACTCCTCTACCAGACGGAATTTCTCCTGAAGTGTATTGATATCCCAGGGCTTGATGGTAGGAACGCCGACGCCGTGGTTGTCACGGATGGATGCGGTGGCTGCCTTTACAACGCCCGGATCGGTTCCGTCGCCGGTGAAAGCAATAATGCCGGCCTCGGCACAGGCTGGAACCAGAATGTCATTGTATTCCACATCTGAGAATTTCTCGCCGTAGTGGAGCTTTACTGCACCCACAGGTCCAGCCATTACCGGCAAAGACAGCTCTTTGCCGAAAAATGAAAAATGCGTGTCCGGCTCCTTGTTGGCTGCGATGGTATTCATGGCCACGCGAACCTTCTGCCAGGCCTCGTAATTGCGGATGGCTACATCACCGATTCCCTTTGCGCCGGGACCGGGCATGGTGGATCCGCAGGCGCGCCCGTTGCAGACGGGACAGGCCTTGCAAAACGGGCCGCTACAGGCCCTCGCGCTGGTTAGTACGTCCTGATATGTCATAACATCTTCCTCCTGTTTATTGCTGCCGGTTGGTTTGCAAACGATGTACCGGGGATCTTTGCCGGGACCCGTCGCGAAGTGGTGCAAATGAAATCGGCGTTAGATATTAACAAATAATAAACTATTTTTTTAATTCTTGCATTCCCTCTGGCAGCGTACTATTATAACTACTGTCAATTAGCACTCGAGCAAAAAGAGTGCTAACAACCCCAAGCATTACGCAAGATCGGATTGCTTACATGAATGAGAACGCTGGTAGAGCGGACTCGATATTTTTAAGGAGGCATCATTATGAAGTTAGTTCCGTTGGAAGACAGAGTTGTTCTGAAGGCACTGGAGGCAGAGACGACAACTGCATCCGGCATCGTAATTCCCGGCGCTGAGAAGGAAAAGCCCCAGCAGGCTGAGGTTGTAGCAGTAGGACCCGGCAAGACCGCAGATGACGGAAAGCTGATCCCTATGCAGGTAAAGGTTGGCGACAAGGTTGTTTACTCCAAGTATTCCGGAACTGAGGTGAAGCTCAGCGAGGATGAGACCTACACCATCGTTCGTCAGAGCGACATCCTGGCAGTTATGGAATAAAGCGTGCGAATAGGAATTTGACGAGAACGCCACATGAGCAAAAGAGAAGCTTTGCAGCGGCGATTTTGCAAAGGGGCGCTGAAGAGTTATTTGAGTTAAAAAAGGAGGCTGTGAATTATGGCTAAGGATTTAAAGATGGGTACAGATGCGAGAGTTGCTCTTGCAGGCGGAGTGAACAAGCTGGCAGATACAGTTAAGATTACACTGGGACCGAAGGGACGCAATGTTGTTCTTGATAAGAGCTACGGCGCTCCGACCATCACAAACGATGGTGTAACAATCGCCAAGGAGATCGAGCTTGAGGATGAGTTCGAGAACATGGGCGCACAGATCATCCGTGAGGCTGCTTCCAAGACCAACGATGTTGCCGGTGACGGAACAACAACCGCAACCGTTCTTGCACAGGCGATGATCAATGAGGGAATGAAGAACCTGGCAGCAGGCGCTAACCCCATCGTGCTCCGCAAAGGTATGAAGAAGGCTACAGATGCTGCTGTTGACTCGATTAAGAGCATGAGCACCACTGTAAAGGGCAAGGAAGACATCGAGAAGGTTGCTACTATTTCCTCCGGTGATGCAGAGGTCGGCAAGATGATTGCCGATGCTATGGAGAAGGTTTCCAAGGATGGCGTTATCACCATTGAGGAGTCCAAGACCATGAAGACCGAGCTGGACCTGGTAGAGGGCATGCAGTTCGACCGCGGCTACATCAGTGCTTATATGTGCAATGATACCGAGAAGATGGTTGCTAACCTGGAGGATCCTTACATCCTGATCACCGACAAGAAGATTTCCAACATTCAGGATATCCTTCCGGTGCTGGAGCAGATCGTAAAGATGGGCGCGAAGCTTCTGATCATCGCTGAGGATGTTGAGGGCGAGGCTCTGACCACCCTGATCGTGAACAAGCTCCGCGGAACCTTTGATGTTGTTGCTGTAAAGGCACCTGGCTACGGCGATCGCAGAAAGGCTATGCTCGAGGATATCGCTATCCTGACCGGCGGACAGGTTATTTCCTCTGACCTTGGCCTGGAGCTCAAGGATGCTACGATTGAGCAGCTCGGCCGCGCAAAGAGCGTAAAGATTGAGAAGGAAAACACCACCATCGTTGACGGCGAGGGCGATAAGAACGCACTGCACGACAGAATTGAGCAGATTAAGAAGCAGATCGCAGACACCAAGTCTGATTTCGACAAGGAAAAGCTCCAGGAGCGTCTTGCAAAGCTCAGCGGCGGCGTAGGCGTTATCCGTGTCGGTGCTGCAACTGAGACCGAGATGAAGGAAGCAAAGTACCGTATGGAGGACGCTCTGAATGCAACCAAGGCTGCAGTAGAAGAGGGCGTTATCTTCGGCGGCGGTTCTGCTTACATCCACTCCCAGAAGGCGGTTGAGGCAGTCATTGAGACGCTCTCCGGTGATGAGAAGACAGGCGCAGGCATCGTTCTGAAGGCTCTGGAGGCTCCGCTGTACAACATCGCAGCAAATGCTGGACTCGACGGATCGGTTATCGTTAACAAGGTTAAGGAGTCTGCAGAGGGCATCGGCTTTGATGCATACACAGAAGAGTATGTCAACATGATGGATGACGGCGTTCTGGATCCGGTAAAGGTTACCAGAAGCGCACTGCAGAACGCTTGCTCTGTAGCATCTACATTCCTGACAACAGAAGCTGCTGTTGCCAACATCAAAGAGCCCGCACCGGCTGCACCGGCACAGGGCGCAGGCATGGGCTACTAATCCCTAAAGGGAAGACTGGAACATAGGGCTTTGTGCTATTCGTTAGGACGATAGACGAAGCGAGAGTATTTTGACCATACACTCATTAGGAGTGTATGGTCTTTTGCGTCTATTCGGGGATGGGATAGATGGAGGTTGACAAATGGCTGAATTGAGATATAATCCTAATTAAGATAAATTCCTATCAAGAGAGATAAATGCAATGAGCCAGATACGGAGAAATACAATTCAAAAAGACCTGGTTCGCGACGCGGTGTACGAACTGAAACGGCATGTCACTGCGGAGGAGGTGTATGAATTTATCCGAAAGGACCATCCGACCATAGGGAAGGGAACGGTCTACAGAAATCTCGGGATATTGGCCGAGGAAGGCGCTGTGCGAAGAGTTGAGGTTCCGGACGGACCGGATCGATTCGATTTTACACTGCCCAATCACTATCACGTCCGATGCGTGCGGTGCGGAGAGGTCTTTGATGTGGATATGGATGTGCTATCCGATCTGGAAGAGCGAATCCACGATACGCATGGAATGAAATTCCTGGGGTATGATATTTTTTTCAAGGGAATCTGCCTGGACTGTCAGGGACAATCCGGGAAGAATAGCACATGAGAAAAGGAGAAATGAACATGGCTGAGAACAAGTACGCAGGAACACAGACGGAGAAGAATCTGCAGGCAGCATTTGCAGGAGAGTCGCAGGCAAGGAATAAGTACACGTATTTTGCATCCGTGGCCAAAAAGGAAGGCTATGAGCAGATGTCTGCACTGTTTCTGAAGACGGCAGACAACGAGAAAGAGCACGCCAAGATGTGGTTCAAGGAGCTGGCCGGAATCGGCGATACTAAGGAGAATCTTGCTGCTGCTGCAGAGGGCGAGAACTACGAGTGGACCGATATGTATGAAGAGTTTGCCAAGACTGCAGAGGAAGAGGGCTTCCATGCTCTTGCCGTGAAGTTCCGCGCAGTGGGCGCAATTGAGAAGCACCACGAGGAGAGATATCGCGCACTGCTTCACAACATTGAGACCGCACAGGTATTCGAGAAGAGTGAAGTGAAGGTGTGGGAGTGCCGCAATTGCGGGCACATCGTTGTCGGAACCAAGGCACCGGCTGTCTGTCCTGTCTGCAATCACCCGCAGAGCTATTTCGAGGTGCATGAGGAGAATTATTAAACGGGTCGTTACTTGCCTGTCTTTGATTTCCTTGAATAGCCGCCCCTGTCTGTGCTAAAATCTGCTTTATTGTGGGATATAAGCTTGGAGACAGGAGCATTTATGAAAGGAATGAATGATTCTGGCCGTATCTTTAAGGAACGGGAACGCATCGGCAACCCTCTGGGAGAGGGTGCTGATGCGATTTTTGGCGTGCCTGCAGAAAATGAGACGGCAGCGCAGACGCAATCGGCGGAAAACGAAAAAGCGGTAAGCAGCAAGCCGAATGGCTTTGTCAAGGGCACACTCGAGCGCACGCAGGAATTCCTGACGCCGCAGGAACTCTATGAGGACCTTCTTATTCGCGTGCGCAGGTATCATCCCAGCGATGACCTTTCGATGATCGAGAATGCCTATCACCTTGCCAGCGTCGCGCACGAGGGACAAAAGCGCAAGAGCGGCGAGCCCTATATCATCCATCCATTGGACGTTTCTATTATCCTGGCAGATCTTGAAATGGATCAGGAGACCATTGCGGCAGGGCTTTTGCATGATGTCGTAGAGGATACGGTTTATACAAAGGAAGAGCTTGCAAGACAGTTCGGCGATGACGTTGCAAACCTTGTGGACGGTGTTACCAAGCTCAAAAAGATCAAGCTTTCCGGCGATTATGCGGATAAGACGCAGGCACAGCAGGAGATGCAGGCAGAGAACCTGCGCAAGATGTTCCTTGCAATGGTCAAGGATATCCGTGTCATTCTCATCAAGCTGGCCGACCGCCTCCATAACATGCGGACACTCCAGTACCAGCCGCCGGAGAAGCAAAAGCGAATTGCCCAGGAGACGCTGGACATTTATTCGCCCATTGCATCCCGCCTTGGCATCAGCAAGATTAAGGTCGAGCTCGATGACCTTTCGCTGCGCTATCTGAAGCCGGAGGTTTATCAGGATCTCGTGCTCCAGGTAAAGGAGCGCAAGTCCGAACGCGAGCACTACGTGGAGGAGATTGCAGAAAGCGTCGTGCAGGCTGTCAAGGAGGCCGGCATCGAGGCAAAGGTCAGTGGCCGGGTGAAGCATTTTTTCTCCATCTACAAGAAGATGGTGAACAAGCACAAGACGCTGGATGAAATATATGACCTGTTCGCCGTGCGGATTATTGTGAACACAGTAAAGGACTGCTATGCGGCTCTGGGTGTTATTCACGAGCTGTATAAGCCCATCCCGGGACGTTTCAAGGACTACATTGCCATGCCGAAGGCAAATGGCTACCAGTCCCTGCATACCACACTGATCGGGAAGACAGGACAGCCCTTCGAAATTCAGATTCGTACCTTTGAGATGAACCGGGAGGCGGAATACGGTATTGCCGCCCACTGGAAGTATAAGGTGTCAAGCGACGGACGCCATGTGGACGAAACGGAGCAGGAGAAGCTGACATGGCTGCGGCAGATTCTGGAATGGCAGCAGTCCATGTCGGACAACAAGGAATTCATGCAGCTCCTGAAGAGCGACCTGGACCTGTTCTCGGACAGCGTGTATTGTTTCACACCCAATGGCGAGGTGAAAAACCTGCCGGCCGGCTCAACACCGATTGATTTTGCATATTCGATCCATTCGGCGGTCGGCAACCGGATGGTCGGTGCCAGAGTAAACGGGAAGCTGGTTACAATTGATTATCAGATTCAGAACGGGGATCGCATTGAGATCATTACCTCGCAGAATTCCCACGGGCCGAGTCTGGACTGGCTGAACATCTGCAAGAGTGCCTCGGCCAAGAACAAGATCAATCAGTGGTTTAAGAAGAATCAGAAGGAAGAGAACATCGTCCGCGGGCAGGATGCCTTTGATGCTTATTGCAAAACAAAGGGACTCAAGGAAGACCAGCTTCTAAAGCCCGAGTATATGGACGCCGTCCTTCGCAAATACGGCTTCCGCGAATGGGACGCCGTTCTTGCGGCCATCGGTCACGGAGGACTGAAGGAAGGACAGGTTGCCAACAAGCTCCTGGAGCTGTATGAAAAAGATCACCTGGCGCACCTTACGGATGATGAGATTCTGCGGCAGGTTGAGGACAACGCTGCACACACGAGAATTCGGAAGGGAACCGGAATTACGGTCAAGGGAATTCATGATGTGGCGGTACATTATGCGCGCTGCTGCAATCCCGTGCCGGGCGATGAAATTGTCGGCTATGTAACCAGAGGGCGCGGTGTGACTATTCACCGGAGCGATTGCATCAACATGATGAATCTGCCGGAGATTGACCGTGCACGTCTTATCGATGCCGACTGGGAAAACGGCGGACAGGGTGCACCGGAGGGCGATTTCGAGGCAGAGATTACCATCTATGCCAACGACCGTTCAGGACTTCTCTCCGATGTATCCCGCACCTTTACGGAGAAGAATATCTCCATTGTCGGCGTGAATACATGGACCAGCAAGCAGGGCTTTGCGACCATGAGTGTGACCTTCCATGTCAGCGGCAAGGCAGAGCTGGCGGCGATTATAGAAAAGCTTCGGCAGATTCCGAATGTTGTCGACATCAAACGGACGTGAGTCTGGAGAGCATTGCAGCAGATGGGGAGCAAAATGGCTGAGAATACAATCATCATTCAGAAATACGTGGTCGGCATAGAGTACACCAATGTGTATTTTCTTCACAAAGAGGGTTCCGCTGAAGCTGTGCTGGTGGATCCGGCGGACCATGGCGGGGCGCTGGCCGATGCCATGGACGAGCAGGGTCTTCGTGTGTGTGCGATTTTGCTGACGCATGCGCATTTTGACCACATCGGCGGCGTTGAGGAGCTGGCGGAGCGAACCGGTGCCAGGGTGTACATCGGGGAGAAGGAGACGAGGCTGATCCGGGATCCCGAAGCCAATCTTTCGGCTGTTTACGATAACCCCAAAACGGTGAACCCGGATGTCTTTTTAAAGGATGGCGAGGAGGTTACGCTGGCCGGAATTACCTTCCGGTGCATCGCAACGCCGGGACATACCGAGGGGAGCTGCTGCTATTACATTTCAAATAACGAAAACGCGCCCATCCTGCTCGCCGGCGACACCTTGTTCGAGGAGTCGGTGGGCCGGACAGATTTCCCGACAGGATCAATGAGTGCGCTGGTTCGGTCGATTCGTGAGAAGCTTCTTCCTCTTCCGGAGGAGACGAGAGTGTATCCGGGACACGGAGGCATGACGACTATTGGCCATGAGAAGAAATTTAATCCGATGCTGTGATATAAGGGGCAAAGGTACTTTTGTCTTAACATCTGCTGTGAGAGGTGTACAACGTGCTGCTGGTTTCAGAAAATATAGATTTGTACCGATACGAAATTCATTCTCTTGTTAAGGCCTTCTACCCGGAGGAAGAGGTAAAGGTTCTGGTGGATGAGGATGCAAACAGTAAACGGCGCAGAATGGCAGCTAAAGAGCATGCAGATGCAAGAGAGCTTCTTCGGATCGAGTTTGGCCGGGATAAAATGACCTTGCACTTTGCAGCCCATGATGCGGCAAAGGAGCCGGCGGAATCCATATCCGGTGAGAAGCACGTGCTGGAGGCGGTCTTTGAAATGCCGGCACCGGAGAATGAAAGCTGCCTTGTAAAGAGCAGCCGCGTGAAGGCGGCATTGAAGACCTTTTTATATGACAGTCTCTGCGATTACACGGGAAAGACGCTTCCCTGGGGAGATTTGATCGGTATTCGGCCGACGAAAATCGCCATGACGAGAATGGAAGAGGGGGCTTCGAAGGAAGAGGCCATACAGTACCTGGAGAGGGATCACAGGGTTTTGCCGGAGAAGGCAGAGCTTGCGGCAGACATTGCCATCCGTGAGAAGCGGATTCTCGGCAGTCTTCACTATGAGGATGGGTACAGCCTCTACATCGGCATCCCCTTTTGCCCGACAACCTGCCTGTACTGTTCGTTTCCCTCCTTTGCCATTGCATCCTGGAAGGACCGTGTGGGAGAGTATCTGGATGCCCTGGAGCGTGAGATGGAGCTGACGGCGAGTCTCATGAGGGGAAAGGTGCTGGACACGGTTTACATCGGCGGCGGCACACCCACCTCGCTGGAGGCTGACGAGCTGGATCGCCTATGCCGGGCGATTGCGCGTTATTTTGACCTTCGCACAGTGCAGGAATTCACGGTGGAGGCCGGGCGCCCGGACAGCATTACAAGGGATAAGCTGGAGGCGCTGCGGCGTCATCCGGTGACGAGAATCAGTGTCAATCCGCAGACGATGAATGAGGAAACGCTCCGCATCATCGGTCGGCGTCACAGCGTGTCACAGGTAGAGGAAATTTACCGGGAGGCCAGGGACTGCGGATTTGACAACATTAATATGGATATCATCCTGGGACTGCCGGGAGAGGATGCAGAGGCCGTGCAGAAAACAGCAAGCGCGATAGAGGCACTGAATCCGGATTCACTGACGGTGCATTCGCTGGCTATCAAGCGGGCGTCCCGCCTGCGGCGCGTCATTGATGAGAAAGGGTATCCGGTCCTTCTGAATACGGACGCGACCATGGATATCGCCAGGAAGGCGGCAGAGGCCATGGATATGAAGCCGTACTACCTTTACCGTCAGAAGAACATGTCCGGCAACTTTGAAAATGTCGGATATGCAAGAGAGGGCAAGTACGGAATTTATAACATCCTCATCATGGAGGAGAAGCAGACCATCATGGCACTGGGGGCAGGATCCGTTACCAAGCGCGTGTACCCCAATGGGAGAATTGAGCGCTGCGACAATGCCAAGGAGGTTTCGGTCTACCTGGAGAACATGGAGGAGATGCTGGAGCGCAAAAAAAGGCTCTTTAGCGAGGACAGCCTCTGAGGATGACTGGCGCTGCGCAGCTGCAGATTCTAAGGAACACCCATGTGGGATTGCGGCAAGCGGCGGGAAGTTTGTAAGACGGGGAGATAGAGAAAAGATATGGGGCAGAAGGATACGACCCATTGGGATGAGGAAGAGCTGGGTTTTTCGGATGAGAATCCGGTAAGCCGGGGAGAGCTGACGGATCAAAAGGGCGTGGCAGAGTATGCGCAGGATCCGGACGAGTGGTCGCCCTTTGAGGAGCATAGTGAGCATCACCATGCGCATCATCACGAGCACCACCATCATACGCATCATGGGCAGAGCAGCCGCAGGGGGCGATCCGGGGCGCAGGAGGAAACGGTGTACTACGACCGTAAGGGCCGCAAGCATAAAAAGCGCCGCTTTGCGCATTCCGAATATCGCCACCACTACCATTCGCACCGGCATGGCTGGAAGCGGGTGATGCTGGTGGTGCTGACGGTTTTTTTGTTTGTGGGGTGCGGCGTGTTCGCCGCCTGGCGCATTCTGGATGCGATGGGCAAGCGCGCTCTGTATAAACGCAGCGGAGCAGAGACGCCGACACTGGCAGTGACAGAAGAGGTAACACAGGAAACCGAAACGGGCAGCGGACAGACCTGGAAGGCGGGGTGGGTTCGCCACAACGGAAAGGTTTATGAATACAACAGCGAGATTATTACCTTCCTGATCATGGGCATCGACGACATGAACCATGTGAGTAAGAAATCGGGCGGCACCAGCGGAGGACAGGCAGATTCCCTGTTCCTGCTGGTTATGAATCCAAAGAGCGGGAAGATAAATGTCGTTGCTATAAATCGAAATACCATGACGGAAATCGATGTCTACGATGAGGACGGGAACTTCTCATACACCGGTGTCGGACAGATCTGCCTGGCGCATGGCTACGGAGACGGCATGGAGCAGTCCTGCGAGCTGGAGGAAAAGGCTGTATCCAATTTATTCTATTCGCTGCCTTTGTCCGGCTATGTGGCCATTAATATGGGAGCAGTTCCTTTGATCAACGATGCGGTCGGCGGAGTTGTCGTGCCGCGCATGACACTGGTGGACGGTAAGGTTCAGTACGGAGAGGATGAGACGCTGATGGGCGAGGATGCCTTTAAGTACGTGCATTTCCGCGATTTGTCCGTCTTTGATTCAGCAAGTTTCCGACTCGAGAAGCAAAAGGTCTATCTGCGGGCACTGATGAGCAAGATGATGGAGGCAGTCCGGAAGGATCCAGCCATGATCGTGAACCTGTATCAGACCATTTCGCAGTATATGGTAACGGATGTGGATGTTGCGGAGGTTACGTATCTTGCGGGTCAGATGGCGAACTATTCCCTGGACCTGGATACCATCTATTCCCTAAAGGGAGAAACCACAACCGGGGACCAGGGCTTTGAGGAATTCAGCTATGACGAGGATGCCCTTTACGAGCTGATGCTCGAGGTTTT
The DNA here is from genome assembly GCA_963629395.1 of Paludibacteraceae bacterium. GTDB lineage: Bacteria > Bacillota > Clostridia > Lachnospirales > Lachnospiraceae > CAG-791. The sequence goes on along the minus strand of CAVGIV010000027.1, from coordinate 6,592 downwards.
CTACGAAGAGGTATCAGAAGAGGAGCAGCAGGCAGGATGAGAGGACCGGATTACGAGCTGGCGGACATGCACATTCACGTGATGCCGCAGGTGGATGATGGCTCGGAGAGCATGGAAATGACGGAAAACATGCTGCGCATTGCGAGCAGCCACCGGATTGGAACCATGATTCTTACGCCCCACTACAAAAGAGGACATCACAATGTGTCGCCGGCGGGACAGCTTCGGAGAATCGAGGCCATGCGGGAGCTGAACCCGGATCTTCCGGAAATCGACTTTTACCCTGGGAATGAGATTATGTACGACAGCGGCGTGTTGGAGGATCTTGAGGAAGGAAGGATTCAGACATTGGCGGGTTCTTCCTATGTTCTTGTGGAATTTAAGCCCTGGGAAAGTGCGGATTACATACAAGAGGGACTTCGCCGTCTTTCGTATGAGGGGTACCGCGTCATTCTGGCGCACTGTGAACGGTATGACTGCATTCGGAAGGACCTGTCGCTGGCGGAGACGCTGTATCGAAACCGGATTTATCTGCAGGTCAATGCCGAGGATGTGCTGCCGCGCTTTATGGCACCGCTTCCTAAATTTGTCCATCGCCTGCTGAAGGAGGAGATGGTATCCTTTGTGGGGACGGATGCCCACAAGGACCAGGGAAGAACGCCGAAAATGCTGGAATGCTGGGAGTACCTTTCCGGTCACTGTGATCCGGATTATGTGCGGGAAATCACCAGAGAGAATGCCCTTTCTGTGATACGCGATGAGGAAGTGTAGGGGGAAGGTACCTTTATAACACGGATACGCAGATGGTACTGAAACGCTGCGAGGAGAACTGCGAGAGAACAATTTATGCTATATCCGATTGGAAGATACAACCTGAATTTTGATCTGTGTGCAGGATTTCTTGATCTTTTGCTGCTTGTTTCACTTTTGCGTAAGCGCGACCTGCAGAGCAGCCGCATTCGCGTATTCGTCGGCATGGTCGCACTGATGGCCATTGCAGCCTTTGGAGAATTCTTAACGGGGGTTCTTCGCAATACCGGCTGTACAGCAGGGCTGACCCCGGCGCTGGTGACAGCTATCGCTCATTTTTCATATATTTCCGTGGAATACATGCTGGCGCTGTATATTCTGCAGCTGACAGGACGCGGGCACGGCCTTTCGGGAGCCCGGATACTGCTGCTGTCAGCACCGGAGATTGTCTTTACGGTGGCACTTCTCTTGCCCTGGCTTCGCAGCAATATCTTTTATTATGATGAAGCAGGGGCGTATCACAGAGGCAGTCTTTACATTTTATATGTCCTGGTCGTTGCCTTTTATACGATTTACTGTCTGGTGCTGATCCTCCTGTACCGCAGGGCGATTCAGCATGATTTCGTATATGTTCTGGGACTGTACTGCGGATTTCTACTGAGCCTTGTACTGGAGATTATTGGTCCGTATTTGAGGGCATCGATTTTTATTCAGTCTCTGTTCCTTGCCGGCTGCACGCTGCTGCTTGGGGGAGAGGAGGCAGCTGCCGATCAGGAAACCGGACTCTACAGTACATGGTCGCTTTCCAAGGATATGGCAACGCTGTTCGGGGCGAAGTACTCTACTTACGTCATTGCTGTCAAGCTCCAGCACTTTAATTATTATCATGTTACCCTGGGCGCAGGCACGATGCACGGCGTGCTTTCGGAGATGGGACGATGGCTTCGCGAGCAGAAAAAAAGCCGCATGGGAATTTACCGGGCAGGAAATGGCGAGTTCGTGCTGTTTTTGTACAACGCAAAGGAGGAGACGGCAAAGGCCTTTGCGGAGACGGTCCGGAAGCGCTTTTCGAATGTATGGAACTGGCAGGGAATGAATGTGACCGTCCCCGCGCAGGTCTGGCTGACGCAGGTTCCGGAGAAGGTGAAGACGGAAGGGCAGCTGGCTGTTTTTGCAGAAGCGGAATACAACGAGAGGCTTCCGCGCAACTGTGTATATTATGCGGATGAGATGCACGACGAGGAGCGGCACATCGCTGTGGAAATGGCAGTGAAACGGGCGCTGGAGAAGGAAACGCTGGAAGTTTACTATCAGCCGATTTACGACACGAAGGGAGGCTGCATCCGATCGGCAGAGGCCCTGGTAAGGCTAAAAGACCCGCAGCTGGGAGCGATTTCTCCGGAGGAGTTCATCGGTGTTGCGGAGCAGACCGGAATGGTTGCGCAGATCGGAGAATTTGTTTTTGAAACGGTCTGCGGATTTCTGGCGGACGGGAGAGCCGCGCACTACGGGCTGGAGTTCATCGAGGTCAACCTTTCTACGGTGCAGTGCATGGATACCGGGCTTGCCGGGCGACTATCCGGAATCGCAGCCAAATATAACGTTTCCCCCTCCAGTATTAATCTGGAGATCACGGAGTCGGCGGTCATCTATTCCGAGGAAACCATGAAGCAGGTGATGCAGGCGCTTCTGAACGAGGGCTTTGCATTTTCTCTGGATGATTTTGGAACGGGACGGGCCAATTATTCGTATATTCTGAACTATCCGTTCCACCTTGTGAAAATCGATAAGAGCTTTTTGTGGGCGACCGATAAAAGTCCGCAGAGCCGCGTCATTTTCGAAAATATGCTGGATCTGGTTCAGCGACTGGACAGGAAAGTGGTCGTGGAGGGCGTAGAGACGGATGCGCAGCGGCGCATGCTCATCGATCACGGTGTGGACTATCTGCAGGGCTACTATTATTCAAAGCCTGTGCCGGAGGAGACGTTCCTGGATTACATTCGAGGGTTCAACGAGAAAGCTATGGAGAATACAGATGAGTGACTATATGATCCGCGGGATTGCAGCGGGAGATGAGATCCGCTGCTTTGCCGTGACGGGAAGAGAACTGGTTGACAAGGCGAGGCAGGCGCATGGGACAAGCCCGACAGCTACGGCAGCGCTTGGCCGCACCATGATGGGTGCGCTGATGATGAGTGACATGCTCAAAAACGATGAGGATCTGCTGACCATTCGCTTTGACGGCGATGGTCCTTTGGGCTCCATTGTTGTGACAGCCAATCGGCACGGAAGCGTGAAAGGATATGTGCAGAATCCGCTGGTCATGCTGCCCTTGAAGGAGGACGGACATCTTGATGTCGGCGGTGCTGTCGGCAAGGGAATGCTGACCGTCATACGCGATCTGGATCTGAAGAATTCTTATCACGGACAGATTGCCATCCATTCCGGAGAAATTGCGGATGACTTAACGCATTACTTTGCAGAATCCGAGCAGATTCCGTCCTCCGTCGGACTGGGCGTTTTGGTGGATACAGACCTCAGCGTGAAAAAGGCGGGCGGCTTTTTGATTCAGCTGATGCCCTTTGCCTCCGAGGAGACCATTGCAAGGCTGGAGAAGAATCTGACATCGATTCCCTATGTAACGGATATGCTGGAGGCAGGACTGACGCCCAAGACCATGCTGGAAAAAGCCCTGGAGGGCTTTGATGACCTGCGGATTCTGGAGCAGACACCGGTGGAGTTTGCCTGCAGCTGCTCCAGAGACCGCGTGTCCAGAGCGCTGGCCCTCATCGGAGAAGAGGAGCTGGTCTCCATGATCAGGGATGCAAAGCCCGTAGAGCTGTCCTGTCAGTTCTGCGGAAGGAAGTACACCTTCTCGACAGCTGAGCTCGAGGAGATCCGGGAGGGGCTGCGGGGGTAGCGACTTGTCGCCCTGTTGCTGATTGAATTGCCACTTGGCGACGGGTCCTGGCGGAGGTATCCGCCACCCTGTCGCCTGGTATGTGGTATACCAAATGCAAAAAGATCTGATAATGAGCAAAACGGCCGCCTCTTCGAAGTGTGAAGAGGCGGCCGCTTTGTATATCTTCAAATGTTCATTGTAACTATTCAGCAAAGGTGCTGCTTGGAAATCAGCTTCCGTGTATCTGTGAACTCGTGGCCGGTTAGGCTCCCATCGGCATACTCGATCTCGCCGCACTGGTTGTCGTAAGGGTCATCGCGGAAATACGTCATCGGCGGATCCAGCTGCTTCTGGAACTGTGAGTTGGAGGGCAGACGGAACGGATCCAGGTTGCCAAAATAATGGCGCTGGCGCCAGATTTCGCCGCTCCGGTATGCACCTCCGCCGTAGGACGGATCTACGAACAGCCATCCAAAGGGTGCCAGATAAACCATAGCCCAGTCATGGCTTCCGGGTTCACAGTTAAAGAACTCATTGCCGGACTCCCAGCGCGCCGGGATGCCAAGGCAGCGGCAGAGGGTGATGAACATCAGACCCTGCAGGCCGCAGTCGCCCTTCCGGTTCATGGCAGCGTACTCACCCAGATTCTCGATGTTAAAGTAGCAGCGTACAAAGGAGTAGGTTACCTTCGTGGTGATGTACTCGTAAATGGCACGGGCCTTTTCAAGGGGCGTTTCCAACCCTTTTGTGATGGTGAGCGCCAGGTCCTTCATAAAGGGCGTAAAGCGGATGTGCGGCTGCTGCTCATCAAGGTCCTGCGGAAGAACATCCTCAGACGGATAGGGAAGCTGCATGGCTGCGCGGTTTGCCTCGACAGCCTCCTTCGACCAAAGGTCGTGATAGACGCTCTTTACGGTGTATTCATACTCTACGAAGAAATCGTGGTTCTCCTTGATATCCTCCTCGTAGCAGATGGTGCGCTGCGGGGCAGTTTCCGGGGCCAGATAGTAATTCTCAGAAGAGGTCTGTACAAGCTGTATATCCGAAACGTACGGGCTGGCACAGACATACGGCAGATAGACCTTAATGTGTCCCGGGCGGAACGCATCGTCATCTACGCGAATGCTGTGCCGGATCCGGAAGCGCCAGGAATCGGAGCCGTTTTTGTGCATATCCAGAAGTGCTGTGCGATATTCGTTGTCTGCTGTCTCCGGAAGCTCGGTTTTGGGCTCGCCGGCAGATGCCAGACGTTCTGCGTGCTCCTTGTCGTTGCGCAGGGTCCCAACCATGCTGCGGATAAAATGCTCCTTACCGTTTACATAGATCCAGTCGATGCGGCCGTTGTCCTGCAGCTCCTTAAACTGTTCCTCTGTGAGCTCCGGATAAACGGTTCTGGCCTTCTCCAGTGCCTCCTCATAGGGGATGGGGTAGTCAGAAGGAAGAGCACGCAGAATTTCGCGCTCCACGCGAAGCTTGGATTTAAGATTCTCGTTGATATCCTTCTGCAGCCATTTCTCAATCAGGCGAGCCTCGCCTTCAAAATCACCGAACTGCTTGCGGCTTTCAATATCGGTCGGAAGGGCAGTGCCAAGCGCCTCCAGGTCCTCATAACGAAACGGTTCCATACAGCCTCCTT
>CAVGIV010000027.1:0-1127 GCA_963629395.1 Paludibacteraceae bacterium | reverse complement strand
TCAATTTCTTCCTGCGTAAAGCCTTTTTCGGAAAGTCCCTCAGCCAGTGCACCCATGCGGTCGGCCGAGCCATAATCCAGAAGACCTCCGATACCGTCAAAGTCTGTACCGATGCCGATGCACTCTCTGCCGCCGACATTGATGATGTGCCGTGCGTGGGCAGCAATGGCATCCAGCGTCTGCCGGGGATCCGGATCCTTGGGCTCCAGGAATTCCGGACAGAAGTTCAGACCCATGACGCCGCCATGCTCCGAAAGACGTCGAATCATATCATCCGTCAGGTTGCGGCTGCAGCCGCAGATGGCTCTTGCGTTGGAATGGCTGGCCACAAAGGGGCCCTTTAAAATGCGGCATACGTCGTAGAAGCCGGCATCGGACAGATGCGAGACATCCACCAGCATGCCCATGGCCTCCATGGCTTCAACAAATTCAATGCCTCTTTTCTTCAGACCATGATCCTCCTGGTCCCGCTGCGGATCGAAGGAAAAATAACGTTCCTTGCAGGGATGGTTGGGGCTTGCCAGCTCATTCTCATAATTCCAGGTCAGCGTCATCATACGGGCGCCGGCGTCATAGAGGGTCTTCAGATGGTCAAGAGATCCCATGCAGCAGCCGCCCTCCTCGATAGAAAGAAGTGCAGAGATCTTGCCAGCCTCCAGATTGCTGCGTATCTCGGCGCCGGTCCTTGCCTGTGCCACCAGATCCGAATTGGCCGCCAGCTCCTCCTGGAAGGTCTTCACAAGGCAGGATACGGTGTACCAGGGATCCAGATATTCCGGCGCTTCGGGATTGGCATGGGCCGGAGTTTTCGTGAAAGGCGCAGCCTTTTCCGGTGTGAGCGAGGAATAGGGATTACAGCAGGGATCGGTGCCCGGCTCGCTTGGATTTTCGATAAAGTCGGCGCGGCGGTGAAGATCCACGTAAAGTGCGAGGTTCTGGCAAAGGCAGTCACCCTTTTGGAGCTTTTCCAGATCAATCATCAGATTATTCTGGCGAAGCGATGTATTCTCTCCGCGCAGATGTGAATACCAGATTTCAGAAATCGTATCGCAGTGCATATCGATGTATTTCATGACACACCTCCCTAATCAATCGCAATAATTCAGTATTGTAGCACGGTGAAGTGA
>CAVGIV010000026.1:0-33691 GCA_963629395.1 Paludibacteraceae bacterium | reverse complement strand
TCATCGAGTGCTATTTCTATGATATGATCCTCTGCAACACCGCTGTCCAACAGATGATCATGAAAAAGATGAAACAGCAGATATGATTTTCCGCATCTTCTTACACCCGTCACTACTTTTATCAGTCCATTTTTCTTTTTCCGGATCAATTTATCCAGATAAACATCACGTTTAATTTCCATAAGGCACCCTCCATTCCGAAAACCGGTGCACTTGCACCTGATGTCGGAATATATTATACCCAATATTCAGCGTAGTAGACAATGGGTGAAGGCTTTTTATTCCGAGAACAGATGCAGTTGCACTCGCTGTCGGAATAATTGTTTTTTCAGTTCAATCTCATCGCTTTTGTCTCAAATTCTATATAGTTTTTGAGACAAAAGTATTCACTATCTGAAAAAATCCGTACGAGATTTGGATACAGGAAAACCCCGGAAAGTGTTGATTTTCCGGGGTTTCGAGCTTTTCGATTGTAAAATCACTGTTTCTTTGCGGATTCCTGCAAATGCACGCATAACCTCGATTTCGCTTCGCTCCATCTCGGTCATTTCTTGCATTCCTATGAATTCCAGTATACGAAAAGAGCCTTGCAAGCAAGCTTGCAGGCTCCTTTGTATACTGGAATTCGCAGTAACTCTTATCTCTTTGAGAACTGAGGAGCACGACGAGCGGCTTTGAGACCGTACTTCTTTCTCTCCTTCATACGAGGATCACGAGTAAGATATCCAGCCTTCTTCAGAACCGGACGGAAATCAGCGTCTGCCTCCAGCAGAGCTCTTGCGATGCCCTGACGGATTGCGCCTGCCTGACCGGTGGTGCCGCCGCCCTTTACTGTGATCATGATGTCATACTGATCTGCAGTGTTGGTAGCGGTAAGAGGCTGCTTGGCAATGGTCTTGAGAGTCTCGAGACCAAAGTACTCATCCAGGCTTCTCTTGTTAACGGTGATCTCACCCTTACCAGGTGTCATGAAAACTCTGGCTACAGAAGATTTTCTTCTGCCAGTGCCATAGTAAACTGCTGCTTTAGCCATCTTAATTTCCTCCTAATCAGATATCCAGAACCTCAGGTTTCTGAGCGGCATGGTCGTGATCGGGTCCAACGTATACGTGAAGCTTGGTATACATCTGATCGCCGAGCTTTCCGCTGGGAAGCATTCCGCGAACGGCATGCTCAACAACAGCAGCAGGCTTCTTCTCCAGCATCTCGCGAAGCGTGGTGTAGGTAGATCCGCCGATGTACTTAGAATGACGGAAGTAGATCTTCTGCTCCATCTTCTTGCCGGTAACCTTGATCTTCTCTGCGTTAACAACGATTACATAATCGCCGCAATCCAGGAAAGGAGTGTAGATGGGTTTCTTCTTGCCGCGAAGAACATTCGCAACCTCGGATGCAAGGCGTCCGAGAGTCTTATCTGTAGCGTCAACAACATACCATTTCTTCTCAATGGTATTAGCGCTCGGTACGTAGGTTTTCATAAGAAATGCCTCCAATTGTTCACTAACAGTTGTATCCATCGTGTGATTCGCACCGGCGCTTCGTAGGTTCGCAAAACCGGGGAGTCTGCTAGCCCTTCACAGCATACACTGCCTGACAGGCATACTATCGCCGTCACACGCCTAAATATTATATGGTGCCTGTAAATGCGCGTCAACATTTTTTTGTATCTGTTATAATATCCCTATGCGCAGATTAGATCGGATCTCCGGCAGGACAGGAAGCACTGGACGGGGCAGTAGGAAAATGACAGGAGCGGTACTGTTTAGCCTGCTTTCTTCTATTATTATGTGCGGCTGCGGGCATGGTTTGACGACTCTTCGGTACCTTTTCCCTGCATCCGGCACAGACACGTCCTCCATGGAAGGCACCAGAGACAATACGCCAAGGGTTCTCGTACCTTCTGCCCCCGGTACACTGGTCGAGGGAACGCCGGATCTGACGCTGGATTTTTCCAACCGGCAGGACGGGTACTTTGCTGCCGCCTATTCCGGCGATTCCGCCAAGGTGAAGCTCCAGGTGACCACGCAGGACGGAATCACCTGCACCTATAACCTTCCGGCGGATGGATCGCTGCAGTTCTTCCCATTTTCGGATGGGAGCGGGGATTACGACATTGGCGTATATACGAACGTGGAGGGCACGGTTTATGCCGCCGAGTATCAGACAACTGTAACCGCCGAGCTCGCGGACGACTACCTCCCTTTTTTATATCCGAATCAATACGTGTGGTTCACATCCGATTCCGAGGCGGTATCTGTAGCCATGGACATTGCCGCTCCGGCAGATACAGATCTGGATACGGTTTCACTGATTTATAATTATGTTGTGAACACGCTGACCTACGACTGGGATGAGGCCGAGCAGGCACAGAGCGGCTATATCCCGGATGTGGACAGCGTTTTGGCCCGTCAAAAAGGAATCTGCCTGGATTATTCGGCACTTATGGCCGCCATGCTGCGGTCACAGCAAATCCCGACACGCATGGAAATCGGCTATGCCGGCACCACCTACCACGCCTGGATCAGCACCTACATCGATGATATCGGCTGGATCAACGGCATCATTCAGTTCGACGGCGCTGACTGGTCCATGATGGATCCCACGCTGGCCTCCGCCCAGGGGTCCCGCACGGTGCAAAAATATATTTCCGATCCCAACTACTATCGCACCTGTTACCGATATTAATCACCGTCTGCCGCCCCATCGGCGGATCAATCCGTCCGCAGCCGAAGCTTTCAGGTTCTCTTCGAAGACGGCCAGCCAAAGGAAGCATCCATGATAAAGAAACGCGCAGCCATTCCCCACAGAAAACGATCCCCCCGGCCGCTAGGTGCCGAGCAGCTATCGCACATTTTCGAGCAGTTATCTCTTCTTCTTAGCTCCGGCATCACACCGGAGGATGGACTTTCCATCATGCTCCGCGATAAGGACAATGCGGATCTGGCGGATGCTCTGCAGAGTATAAATACCCCGGTGCAGCAGGGATCTACACTCTCCGAAGCAATGAGGCAAAGTGAATATTACCCCTCCTATTCCGTACAGCTTCTCTCCATCGGAGAGCTTTCGGGCCGCTCAGACGAGGTATGCGCCATGCTTGCAGGCTTTTATGCCTCTGAGGATGCATTGCACGCCTCACTCCAGGACGCCTTCTATTATCCGATGATTATGACCGTGATGATGTTCGTCCTGATCATTGTCCTTTTGTCCCGTGTGCTGCCCATCTTTGAGCAGGTGTTCCTGCAGCTGGGTGCTTCGGTCAGCGGCATCCCATCCTTTCTGATGGACATCAGCAAGCTCTTAAGTCGCTACTATGTGTTCTTCATTCTTGTTTTTCTGGGATTGTCCGCCGCTTTTTTCTATGTAGAGCATTCTCCCAGGGGGAGCCGCGCCATTCGCACCGTGATGCAAAAGGGCTCTTTGACCAGAGCTCTTTCCGAGGAGATCGCAATCAGCCGCTTTGCATTCGGCCTGCAGCTGATGCTCGCAAGCGGCGCATCTCCCTATGAATCACTTTCTCTGTGCCGTCAGCTGGCAGATAACCCTTCCATAGAGGAGCGCATTGATCAGTGCAGACAGGCATTGGAAAACGGCAGTATCCTCGCGGATGCACTGGCGGAGGCCGATATTTTCTCCGGATTCTACTCCAGCATGCTGCGCACCGCCTCTATGACGGGAAATCTGGATACCGTTATGGGACACATTGCAAGACATTACCACGAAGACAGCCAGCAGCGCATTGACGCCGCTCTCTCCCGCATTGAGCCCGCCATTATATCTGTTCTGGCAGTTATTATCGGATTGATTCTTCTGTCCGTGATCCTTCCTCTTATGGGCATTATGTCCAGCATCGGGTGAACAGCATGCGGCGCCGGTCTCGTACCAATTTCAGAATTGCAGCCTGCATGCTCCTGATGCTGCTGTGGATACTCCTGTTCACCGCCATGGCGGACAATCTGCGCAATCGTTCTGCAGAGCAGCAGGAGATCTCGCTGCAGCTGGCCATCAATCATGCCATCACCAGCTGCTATGCGCTTGAGGGCATGTATCCGCCTAACCTCCAATACATGAAGGACCATTACGGACTGGTTTACGATGAGAGCATATTCTATGTGGATTATCAGCCCATTGCCTCCAACATACGGCCGATGTTCTATATTTTATCATCGACCAGCTCAGTCAATAGCCAATTCTCCCTGAAAGGAGGCCGGCAATGATGCCCGAAAGCTCAGTTCCCTCCTCCGAACGTCCCCGGCGAAGCGCGCGCAATCACCATGCCTCCTCCATGCTGTTTTTGTTATTACTGTTCGCCTCCCTCGTCCTTACCGGTGAGCTTTTAATCTGCATGGGAACCGGTGTGTACGAGGAGGTCCTCACCTCCATGAACAGCAACAGCACCCTTCGAACCGCCAGTGCTTATATTCGCCAGAAGCTCCGGCAGGGCAATGACCGAAACGCACTTCGGGTGGATACACTGGATGGATGCGATGCCATTGTTCTGCAGCAATACCTCGGCGATGACTTTTATGAAACCTATCTGTACTGCTATGACGGCGAGCTCCGGGAGCTGATGATCCGCAAGGGAACCGGTGATTCCTTTGCGGCCGACTCCGGCACCGCCATTGCCAATATGGATGCCCTGTCCATCGAAGAGATCGAGGACCCCAATATTCTGCTGGTTTCAATGACCACCGACGGCACGACGCAAGAGCTCGTTCTGAGCAGAAACCCAGCTTCTCCATAGCGGAATATTTGTGCGATCAGGAAAAAGGGCAAGTCAGTTAGGCTAGTTATTTAAAAATCGATGTACTAGCATTTTCCCCAGGAGCATGACACAAGACCAACCAACGAGGCGTTTTAATTATGGCAGGTAAAAAAGCAACCTTCCCCCATATATCACAGGCCAATCTCCTTTTGTTCGAGCTGATTCTTTCAACCGCCTTTTTGTCGCTGTCCTCTGTGGTGTGCATTCAGCTGTATTTAAAGGCGCATACGCTCAGCTCCCGCTCCGCTGCCAGAACACACGCCATCACCGAATCGCAGAATATAGCCGAGCTCTGGCTTTCCGGAGAGGATCTTCCCGGCGAAATCTATTACGATGAAGACTGGAATGCAATAAACTTTCATTACTCCGGCGATGACATGGATGCAGATGCCGTCCGGTCCGCAGGCGGCAGCACGAATCCGGATGCTCCGGTTGCAGACCGTTTTGGTGAATCGAACGCTGCGTTTTACTGTATGACGCTTGAACTTGACAAGGATCTTGGGACAGACGGCCTCCAGACGCTCCGAATCACCGCGTGCAGCCTCTCTGCCGGCAATCCGGCTTCCCAGCTCTATTCTCTGGAGGTAGAACGCTATGTCCCGTGAGTACAACTCCTCTTCCGGCCGGACACCCTCCGGGCAAGACGCAGCCTTCGCACGCGCCGAGGAGGCTCTGCGCCGCGCCAAAGGGGACACACATCGGCATTCCTTTCATTTTAGCGGCGGAGCCGCACTGGTGCTGATCGTTCTGATCGTCATAAGCCTTTTATGCTTTGCCGCGCTCTGCATCATCAGTGCCCGCGCGGACGAGAAGCTCACAGACCGCTATGAAGAAGAGGTCAGTGAATATTACCATGCCCAAAACCTTGGGACAGAATTCATCTCCAAGGCAAATGCAAGTCTGCAGCAGCTTTATGAAGCTTCTGCCGCAGAAGCCGATTTTTATGCCGCAGCAGCGGAGCTGGATGGCTGCACAGATCCGGACGATCCCGCGTTTATCCACCGCGAGGAGCTGCAGGAGGTTTTGTCCAGCACGGGATACCAAAAAGAGGCGGAGAATACGCCGCTTCTCGTATTCTCCGCCCCTGTAAATGACAAGGAGATCTATCTGGTTGTCGCCCTGGTGCATTACCCGGATTCCAAGAATTCTTCGTGCCTTCGCGTGCTTTCCGCCAAGACAGTCTCCACCGTCACCTACGATTATGACACCACTCTCAATGTCATGAAGCGCTCCTGATTCGTTCCATACACTCCCGCAGAACGCGGAGCGCCTCATCGATCTCTTCCTCCGTATTCTCCGGTCCCAGTGTGAAGCGAAGCGCTCCCTCTGCCGCCCTGCGGTCTTCCGCAAGCGCCATCAGAACATGGGACGGCTCCAGCGCACCGGTCGTGCACGCGCTGCCTCCGGAGGCACAGATTCCGGCCAGATCCAGATTCATCAGAAGTGTACGCTGATCAAAGCCCGGGAAAGAGATATTTACATTCCCGGCAAGACGCCCGCTTCCGGGAAGAGGTCCATTCCAGATTACCTGGATCCGGTTTGCGGATATGTCCTCTGCCGTTTCGGTCCTTATCTTTTCTCCGTCTTTATTCTCCGGAGTCTCAAGTGTAAAGAGCTCCTGCAGCCGCTTTGCAAAATAGCACTGCAGCCGTCTCTCCTTCTCCTGCTCCTCCTGCATACGCTCACAGGCTTCCTTCGCTGCAGCCGCAAACCCAATGGCCGCCGGCACATTCTCCGTCCCGGCCCGGCGTCCGCTTTCCTGCCCGCCGCCGTGCATAAGGGAACCCAGGACAGTCCCCTTCCGAATATACAGAAATCCAATCCCCTTCGGTCCCCCCAGCTTGTGCGCGCTGACGGACAGAAGATCCACATCCAATGTCTTCACGTCCATCGGAATCTTCCCGTAGGCCTGTACCGCATCTGTATGAAACAGAATTCGGTGTCCTGTTTTCGATTCCGCACGGCGTACAGCCGCCGCCAGTGCAGAGACATCCTCAACGGTCCCGATTTCATTGTTGGCCAGCATCACTGATACAAGAAACGTATCCGGATGGTTCTCCAGCTCTTTTTCAAGTACCTCTGCCTGCACAAAGCCCTGACTGTCGACCGGAAGATAGGACACACTCACGCCTCTGCTCTCCAGGTATTCACAGGTATGCAGAACGGCATGGTGCTCAATCTGCGTTGTAATGATGTGCCCATTAGTCCCGTCGACCTTCTGCAGCTGACGCAGGGCCTCGTAGGCTCCGATAAGCGCCCAGTTGTCTGCCTCAGTTCCGCCCGAGGTGAAAAATATCTCCTTCCAGTCTGCGCCAATGGTCTCTGCCAACACCGTTCTGGCGCCGTCCAGTCTCGCCCTCGCCTGCTGCGCAGCCGGATAGGACGGGCTTGCATTGCCGTAAATGCTCTGCAGCGCCTCCGTCATCTGTGTCAGTGCCTGCTGCCGCATCGGGCACGTTGCCGCGTGATCCAGATAAATCATGTCAGCCTCCGCAATCCCTTGGGGTAGTGATTTCGAAGCATTCCGCCCGAAGCCTTTCCCCAGCCAAGGGAAATTCCCTCCGTTGTAATGAGAACCCAGCCCTTCTGCGCCGGATCACAGGGAAGCGATTCTCCGCGAAGATACCGCTCCGCATCCCCGCCCCCTGCCGAAAGCTCCATGGTCCGGCAGGCGTCCCCGGCATGAAGACTCATGGCCAGGGAATGGGACGGCACAAAGCGTCCCTTTTGCATGGTTCCAAGCCACAGTCCCGGGCGAAGCACCCGCAGGCCATCGGTGGCAATCTGCTGTCCATAGGGCATCAGATACAGATCCTCTCCGAAGCGTTTCGGCACGCTCCCTGCCTTCCGGGCCAGCTGCAGAAGTGCATCGCCCCGAACAGCCTCCGCAAGGAAGCTGCGCGCCGCCCCAAGCATCTCCTCGCCGGAGCTGGCTGCAGTTTCATTTCCTTTTTTGCCTGCTGTGCGTTTGCCTCCTTTTGATTTACTGCGGCCGCCGGCCGTGCGTTTCTCATCAGGAAAGGACATCAGAAAATCGTCTGCACCGGCAGAAGGGAACGACTCCTGCGGCCTTGCTCCCTCTTTCACGAGAACCGCCGCAAAATGTCCCTCTCCGTCCAGTCTGTGCGGCCATAAGCGGATCGTCCCTGCCGTCTCCGGCATCGCCGCATTGCCGCTGCTGCAAACGCTCCACTCCGGCCGCCCGCAGGAAAACCCAAAGACGCCCATGCGTCCCCCAAGGTGCTCCGGCACATTCCATACCTTGAATTCCGGATGACGCCGGCAAAAGTCAGCAATGGTCTGCTCATCCTCCTCCGGCGCAAAGGTGCAGGTTGAATACACAAGTCTCCCGCCGCGCCCCACCATCTTGGCCGCCTGATCCAGGATTTGCTCCTGCCGGGCAGCACAGGACCGCACGTTTTCTTCGCTCCACAGCTCCAGAGCCTGCTCCTCCTTGCGGAACATCCCCTCTCCCGAGCAGGGAGCGTCTACAACCACGCAGTCAAAGTACGAGGCAAAGTGCTCCGCCAGATGCTCCGGCGTTTCGTTGGTTACGATTGCATTCGGGATTCCCATACGCTCCACGTTCTGGGACAGGATACGGGCCCTCTGCGGGTGAATCTCATTGGATACAAGAAGGCCCTCCCCCATCAGCATTCCGGCCAGCATTGTGCTCTTGCCGCCGGGAGCTGCACACAGATCCAGGACCTTTTCTCCGGGCCGTGGCGCCGCAAGGGTCGCAACCGCCATGGCGCTGGGCTCCTGCAGATAATACAGACCAGCCTCATGCAGCGGCGATTTACCCGGCCGCTCCTCCTCCGGGTAATAAAAGCCATAGGATGCCCACAGAATGGGGCGAAGATGAAGATTTTCCAGCGCCGCCGGTACTCTTGCATGCGCCTCTTCCCAAGGGTATACAAGGCTCTGCCTCTGCATCGGATGATCCGTCTCCGATCCATCCTCTCCGGGATTTTTGTTTTCGGAGCATTCCCACTCTGCAGGGAGCTTGAGCGGATTCAGCCGCAGGCCTCTCGCCCGCGGCTTCTCATAGGAAGCTCGAAACTCTTCGTACTCCGCATCTCCCAGAAGCGCTCTCATTCGATTTTCAAATTCGGACGGAAGTGTAAACATAGCCCTCATCCTTCCAGCAGCATAGCACGGAGAATTCCTGCCCGTTTATACTCCCTTTTCCCTGCACCGAGGCCGGTCTTTCTGATCACAAATTCAGACGGAAGCTCATCCCCGGTTCGAAGCGCCGCAGCGACAGCCGCTCCGGTCGGTGTGACGAATTCTCCGGCATCCGGCATGATGTGCAGCCGCAGTCCATGGCTGCGTGCAATAGCCGCAACAGCCGGTACCGGTATCGGCAGGATCCCATGCTGGCAGCGCACGGTCCCGGTCCCCTCGTACAGAACCGGTACGATAACCTCTGTAATATTCTCTCTTACCTGCAAGTCATCGTAGCAGACAGCAATGGCAATGATATCCGCAATGGAATCAATGGCGCCAACCTCATGGAAATGCACCTCATCGATGGATTTCCCGTGAACCTCGGCCTCCGCCTCTGCCACAATCCCAAAAATGCGCCTGGCAAGTGCTCTTGCATTCTCAGACATCTGCGTCCGGTCGAGAATAGCATATACCTGCTCCAGGTTCCGGTGCTCGTGATGGTGTCCTCCATGCGGATGCGCATCATGGGATGAGTGCCCCTCATGAGTGTGGTGTTCATCCTGTCCAAAACCTGCGGCACACGCCTGATTCGCGCTGTGACAGCCGGATTCCTCGCCGCGACTGTGAGCATGTGCATCCCCATGCACATGCGGCGCTTCTGCCGGCGCGCCGAACAGCCACTCCATGTCATGGTCATGATTCTCGTGAGCCTCGTCCAGAATCACATCAAAGTCCCAGGCCTCAATGCCGCTCTTTAATACCTGTGAAATCTGAATGCGAAAGCCCTCTGCCGGCACACTGCCAAGCGCCTTTTCCAGCTTCCCGCGGTCTGCTCCCAGACCCAGAAGCGCACCTACCGTCATATCTCCGCTGATGCCGGAATAGCATTCCAAATACAGCTTGCTCATCATTCCTCCGTGTCATTCTGTGATGCCAGTACATCTAAATGTAACTCATGATTTCCGCACGGAATATCCGAACTTGCCAAGCTTTTCTCCCAAGGCATAGTATTCACCGTGTGAATAGGCAATCAGGTCCGCACGTTCCAGATCCAGACGTCCCTTCTCATCCAGAAGAGTCGTATCTACATCCGTCGAAAGGACCTCGGCGACGTACATATCGTGTGCACCGAGCTCCAGCTTGTGGCGGACAACGCACTCCAGACACAACGGACTCTCCGCAATGCCGGGTACCTTCACATGCTTCGAGGGAAGTCTTGTCAGTTTCATTTCCTTCCATTTATCAACGTCCCTGCCGCTCTTCACGCCCACCCAGTCTGTCGCATAGGTCAGCTTTCTGGTTGTCAGATTGATAACAAATTCTCCCGTTTTCTCAATGTAATCATGGGTCAGCCGGGAGGGCCGAATCGACACGGATACCATCACCGGATCCGAGCAAACCGTTCCCACCCAGGCGGCCGTCATCATGTCATCGTGTCCCTCTCCGTCCGAGGAGGTAATAATTGCCGCCGGCACCGGATACAGCAGATTCGACGGCTTCCAGTATTCGCGATTCGTTGTCTCTTTCATCTTCATCCTTTCTATGGTAATCAGCTCATTGCTCTGCGAAAATGGCTGCTTACTTATGCTATAATTACTGGCGTTTGATCTGCGACACGCACATCTGATGCCTGTTGCAGTTCGAAATTGATATCTATTTATTAATACACCGGCGATGCCGGCACATCAGAGTATATCACAGGCAAACCATATGAAACATTCCGGATCCGCTCTCATCCGCTCCGTTTGGCTGGGCGGCCTCGCGGCACTTATTTTGACATATTTTCCATCGGTTATACAGGCAGATAAGACGGGCAGCCTCTCTGCCCTGCGTCCTGCTGCCCTTTGCGCCTATGCCGTTTCCGAAACCGTCACCTTTCATGCCAACGGCGGGACCGGCGAAATGGATGCTGCCGTTCTGGAAGCCGGCAAGGACAAGCTTCCTGCCTGCACCTTCACACGGTACGGCTATGTATTCCGCGGCTGGATGACGAATCCGGCCGGTACGGTCTGCGAATATGAGGACCAGGAAACCTATCCGGAGGACGCCGGCAGTATGACCCTCTATGCGCTCTGGGAGCCGCAGATGTACATCATTCATTATGAAGGAAACGGCGCCTTGCTGGGAGACATGGCGGATTCATACGGCATCTATGACAAGAAGACGACTCTTTCCGGCAACCTCTTCACAAACCCGAGGCATAAATTCAGCGGCTGGATTGACACCAATACCGGAAATTTCTACAGCAACCTCGCTTCCGTACGAAATCTTCATTCCGGCAACACCTATTGCCGCTCGGTCCTAACGGTCAATGCCGGCAAGCCGGAGAACACCAAATACTCCTTTAAGAGCACGCAGGGCTCCTGCGTATACGAAGAAAACGGCACAACCTATCTGGTTACCGCCGCTTCCATCAACGACAGTGCATACAACAATGGTGATCTGTCTCATTATGAAACCATTCTGACCAAGTACGATCTCTCCACCGGAAAGGCTGTAAAGGCGGTACGGAACCTTGCGTTTGATCACGGAAACGGCATCTGCTACAACCCGAACAACGGCCATCTCTACATTGCAGAGGGCGGCACCTGCAAGGGCTATCCCAGCGGCGTGATGGAGCTGGATGAGGACCTAAACGAGGTCCGGGAATATAACTTCCCCCTGCTGACCCATATCTGGGCAATTGCCTACGCCGATCATCACTTCTATCTGATCGGGCGCAATGACGACAGCCGCAATTCCTTCTGCGTGCTCAACGACGACATGGAAACGCTCTCCATCACACCGGTGGATGAATATTACGCCCAGAACTTCAGCTCCCAGGGCATCGCCACCGACGGATCCTTTATCTATGCGGTCAGTGCCGGCTTTAAGGCCTACGACTGGAAGAGCAAGCAGCGCATCAATGTCTTCACCACCGAGGGCAAGTACATCGGGGTATGGACCATTGATATCCCTTACGAGGCAGAGGATCTGACCATCGTCGGTCCCTACGCCTATATCACCACGAATGAGAAGGAAAAATGCACCCTCTACCGCACCCGCATTCCCGCCGTTACACTGACAGCAACGTGGAAGTGACATAGGTGTCATTCTGAACAGAAACAGGCTTCTGGATTCTGTTATAGACTTTCACTCTTCCCCTGTGGAAATGATGCTGTCCCATTCAGAGTAAAAGAGAGCCATGCATATATGTGCATGGCTCTCTTTTTGTATACGTTGTGGTACACCTGCAAGGGCAGGCGCTGCGCCTTAGTTATTCAACGCGCTTAATACGATCTGCCCCGTTTTCCTGGTCTCTTTCAGTTCAATGATGCGCTGATTGGCGGAGCCTCGGAAGTTCAGCGTCACCTTTTTCTGTGCCTCCACAAACGGTCCATCCACCAGGACATCAATCAGATCCAGATACGGATCTGTTATTCCCTCGATGTAGCGCTTTCCGCCAGGGACAAGATCCCGGTCATACAGGTACCCCGTATAGGCCCATATGGTCCGCGTCGGCAGCTCGTTGTGGATCCTCTGCAAAAGCGCGTACAGCTCTTTTTGATTCGGAAGCTCCATGGGATCTCCTCCCAAGAGCGTTAAGCCGTCATAAAACGGCTTGGACAGTTCCTCCAGAATCTGATCCTCCATCTCCGGGGTATACGGTTTGCCGTAATCAAAGTCCCAGGTCTGCGGCTGAAAACAGCCGGGGCAGTGGTTCAGACACCCGGAGACAAAGATCGTCAGCCGGATTCCTATGCCGTTTGCAGAATCTGCCGTCATAATTTCACCGATATGCATGTCATCCTCACTGTCCGTTTCCGTAACTATCCCATCTGGTCCAGCGCATCCTGAACCCATTGCGCATAGCTTTCCTTGCTGGCCATTCCCACCTTCGGGCGTCCCAGAATGTTGCCGTCCTGATCCAAAAGGTAGCTGGTCGGTGTACCGACCGCCGGGAAGCATTCATCCAGCTCATCTGTATCCAGAAGCACCGGCAGCGTCACCTTCTGCGCCGACATAATGTCATGGGCTTCCTCTACGCCGTCCTCATCATCCAGGCTGCGTACATCCGTCAGAAGCGTGAGAACCTGCAAATCCTCCATTTCGTCGTTCAGCTCCTGCAGATCCGGCATTTCCTCAATACAGAAGGAGCAGGTGGTCGCCCAGATGTTCACCATTGTGATCTTTGCATCCTTGAAAACGGAGCTGTCCACGGTATTGCCGTCATAATCCACGGTCTGGAACGAAATGCCGGTGGACGCCTGGTATTCCACATAATCTATCTGCAGGCGCTGCTTCTCCCAGTCAGCCTTCATAGACTCCAGCAGAGCCTTCGTTTCTTCCGATGCATACTCCGAAATCACCTCCGTGGATTCCGTGGGTGAATGATCCACCTGATACATGACACGGCCGCTCTCGGTCGTAAACTGTGTCAGCGTATAATCCGTATTTTCCACATACGGATCGAGGATCTCCCGAAGCTCTTCCTCTGTTAAACTCTGATCCAAGACGAAAATAATCTCCGGAAACCAGTATTCGGATCGGTACTTCTGAAGCTCCTCATACGAAGTAATCGAAGTTTCGTCGAATCCCTCCGGAAAATCTTCTACAATTGCTTCTATCTCACAGGAACGAACTCCTTTTTCCGCATCCAGCATGCTGCACCACGGTGCAATACCGCTATTCTCACTGCCGGCACAGTCGGCAAAGCTTCCAACCCACTGCCGGATTGCAAGTCCCGTCGAATCATCGATATCTACATAGTCTGCTGCATCCGCAGCTGCGCTTGTCTCCGATGCTGACGTGCTCTCTGCAGATGCATCGTCCTGCGTGCTCTTACTGCCGCATGCCGCCAAAGTACCTGCCAGTAGTGCCGCCAGCAGAACGGTCGCAACCATTTTCTTTTTCATATACGCTTTCCCCTTTCCTTACCGCCAGAGCCTTTACCTCTATCTCATTGTTTTCCGGCCTTTGGGCCCTCACTCGCGCAATCCGGCCGCCCGCTTCGCACAACATTGAAGTGCAGTGCTCCGGTAGGACATGCGCTCGCGCAGGCTCCGCACCGAATACACTCTGCACTGTTGGGATTGTGCGTCACATCCACATTCATTTTACACTGTCTGCTGCAGGCTCCGCATCCCGTACATTTATCCGTTTCCACCTTCAGCTTCAGGAAGCTGATTCTCTGGAATAAGCCGTAAAAGGCTCCCAGCGGACAGACATACTTGCAGAACGGACGATGAATCGTCATGGACAGCAGCACAATCAAAATGAGCAGGAACAGCTTCCACTGAAACAGCACTCCCAGCATTCCGCGAACGCCTTCGTCCAAAATGGCCAGCGGAATTGCCCCCTCCAGAATTCCAACGGGACAGATCAGCTTGCAAAAATACGGAACCGAGGACAAGCCATTGTTCACCTTCAAAAGGGCCGGCAGCAGCAGAACAAATACCGCCAGGACAGCGTATTTCATCCATCGAAGTGCCCGGTCCAGACGCTTTGGAACGGTAAGCTTCGGAACCGGTATCTTATACAAAAGCTCCTGAACAAGGCCGAATACGCACAGCCAGCCGCAGACAAAGCGTCCCAACAGAACACCGATCAGCGCAAGATATCCCAGTACATAAAATGGAAATTTCTTCTTGCTGCCGACCACTGCCTGCAGCGCTCCGATGGGACAGGCACCGATCGCTGCAGGGCAGCTGTAGCAGTTCATGCCCGGAACGCAGAAATTCTTCAGTGCCCCGGTATATATCAGGCTTTTTCCCCAGCCGGTCCATCGGCAGTTCTGTAAAAGTGCCGATACAACCTGTACCACCTTTCGCCGAACGCCTTGCCGGTGTGCCTTTTTTTGCATGATAAGGTCCCTCTCTTTTCCTCTGAAGATACACTATTCACCCGATTCCGATACATTCAAAGCAAATATTAGCCGCCTTGCGCAGCACAACCTTCGGCTCCCGCCGGGCAACTCCCACAATAATGCCGGCTATTGCCATAGCCAAAATCACATACCGGATACTCTTTTCTCTAAACTGTCTGTGTTCCATACCCTTCACCACGCATGCGTTTATTCGCGTCTCAAACACACCACAAAAGTATCTGTTACTGTAAAAATCCCGGGCAGCACCTGACGGTCTTCCTCGGTTGCAGTCTCTGACTTCTGTGCGAAAAAAAGCGGATCCCTGCACTGCCCCAGAATCTATACTCACTTAACGTAATACACGTAATCTGCCTTTCGGGGAGCAGCCTCCTTTGCCGGTTCTGCTCTGTATCCCAACGCGCAGTGACCGATTCCCTCATAGTCCCCTTCAATTCCCAGTTCCTTCAGCAGATTCTGGCCGAATGCAGACTCAAACTCCTCTTTGGCACGATGAATCCAAATGCTGCCCAGCCCCAGGCTCTCTGCTGCATTCATCAGATTCCCCATCACCAGCGAACCATCATACCGATAGGTCGGCACAGCCCTGTTGGCCAATACCACCAGAATAACCGGGGCCCCATAAAACGGATCAATTGAAGCTCCCATGATGGATGCATTCACCTTGGAAAACTCCTTCACCATTTCGGGATTCGTGACTGCAATGATAATCGGGCTCTGCCGGCCCATACCGCTGGCTGCATAGGTACCGGCCTGAATGACCGCTTGCAATTCCTCGTCTTTGATCATATCTGGCTTAAAATTACGACAGCTCCGCCTTGTCTCTAATACCTTGAGTGTTTCATTCATGATGCAATCCTCCTTCTTATCGGCAGGCAAACGATTCCTTCGCCTTTTTGAAATTCTCTCCGTCTCGCAGCGTCGATTCCAGGTTACGTCTATATAATGGTGTAAATTGAAAAATTGAAAAGAGCCACGGGCTCGGCCTCTTAGGTATAATGAAGATCTACCAAAACCAACATAACACCGAGGAGGACGAACCCAATGGTTCAGTTCAATGTTACATTGAATCAGGAAGAAATTCTACAGCTTCTTTCAACAGATCACGACCAGGCAGGAATTCGAGCTGATCTTCAGTCCCGAAACCTATGCTGCATTGATGGCATCCGATGCTGTTCCGGAGCTGGTTAAAACAGCGAAGGAACAACTGCAGCTGAAAGCGGCATAGAGGAACCGCACTCTTGAGAAATCTGTCAAGGGAACCTCTTCGAGGTGCTTACGCACCCTTGACAGGTCCCTCAAGAGAGCTGGTATATAGTTAGGGGATGCAATGCATCCCTTGTACCAAAGACACCTAAGAGCAATTTACACACAAATTAGGACTTGACTGGCGTGAGACACAAAGAAGGGGAAGAAATGATAAGACAATATATCCAGAGAATCTTTTTTGTTCTAACATGTATTGCTGTGATGAGCATTTTCGGAATCTCAGCAGAAGCAAAATACAAAAGGACCTGCAATTATCGATACGAGAAATGCAATCGGGAGTGCTACAACGATTATTCCTACTGCTACTCCCACAAGTGCAGACACTCATCCTGCAAAAACGCACGCAGTCGGTATGGTCAGTACTGCAGCAGCCACACTTGCAAAAAGGATGGTTGCTATGCAGAGACAGCCGGGTCGTACGAGTATTGCCGCGACCATCTTCCAAAACAGCCATCGGGATTATGCAGTGTATATGGATGCAAACGAAAACCCGTTTCTGGTAGCAAGTATTGCAGTACCCACGAGTGCAGTGTTAGCGGTTGCCATGCGTATGCAACGGGCAAGGGAAAATGCTACAAACACGGCCATAGCAACTCTTCTTCCGGAAAGAAATCAAATGAGTATGATGAGGACGAGGCATACGAATTGTGGGACGAAATGTACGGATGAGTGTGCAAGAAATGTGACAGGAAGGGCGGCTTATGCTGCCCCGTTTTTGTTTTCCTGCTGTATAATCCGACATATTTTGTATAATGATTGTAGTACGACAATAATTCGGGAGGTGGCTATCGTGACCTATCTTCTCATGAATAAAGATAATATTGTTGCGGAAATCCGGGAATCCGAAGGAATTGTGTCAGAGGAGCCAATCCTGTCTTTGTCTACCACCTTTGGATCTCTACCAATCGGCATGTCCGAAATTGAATCATGGATCTCCGCAAGGCAAGCATCAAAACATAACGCGCATTTGCAACGCCTCATGGTATCACTCGGGTGTAATACGAAAGAGGGATTTATTGCAACGACACATGCTGCCTCCATCAATGATACGTTTTGGGTTAAGAGAGACGACGAGGCTGTGGAGTGGAAAGATGTGTCGCTGTATGCCAATCAGTTCACGGATACAATCTCAAAACTTGCTTTCGAAGGAGTTGGCCTGGCTGCAGAGACCTTCTCTTCTACTTCGCCGGAGTTAACGTGTGACGGTTCTTTCCGCAAGTGTTTTCGGAAAGAGGATGACTTTGGGCAGTTTGGCTCCGACATTTTTCTGTATAAGCGTGCTGGAGAAATTGGCGAGCAAATCGAGCCATACTGCGAAGCTATTGCATCGGAAATTGCAGCGGTTATATGCCGTGAAAACAGTGTACAGTATCAAGCAGGAAATTTGCATGGGAAACTAGCATCAAGATGCAACCTGTTCACGAATGAAGAACTTGGGTATGCATCGATAGCCAAAGTTTTCCGAAATACAGAAATCAGTGCAGAGAATGCTTTGAGATACTTCTCTTCTATTGGATGCGAGGAGCAATTTCGAGAAATGGTTGTGACAGATTCTATTTGCTTTAATTTGGACAGACATGCAGGAAATTATGGTGTATTGTTCGACAATGATACGCTACAAGTTAAACAAATGGCGCCTGTTTTTGATATGAATCTTTCTTTGCTTTGCAATGTACCGGAAAGCGACCTTGATCATGTTGGAGATGCATTGTATGGATGCTCCCCTAAAATAGGTTCGGATTTCACGCGAACAGGGCAGCTTATGTTAACGGACAATATTCGCGAGCGAGTTAAGGAGTTGCGGGATTTCGAATTTTCCTTCTGCGGCGATAATAGATTCTCTGAAAAGCGTGTAAGGAAAACGGAAGAAATCATACAAAAACAATCTTCTGCGATCTTATCAAATCAAAAGCTTTTGTTAAAAGACGTATTCTTTTCTGCGCAGGCTGAAAGAGCGCTTGAGGAGGCTCGAGAGAGAAAAATACGCGAGACAATCGTTGCTGGTTTCGTGGATCTTGTACAAGATATTGCTGACCAATATGGGTTAATCGCTGGTCCGGGAGATATAGAAAATAGGTTAACATGCATCCTGGAAAATCAAAGTATGTCTCTGATTGTTGATTTCGAGCATGGGAAAATCGAAGTGGAAAACAATGGACACATTGTTAATCCAGGGGTTGTTTCTGCGGAAGATAGGAATATAGTCCCAATTTATAATGCCGTGTTGGAGATGTTTTGCGAGTACGCAGAGCGAACAGAAATACAAGAATATCCGAAGCCGCAATACAACCCTGCCGAGGAAGAAAGAGAACGGTAATATATTAATCACCCACAAGAAGAATCCGACATTCAAAAGACACAAAAGCCCCGGAACCCCGGGGCCTATGTTTTAACTATTTCGAGACATTTTCATTTTTGCTTGACAGTGCAATAACTCTCAGCACTCATCTCGTTTTCCTGTGTAGCTACCCAAATAACACCTCAATTTCAGATTCTGCCTCATAAATTGATAAACCACAGAAAATTCTTGCATTTTCAAATTTCAAAACGCATTCTTCGTAATTCCTTCCAGCAAAAATATATGTTCTTATGTACTTATCCAACGATGTATTCATTGGATCCGGCCGATCGTACTCATCAATGCGCAGTTCCATTTCACCGGCCTTTTCATTATATACTGTCTCAAGAATGTAAAATCTATTTCAGAAAACAAATTCCTTCTCCGGGCCGCCTACGGTTAAGATATCATCAATAAACTCAGTGACAGAATTCCCCTTCATAGCTTCACCCCTACAAAATATTTTTTGTCCTTTTCAAAATAGGGATCTCCAGGTCCAATCCGACGTTTTTCCGCCGTATGCGATTCTTCCGGTAATTTATAGGATTTCTATTCAAACGTCTTATTCGACAGATGCAACACTCGGTCCTTAATCTCCTGCGTGCGTCCCTGATTCCAGAACTGCGTACCGATGTAGCCGCAGGTTCTCCGCGCCACACTCATCTTCGCCTGATCGCGGTTTCCGCAGTTGGGGCACTCCCATACCAGCTTGCCGCTCTCATCCTCTACGATCTTAATCTCGCCGTCGTAGCCGCAGACCTCACAGTAATCCGACTTCGTATTCAGCTCCGCATACATGATGTTGTCATAAATATACTGCATCACAGAGAGCACCGCCGGAATGTTGTTCTGCATATTCGGCACCTCAATGTAGCTGATGGCACCGCCCGGAGAAAGCCTCTGGAAGTCCGCTTCGAAACGAAGCTTGGTGAAGGCATCAATGTTCTCCCGGACATTTACATGGTAGCTGTTGGTGATGTAGTTGTGGTCCGTTACGTCCTTGATGATGCCGAAGCGCTTCTGCAGGCACTTTGCAAACTTATAGGTCGTGGATTCCATCGGTGTGCCGTAGAGTGAATAGCTGATGTTCTCCTCCCGGCGCCACTGCGAGCACTTGTCATTCAAATGCTGCATTACCTTGAGTGCAAACTCCTTTCCCTGCGGGTCCGTATGAGATACGCCCAGCATCCGCATGCACATCTCATACAGTCCGGCATAGCCCAGGCTGATGGTCGAATAATTGTTGTACAGGAGACGGTCAATCTTCTCCCCCTTCTTCAGGCGTGCCAGCGCACCGTACTGCCATAGGATGGGTGCAACATCCGAGACTGTTCCTAAAAGCCGCTCATGACGGCAGCGAAGTGCCCGGTGGCACAGCTCCAGCCGCTCATCGAAAATCTTCCAGAACGCCTCCATATCTCCGTACGAGGAGCAGGCAACATCCACCAGGTTGATGGTCACAACGCCCTGATTAAACCGCCCGTAATACTTGTGCCGTCCCTCCGGACCCAGGCCTTCTGTATCCGGGGTTAAAAAGGACCGGCAGCCCATACACGGATAGACGTCGCCGTTCTTATACTCCTTCATTTTCTTGGCAGAGATGTAGTCCGGCACCATGCGCTTTGCCGTGCATTTCGCCGCCAGCTCTGTCAGATAATAATACGGAGATTCCGGGTGAATGTTATTCTCGTCCAGTACATAAATCAGCTTCGGGAAGGCCGGTGTGATCCATACACCCTTCTCGTTCTTGACGCCCTGCATTCTCTGCAGCAGAACCTCCTGGATGATTCTGGCCAGATCATCTCGTGTCTGCCCCTCCGGCACCTCCTCCAGATACATGAACATAGTCACAAACGGAGCCTGTCCGTTACAGGTCATCAGCGTAATCAGCTGGTACTGAATGGTCTGGATACCGGAACGGATCTCCTCGCCCAGACGATTCTCTACGATCTTGCTGATGATGGCATCATCCAGCGGCTCCCCCGTCAGCTTTCTCTCCTCACATACCTGCCGCGTCAGCTTCCTGCGGGATACGTCAACAAAAGGCGCCAGGTGCGAGAGCGTAAAAGACTGGCCGCCGTACTGGTTGGAGGCAACCTGCGCTACGATCTGCGTCGTAACGTTGCAGGCGGTAAAAAAGCTGTGCGGCTTCTCGATCAGTGTCTCACTGATGACCGTGCCGTTCTGCAGCATATCCTCAAGGTTGATCAGGTCGCAGTTGTGCTCCTTCTGCGCATAGTAATCCGAGTCATGGAAATGAATGATTCCTTCCTCATGCGCCTTAACAATGTCCTCCGGCAAAAGAACACGCTTGGTCAGGTCCTTCGACACCTCGCCCGCCATATAGTCGCGCTGCGTGGAGTTGATGACCGGATTCTTGTTGGAGTTCTCCTGCTTCACCTCTTCATTCTGCTGATTGATCAGTGCCAGAATGCCGTTGTCGGTGGTGTTGGCCTTACGGGAAATCTCTCTCTTGTAGCGGTAGCGGACATATTTCTGTGCAACCTCGTAGCCCCGCATCTCCATGATGCCGGTCTCTACCATATCCTGAATATCCTCTACGCTGACAGCATGGGGTGCGCTCTGTACCTTCTTGGCAATGTTGTCTGCAACCGCATTGATCTGGTACTCGTTCATCTGATAGATGCCGCTTACCTCTGCGTTTGCCTTCTGAATTGCGTGGATAATCTTCGCAATATTGAAGTCAACCTCCTGCCCATTTCTTTTAATAACGTTTGTCTTCACCATTGATGTCTCACTTACTGCCATGCTGTTCTCCCTCCGACTGACTATTTCGAATACATCACATCAGATGTGCAATATCTTGTAATTCGGTTTATGGATGAGCACAAGATATTGTACTCAAAGCAATGCTTTACTAGCATACACTACCACGTCCCAAAAAGATAGATGCACAGCGCAGAAAAAATATAACAAAATCAGCAGGAAGATTTAGTAACAATTCAGAGCTGCGCGGCAGCGCTTTTGCGAATGGCTCTGAATTGTGAATTACGCCTGCTCACTCAAACCCTTCCAGAAAGCTGTGATGCACGCCATCCTTTTTGTAGCCCAAAAGCTTATCCACACAGACGTTCTCTGTGGCGTGAAAGATATTGGATTCGAGCATTGGATTGCTTTTCTTCAGCTCGGCAATGATGCGCTTGGTCTCCATCCTTTTGTGCCCCGTACGGGAGCTGCCTTCCTCCCCGGCCTCAGCAGCGCAGGTCGTACAGGTATCTGTAAAATGACAGGCACATTGAATAAAATGCAGGTGATTGCGGTCGCGCCACGCCTTGATGTCATCCTCCCGGATAAAATACATCGGCCGGATCAGTTCCATTCCGTCAAAATTCGTACTGCGAAGCCGCGGCAGCATGCCGGCCCACTGACCGGAGTACAGCATCCCCATCAGTGCCGTCTCAATCACATCATCGTAATGGTGTCCCAGCGCGATCTTGTTGCAGCCAAGCTCCTGCGCTTTCTTATATAAATGTCCGCGCCGCATCCTGGCGCACAGATAGCACGGAGACGATGTAACCTTGTACACGGTATCGAAAATCGTCGTTTCAAAAAAGGTAAGCGGAATCCCCAGGAGCCTTGCGTTGTTCTCAATAATATGCCGGTTGGCCTCGTTATACCCAGGGTCCATACACAGGAATGTCAGCTCAAACGAAAACTGTCCATGCCGCTGAAATTCCTGGAAGAGCTTGGCCATGAGCATGGAATCCTTGCCACCGGAAATGCAGACCGCAATGTGATCTCCATTCCGGATCAGCTGATATTTCAGAATGGCACGTGCAAACGGGTTCAGAAGATCCTTATGAAACCGTCCCTTCTGAAGAGAGGTTTCAATCCTCTCCCGCAGGATCTCATCCTCTGCCTGCTTCTGAATGGCATGGAGAGCCCATGCGCCGTAGCCGCCTGCCAGACTCTGGGCATAAAAGCCACTCTCGCGCAGTTCCTGCGCAAGATCGCGGGTGATGGTTCCGTATTTACAGTAAAGGACAATTCTCCGCTCCTGCGAAAACGGTGTCAGCTGCCTGCCATCCGCATACTCCCGGACCTTCTCCGGAGAAAACAGAACACATCCGGGGATAAAGCCATGCTCATAGTCGCTTTCGTCTCTGGTATCCACCAGCAGGTATTCGCCGGGCTCCAGCGCATCCAGCTCCTTCGCATTGATCTCCAGATTCTCTCCGGCTTCGATTTGATCCTTCCATTCCTGTTTCATCGCGTATATCTTCCTTTAAGGCACAGACACAGCTGCGCAGACATTTTCATGACAACCTCACAAGTGTAAAGAAGCGCCGAGTCAAATGCAAGCGGCCATTTGGAGACGGTGAGCCAGGAATGGGTGGTGCGATTTCATGAGCACCACCCATCCTGGCTCACCGTCCCCACCGGATCTCATGATACCCTCAGGATATAAAAAGGGCCTCTGCACGGAGGAAGGTGTGTGCAGAGGCCCTGATGAATAAATACCGCCAGGCTGTGCTTAAACGGTATAGATTCCGGAGGGGGTGCTCAGGCCCTAAGACGAATGTCCTCTTGCCTGAGCCGAATGGGTGCCGCCGCGGGGCAGCACCGCCGAAACTATTGAAGTAACTTGCCGAAGGAATGCTTACTCTACATCCTGCAGCGCTGCGAAGTCCTCTTCGCCGGTACGAACCTTTACAACTCTTGCTACGTTGTAAACGAAAATCTTTCCGTCTCCGATGTGACCGGTGTAAAGAGACTTTTTAGCTGCCTCAATAACCTTGTCTACGGAAATCTTGGAAATAATAACCTCAACCTTAACCTTCGGCAGCAGTGTGGAGTCCACAACTGCACCACGGTAACGCTCCATGGAGCCCTTCTGGATGCCGCAGCCCATAACCTGCGTCATTGTCATGCCGGTAACACCGAGCTCATTCAGTGCCCGCTTGAGTTCATCGAACTTGGACAGACGGCAGATGATGGAAACCTTGTGCATTCCGGTGTCCAGCTCCGGAACCGCTGCAGGAGCAGTAACAACCTTGACAGCAGCATCCTTCTGCACATCGGTAGCCTTCTCGTAATCGCCCTCACCGAGATCGGTGTTGTCGTTGACGCTCATTTCCATGTTGGTGACATCGGTGATAGCGAATCCGGAATAAGCACTTGCCAAGCCGTGCTCATGCATATCAAGACCGTCAATCTCAACCTGTGCCGGAACGCGAAGGCCGATGGTCTTATCAATGAGCTTGAATACAATGAACATGATGATCAGTACGTATGCATCGATAGCAACAATGCCCAATACCTGAACGCCAAGCTGTGCAAAGCCGCCGCCGTAGAAGAGACCTACGCCAACTCCGTCTGCACCGGTAGAGAAAAGCCCGACTGCAATGGTGCCCCAGATGCCGTTGGCCATATGTACGGATACGGCACCGACCGGATCATCAATCTTCGCTACATTGTCAAAGAACTCAACCGACAGAACCACCAGGAAGCCTGCAACCAGACCGATGAAGAAGGCACCAACCGGAGAAACACAGTCACATCCTGCTGTGATGGCTACCAGTCCGGCCAAAGCGCCGTTGAAGGTCATGGACACATCCGGCTTGCCGTAACGGAACCAGGTGAAGATCATCGTAACAACTGTAGCAACTGCTGCCGCCAGGTTCGTTGTCATGAATGCAGTAGAAGCATTGATGGCATCGTCTGCGGTTGCCATTGCTGCAGTAGAGCCGCCATTGAAGCCAAACCAGCAGAACCAGAGGATAAACACACCCAGTGCTGCAGCGGTCAGGTTGTGACCGGGAATTGCTCTTGCCTTTCCGTTGCGATCGTACTTGCCGATGCGGGGTCCGAGCATTGCTGCGCCGAGGCAGGCAATCACACCGCCAACGTTATGTACAACTGCAGATCCTGCAAAATCGTGGAAGCCTAGCGTGGAAAGCCAGCCGCCGCCCCATGCCCAGTGTCCGCTGATGGGGTAGATCAGAAGAGAAATTGCTGCAGAGTATACGCAGTATGCCTTGAAATTGGTACGCTCTGCCATGGATCCGGATACGATCGTTGCTGCTGTTGCACAGAACACCGTCTGGAAAATGACATAGCACCAAAGAGGCATTGTCTGCGGTACGGTGCTGTTGGTCGCATCGTAGACACCGCGGATCAGAGGATCAAATCCGCCGATCAGGGGATTGAGGCTTCCGAACATAAGTCCAAAGCCAACCAGCCAGTAACAGGGAGTTCCGATGCAGAAGTCCATCATGTTCTTCATCAGAATGTTGCCCGTATTCTTGGCTCTCGTCAAACCAGCCTCACAAAGAGCAAAGCCGGCCTGCATGAAGTAGATCAACGCCGAAGCGATGAGCACCCATGCAACAGTACTAACATTGATTTCCATACTCACTCCTCCCTGCTGCCGCAGCCGCCGCACGTCCGATTCCATCGTCGTCTTCGCAAGTCCTTTGCAAAATAAAAGGGAGCTGAAACCCGGTATTTCCGGATCTCAGCTCCCTTGCTGAATCGATGTATGCGGCCAACTCGCAGCACTTGTTTGATGACGTGATTGTATACTTGTATGCCATCTACTGCAATCCGCATTTCTAACAAGATTTTAGCGGCAGTTTCTTAAAACTTTGTAAATATGCAACCTCTTACGATTCGCGCATGGTGGAATATCCCATCAGGTACGCATCCACGTCATGAGCACAGCGGCGTCCCTCAGCCACAGCCCACACAACGAGCGACTGACCGCGGTGCATATCACCCGCCGTGAATACCTTGGGCACATTCGTAGCGTACAGATTCTCCTCGGTCTTTACCACGCCGCGCGGCGTCAGCTCCACGCCGAAGGCCTCTGTCGTATACGTCTGGCAGCCGGTGAAGCCTGCTGCAATCAGAAGAAGCTCGCAGGGAATGGTCTTTTCCGACCCTTCCACCAGCACCATCTGGCGATTCTCAAAGCGCACCTTCACCGTAACAATTTCCTTCAGCTCGCCCTTTTTGTTCGCGTGAAATTCCTTTACAGTGGTTTCATACACTCTCGGGTCGTGACCAAATCGGTCAATTGCCTCCTCATGGCCGTAATCTGTCTTGAGGACCTTCGGCCACTCCGGCCACGGGTTGGATTCAGCCCGCTCTACCGGGGGCTTCGGCATCATCTCGAGTGCTGTCACCGACTTGCAGCCATGACGCAGCACCGTTCCGATGCAGTCATTTCCGGTATCGCCGCCGCCGACAACGACAACGTTCTTGCCGGCCGCACTGATAAAATCATTTCCCTTCAGGAACGTGTCCACATCCCGGGACTCTGCGTCCTTCCAGGTTCCGTCTGTCTCCAGTCCCTGGTTCAGCAGACTCTTCGTGGTCGATGTCAGGAAATCCACCGCGTAGTAAATTCCCTTGATTTCATTCGGATCACCGCCCTTGAGGCCGCGGGCCTGCTTGGCTCCGCAGGCCAGGACAACCGCATCATAGGATGCGAGCAGTTCCCTGGCAGTGACATCCACGCCCACATTCACGCCGGTGCGGAACTCCACGCCCTCTGCCTCCATCAGATGCTGACGGCGGTAGATCACGCTCTTATCCAGCTTCATATTCGGGATGCCGTACATCAAAAGACCGCCGATGCGGTCTTCCCGTTCATAAACAGTCACGAGATGCCCTCTGTGATTGAGCTCATCCGCTGCTGCAAGTCCGGAAGGGCCGGAGCCGATGACTGCGACCCTCTTCCCGCTGCGAATCTTCGGCACTCTCGGCTGAAGATACCCATTGGCAAAGGCAGTCTCGATCACGAACAGCTCATTGTCGTGCACCGTCACCGGATCGCCGTACTCGCCGTTGATGCAGGCCTTCTCGCACAGAGCCGGGCACACACGCCCCGTAAACTCCGGGAAATTGCTGGTCTTAATCAGTCTGGAGAAGGCATGCTCATAATGTCCATGGTAGATCTGATCGTTCCACTCCGGAATCAGATTGTGGAGAGGACACCCCGTGACCATGCCGGAAAGCTTCATCGCAGACTGGCAAAGCGGCACGCCGCAGTTCATGCAGCGGGCACCCTGCTTTCTTCTCTCCTCCTCGGGGATCTGCCGGTGAAACTCTTTAAAATTCGTCAGACGCTCCTGTACCGGAATGTCGATATTGTTCTTGCGGTTATATTCCAGGAAACCTGTTACCTTGCCCATTACGCGGTCACCTCCTCAAATGCCTCCAGGACTGCATTGTCATGCGAGATGCCCTGCTCCTCATATTTGCTGATGGCTGCCAGCATCTTCTGGTAGTCGTTCGGCAGAATCTTCTTGAAATCCGATACGCGGTTCTGGAAATCCGCAAGAATTTCTGCAGCAAGTGCAGATCCGGTTTCCTTCTCGTAATCCATAAGGATATCCTTCAGCTCTGCAATGTCGTACTTGTCTGTGACCTCCTGCAGCGAATCCATATCCTTGTTCATACGGCGATACAGCGTGTGATCGCTGTCCAGCACGTAGGCAATGCCGCCGGACATACCTGCTGCAAAGTTCTTGCCGGTGGGTCCGAGAATCACGGCGCGGCCTCCCGTCATATATTCAAGGCCATGGTCACCGCATCCCTCTGCCACGGCAACAGCACCGGAATTACGAACACAGAAGCGCTCGCCTGCTACGCCGCAGATATAGGCCTTGCCTGCCGTTGCTCCGTACAGCGCCACGTTGCCGATGATGATATTCTCTTCTGCCTTAAACGGTGCCTTTCTCGAGGGAACCACCACCAGCTTTCCGCCGGAAAGTCCCTTTCCGAAGCCGTCGTTTGCATCACCGGTCAGACGAAGCGTGAGGCCCTTCGGAATAAATGCGCCAAAGGACTGACCGCCGCCGCCCTCTGCGTTCACGACAAAGGTATCCTCCGGCAGATATCCGCCGAAGACTCTTGTCACATCGGAGCCGAGAATCGTTCCGAAGGACCGGTCCGTACTGGACACCTTCAGAGAAACCTCCATCGGCTTCACCTTGGACGCCGCCAGCTGCATCTCCTCATTGGTGCGCAGCGCCGGTCCGCTTCCGGTGCCGGCAAACGTCGTCTCTGCCGTATGCTCGGCCGACGGAATCGTTATTTTGGCCTTGCGGAGCGCGTCATGGAATGCAGGAAGGAGCACCGATACATCCTTTGTCTTCTCCAGATGGAAATCATAAATGTGCTCGCGGTCAAAGTGAGCCGCCTCTGCATGCGCATAAACCGGATCCAGAATTTTGGAGAGGTCTACCTCCTCTGCTCTCTGGGTGATCACATTGTCGCGCTTCTTGAGGCAATCTGTGCGTCCGACCATCTCAGCCACGGTGTGGAAGCCGAGGGAAGCCATAATCTCGCGAAGCTGTCTGGCAATAAAGAGCATGAAGTTCATCACATACTCCGGCTTGCCGGCAAAGCGCTTCCGAAGCGCCTCGTTCTGTGTTGCAACACCAACCGGGCAAGTATCCTTGCTGCAGACGCGCATCATCATGCAGCCCATGCAGACCAGCGGAGCCGTTGCAAAGCCGAACTCCTCTGCGCCCAGAAGTGCTGCGATGGCAACGTCACGGCCGCTCATCAGCTTGCCGTCCGTCTCAATGCAGACTCTGTCGCGAAGGCCGTTCTGAATCAGCGACTGGTGCGTCTCTGCAAGGCCGAGCTCCCAGGGAAGGCCGGCATTGTGGATGGAGGAAATCGGAGCTGCACCGGTACCTCCGTCATAGCCGGATACCAGGATGACCTGTGCACCGGCCTTGGCAACACCGCTGGCGATGGTGCCGACGCCTGCCTCTGATACCAGCTTCACCGCGATGCGCGCATAGCGGTTGGCATTTTTAAGATCATAAATCAGCTGTGCCAGATCCTCGATGGAGTAAATATCGTGGTGCGGCGGCGGCGAAATCAGCGATACACCCGGTGTGGAATATCTTGTTTTGGCAACCCAAGGATACACCTTCTTGCCCGGAAGATGTCCGCCCTCGCCGGGCTTTGCCCCCTGCGCCATCTTGATCTGAATCTCCACAGCACTTCCAAGGTATGCAGAGGTAACGCCAAAGCGACCGGAAGCCACCTGCTTGATGGCAGAGTTGCGCTCCGTGCCAAAGCGTGCCGGATCCTCACCGCCCTCACCGGTATTGGACTTGCCGCCCAGCCGGTTCATGGCAATGGCCATGGTCTCGTGCGCCTCCTGCGAAATGGAGCCGTAGGACATGGCGCCCGTCTTAAAGCGCTTTACGATGTCCTCCACCGGCTCCACCTCTTCCAGCGGAATCGGTGCCTGCTGCGGAACAAAATCCATCAGACCGCGCAGCGTGTGCGGATGACCGGAATCGTCCACAAGATCGGTGTACACCTTAAACTGATCATAGCTGCCCTTGCGGACGGCCTGCTGCAGATTGATGATCGTCTCGGGACTGTAGAGGTGATCCTCCTTGTCCTCGCCGCTCCGGAGACAGTGGAAGCCCATGCTGTCAAGGGAAGTATCTGTGCCCAGGCCCAGCGGATCAAAGGCATGATCGTGGCGGAATGCAACGCCCTCCTCAATCTCCTGGATGCCAATGCCGCCGACGCGGGATACGGTGCCGGTGAAATACCTGTCAATCACATCCTTGGACAGTCCGATGGCCTCGAAAATACGGGCGGACTGGTAGGACTGGATGGTCGAAATTCCCATTTTGGCTGCGATCTTTACAACGCCGGACAGCAATGCCTTGTTGTAATCCTCGATGGCCGTGTGGTAATCCTTGTCCAGGATTCCCTTGTCGATCAGCTCGGAGATGCACTCGTGTGCCAGGTACGGATGAATCGCACGGGCGCCAAAGCCCAGAAGCGTTGCCATCTGGTGCACATCACGCGGCTCGCCGGACTCCAGAACGATGGAGACCTTCGTGCGCTTTTTGGTACGGACCAGGTGCTGCTCCACGGAGGATACCGCCAGCAGTGACGGAATCGGCACGTGGTTCTCATCCACGCCGCGGTCGGAAAGGATGATGATGTTCTTGCCCTCTGCGGCAGCCCGGTCAACCGCAATGTTCAGCTGCTCAAGTGCACGCTCCAGAGAGGTATTCTTGTAATACAGGAGTGAAATCGTCTCCGTGTGGAAGCCCGGCTGGTTCAGCGACTTTATTTTCATAATGTCAACACCGGTCAGGATGGGATGATTGACCTCCAGCACGCGGCAGTTCTCGGCCTTTTCATTTAAAAGGTCGCCATCGGAGCCGATGTATACCGTGGTGTCGGTCACCACCTTCTCACGCAGCGAATCGATCGGCGGGTTGGTCACCTGCGCGAACAGCTGCTTGAAATAGTTGAACAGCAGC
The DNA here is from genome assembly GCA_963629395.1 of Paludibacteraceae bacterium. Taxonomy (GTDB): domain Bacteria; phylum Bacillota; class Clostridia; order Lachnospirales; family Lachnospiraceae; genus CAG-791. The sequence goes on along the minus strand of CAVGIV010000026.1, from coordinate 4,010 downwards.
TGATGCTGTCTTGAGAGCACGGCCAGCGGCACATCGTGTCCCATGGAGACCGTCGGCTCAACGCCGTTTTCCGCCATCGGCAGGATGTCGTCTCTTACATCCTCATAGGTATAGCCGAACACCTTGTAGAGCTGATCCCGCAGTGTCTGGTCATGTGTCGGAATCTTCTTGTTCGGAATGGGGAGCTTGGACAGGTGCAGAAGGTTGCCGTCCAGCCATTCGCCATAGGGCTCGTGGCTCGCATAAAGGCTCTTGCACTCCTCGTCGGAGATGATCTTCTTCTGCACGGTATCCACCAGAAGAATGCGGCCGGGCTCGAGTCTTGACTTCTTCACGATGTGCTCCGGGGCAATGTCCAGAACACCAACCTCCGAAGCCAGGATCAGGCGATTGTCATCCGTAATGTAATAGCGGGACGGGCGAAGTCCGTTCCGGTCCAGTGTAGCTCCGACCAGATCACCGTCGGAGAACAGGATGGCAGCCGGGCCGTCCCAGGGCTCCATCATGGTCGCATAGTAATGGTAGAAGTCCTTTTTATCCTGCTCCATGAAGCGGTTGTTCTTCCACGGCTCCGGCACGATTACCATCATGGCAAGGGGCAGCGGCATTCCGTTGAGATACAGGAATTCCAGTGTGTTGTCCAGCATCGCAGAATCCGAGCCGGTACCGGAGATCACAGGGAAAATCTTATCGATGTCCTTCTCCATAACCGGTGAGGACATGGTCTCCTCACGGGCCAGCATACGGTCGATGTTGCCGCGGATGGTGTTGATCTCACCGTTGTGCGCAATCATGCGGTAGGGATGTGCACGGTTCCAGGACGGTGTGGTGTTGGTCGAGAAACGGGAGTGCACAATGGCAATGGCCGTCTCGTAATCGTGATCCTGCAGGTCATCGTAGAATTTGCGCAGCTGCATCACGAGGAACATTCCCTTGTAAACAATGGTTCTCGAGGAAAGGGAGCAGATGTAGGTATCCTCCGAGCTCTGCTCGAACTCGCGGCGCACCACATAGAGCCGGCGGTCGAATTCCATTCCCTTCTCCACGTCCTCGGGCTTCTCGATGAAGCACTGCATAATACATGGCATGGAGTCCTTGGCAAGGTCACCCAGGATTTCCGGATGCACCGGAACGTTTCTCCAGCCCAGGAGCTTTAAGCCTTCCTTTCTGGTGATCACCTCGAACATACGCATGGCAAAAGTACGCTTTAAATTGTCCTGCGGGAAAAAGAACATGCCGACGCCATATTCCCGCTCCTTGCCAAGCTTGATTCCGGCCTCAAGAGCCGCCTTTTTGAAAAACTTGTGGCTGATCTGCGTTAAGATACCTACGCCGTCGCCCACCTTGCCAGTTGCATCCTTACCTGCGCGGTGCTCCAGCTTCTCTACGATATGCAGGGCATTATCCAGAACCTGGTAATCCTTGTGTCCGTCGATGTTGACGATGGTGCCGATACCGCAGGCATCGTGTTCAGCCGCAAGACCCTCGTATAACCTTTTTCTTTTCTGTTCCTGTAATGTTTTCATATTCTCTGATTCTCTTTGGCTTTCCGGAAGGATAGCAACAATTCCTGACCCTATAAATCCGGATCAGGAATTGTCCATAAGCCCTTCCTTGGCTGTCTGTAACGTTTTTTGTATCTGTTCAGCACCTGCCACATTTCAACGTGAACCTTCTGCTTGCAGGCAAATTCACGTTGAAACCAGCGCTAAACATTTCCCTTTTGCCGCTTTTATCAGCGAAGGGAGAAAAGCATCTGGCCATATGTAGGATACGGAAGATATCCATCCGGAATGATGGCCTCTGCCTTATCTACCGAAGCGCGCAGCTCATCCATGTCAGCCAGAATGGTGTCATGGTAGAACGTTGCAGCCTTCAGCTCATCCGTCTCCTTCTCCGCTGTCTTGGTGTCCTCATCCAGCTTGGCAAGAGAAATGCTGATCTTCTCGGAGGTCTCATCCAGTGTTGTGATGATCTCGTCCTCGTAGGTGCACTTGAGGTTCGGGAGCAGCTGCTTCTTCTTCAGTGCCTCGTTGGTAACATCCTTCATGTAGCTTACAAGTCCGCTGGTGAAGTCCTTGCGAACCATCTCCTGCAGCGTCAGGGACTCGATGTGGATGGTCTTGGAGTAGTTCTCCAGGAAGATCTCATAGCGAGACTGCAGCTCCTCTTTTGAGAATACACTGTGCTTGGTGAACAGTGCAACCGATTTCTCTGTAATGAGTCTGGGCATTGCATCCGGAAGAGACTTCAGGTTGTCCAGGCCTCTCTTTGCTGCTTCCTCAATCCACTCATCGGTGTAGCCGTTTCCGTTGAAAATAACCTTCTTGTGCTCAGCCAGAAGCTTCTTGAGGAGCTTCTGTACCTCAGCGTCCAGATCCTCCTTCTTGACATCCTTCAGAGCCTCGTAGATCTCCTCAAGCTTATCTGCAACGGCTGTGTTCAGCACAATGTTCGGGTTTGCAACCGAAAGTGCAGAGCCGGGCATACGGAACTCGAACTTGTTGCCGGTGAATGCAAAGGGTGATGTTCTGTTGCGGTCGGTTGTATCCTTGGTGATATCAGCCAGTACCGAAGCACCCAGGTTCATGATGCTCTTGCCCTGTCCCTCGAAGGCTGTGCCCTCCTCGATGGACTTCAGGACTGCCTCCAGCTCATCGCCTACGAACACAGAGATAACGGCCGGCGGTGCCTCATTGGCGCCGAGACGGTGGTCATTTCCGGCTGTTGCAACGCTGACACGCATCAGATCTGCGTACTCGTCCACTGCGGCAATCGTAGCCAGAAGGAATACCAGGAACTGGACGTTCTCTGCCGGTGTTTTGCCCGGATCCAGAAGGTTCTCGCCGGTGTCGGTTACGATGGACCAGTTGTTGTGCTTACCGGAGCCGTTAACACCGTCAAACGGCTTCTCATGCAGAAGGCAAGCGTAGTTGTGCTTGTCCGCAACCTTCTTCATCATCTCCATGGTCAGCTGGTTGTGGTCAACGGCTACGTTTGCTGTCTCGAATACGGGAGCAAGCTCGTGCTGGCTGGGAGCAACCTCGTTGTGCTTGGTCTTGGCCGGAACGCCAACCTTCCAGAGCTCCTGATCCAGATCATGCATATACTCGGACACCTTCGGCTTCAGAACGCCAAAGTAATGATCCTCCATCTCCTGTCCCTTGGGAGCCGGTGCGCCCAGAAGTGTGCGGCCGGTAAGGAGAAGATCCTTTCTCTTGAGATACATATCCTTGTCGATCAGGAAATACTCCTGCTCGGATCCAACGGTGGTATCTACGCGGGTAACTGCCTCATTTCCAAGAAGGTGAAGAACCTTCACTGCCTGCTTGGAAAGTGCCTCCATGGAACGAAGAAGAGGAGTCTTCTTGTCCAGTGCCTCTCCGCCGTAGGAACAGAAAGCAGTCGGAATGTACAGTGTTCCATCCTTAATGAATGCCGGTGAGGACGGATCCCATGCGGTATAGCCTCTGGCCTCGAAGGTTGCGCGAAGTCCGCCGGAGGGGAAGGAGGAAGCGTCAGGCTCACCCTTTACCAGCTCCTTGCCGGAGAACTCCATGATCACCTTTCCGTCTGATGTGGGAGAGATGAAGCTGTCGTGCTTCTCTGCTGTCAGGCCGGTCAGCGGCTGGAACCAGTGTGTGAAATGGGTTGCGCCGTGCTCCAGTGCCCAGTTCTTCATAACAGCAGCTACTGTGTTGGCTGTCTCCAGCTCCAGATGGCTTCCGCTCTTAATGCTCTTGTGCACTGCCTTGTAAACATCCTTCGGCAGGCGCTCCTTCATGACCCGGTCGCCGAATACCAAGCTTCCATAGATCTCAGGAACCGATACGATTGTTTCCATAATCTCTACTCCTCCTTTTATCATTGCAATACAGGCTGACAATTACAAAAGGCGCCTTGAGATACAGTTATCCTGTTCTCAAAGCGCCTTTGCTTGTCTGTCCGTAGGTTTATCATATTGAAAAAACGCTGTCAAGGAATTTTGTATACACTAATACAGATAGGAG
>CAVGIV010000025.1:0-34409 GCA_963629395.1 Paludibacteraceae bacterium | reverse complement strand
CGAAGCGCCTCTGGCCAGCCACATCGAGGATTTGCGATAGCAAATTCGAGATGGGGAGCTAAATAGTTGCATGAAAATAAGCTACGGCCTTCCGGGGAGGACAATTATGAACAGCAAAACCAAAGATCTTGTATTGTGCGCCATGTGCGCTGCTATCACCTGCATTCTTGCACCGATTTCGGTTCCGATTGGACCCGTACCGATTTCACTGTGCACCTTCGCAGTTATGCTGGCCGGTGTTCTTCTGGGCGCGAAATTCGGCTTTATTTCACAGTTTATTTACGTTCTGCTTGGGGCAGTCGGTGTGCCGGTGTTTGCAGGATATAAAGCAGGTATTTCCTGCATCGCCGGCATGACCGGCGGATACATTGTTGCGTATCCTGTTCTGGCTTTAATTACGGGTGCTTTGTACTGGGCTTTCGGAAAGAAAAAGACAGGATGGCTTCGGATCCTGTGGATGTTCCTGGCAATGATTATCGGAACGGTTGTTTTATATGCGATCGGAACCGTATGGTTCTGCGTTGTCAGCGGAACCGGCGTGGCGGCAGCGATGGGAATGTGCGTGATCCCCTTCCTTCCGGGAGATTTTCTGAAGATGATTGTAGTTGCACTGATCAGCCTTCCGGTAGAAAAAGCACTGGCAAAGATGGGCAACTAAGCAATTAAAAATGGGCGATTAAAGAAAAAGCCATTGGGAGGCAATTGACGCACCCCAATGGCTTTCTCCTTGCATTTGAAAATCTTGCTGTGATCGGCCGGTGATTACCTAAGCATTACCACCCGAGCTTTCGCAGGCATATGGGCCTGTTTGTCGTAATATTCTCTATCCGCTCTCTTATTCCCGGTCCCAGAAGGCGCTTAGCCTCCTGTGGATCATCCACCGTCCACAAAGACAGGCAAAGGTTATTGCGACTGCAGATCTCCAGCAGAGTTTCATCCAAGATCCGATAATTTACGTTGATCACGCGCATTCCAAAGCCGCTGATCTTGTACAGAAGGTTATCCAGATATGCCCTTTTCTCTTCTGCCTGCAAGATCGAAAGCTGCCGGTAAAACGCCGCATCGAGTTCCTCAGGATTCGCATAAACCCGTGCCCGTCCGATGCGCTGTGCAATAGACGCAGGATCCCCCAGGCATCCTGTAAATACAATTCTGCCGGGATCAAATCCTTCTCTTTTAGCCAGTGCAAGAACCGCACCCTCCAGGTGCGGTTCTTTTAAGTCTGCGTTCAAATACAGTTCAGTATCTCGAAGTATCCCAAGGCATTCTTCCAGCTTGAGGCTTCCGTTCATTCCATCAGTACCTGCGAGCTCAATACTCTGTATGTCTTCCATTTCTGCTGTTGCTGCATTCTCGTTGTGCTGGTCTATGCTCGCAGCATCTTTTTTCCTCTCTTCCGGCAGACACCTGATTTCCTTCCCATGATCCAGCACAAGACCTCCATCAGACATTCTGATATCGACTTCCAAGGCGTCCGGGCAAGCGCACACGCCCGTTCTGATGTACTGCAAGCTGTTCATCTCGGTGCCTTCGCACCCGGAGTGCGCGGTGAGCATAATTGTCCTCTCCCTTCTCGCTGATGGCATTGCGGATATACAGAACCGACAGCAGCAAGGCCAGCACCGTCATGATCAGGGCACCGGCGCTCCCAAGGCCGAATTTCAGATTCCGCACCCCGTAATTGTAAATATACTGTGTAATGGTTGTCGTGCTGTTGGCCGGCCCGCCGCCCGTAAGCAGATTTACTTTGTCAAAAATCCGGAAGCTGTCAATCGTCCGCAGCAGTGCACATAATGCAAGCCCTGTTCTCAAATTGGGAATGGTTACATACCAAAGTGTTGCAAATACGCCGGCTCCGTCCACCTTCGCAGCATCAAACTGGTCCTGCGAAAGTCCCTGAAGCGTTGCATACAGAAGCAGAAAAACAAAAGGGCTGTTCTGCCACACATCGATAACCACCAGCATCGGAAATGCCGTCCGGATATCCGAAAACCAGTTATATGTCGGAAGTCCCATCAATCGCAGCCACGAATTTACAATCCCGTAGTTGTCCGAGAGCATCATCCGAAAGCTTAATGCCACCGTCACCGCCGGCAGAAGATACGGAAGCAGGATCAATATCCGCATAATTTTCTTTGTCCACTTCCCCTCCAAAGAATTGACATAAAGTGCCAGTGCGAACCCGATCAGCAGTTCAAAGATCACCGCTAAAACCGTGAATTTAACCGTCACCCATATCGCCTGCCGAAAGTACTCATTGCCCAACAGATTGGTGTAGTTCTGCAATCCCACAAAGGCAGTATTCTTCCCCAGCAGCTTGTAATCAGTAAAGCTGTAAACGATGGTGGAAATCATCGGGTAAACCGACATAACGGCCATGATCACCATGGCCGGCAGCACCATTCCTGCTGCAAACAATCGATTTCCACGAGCAGATTTTCTGCAGGGTGTGTTGTCTATTACATTCATTTTGACCGTACTGTTGTTCAATTCACTCATACTGCTTCCAATACTTCTCAAACATTTCTCAAAGAGAGTTCTCCAGCTGGGTCTGCGCATCCTCCAGGCCCTGATCCACAGTTTTAATTCCATTCACAATATTCCCCAGCTCTGTGCCGAGAATGGTATAGAAATCACTCCAGTTCTCCATCACCGGGCGATACACGCCGCCCTCCAACGCTTTGCACACGACCTCATATTGCGGGAACTGTGCCAGGACTTCCTCATCCTGCAGGCTGGAATATCTGCAAGGCACTCCGCCGTCTGCAACCGTCGACTTCTGCACATCGGCATCCATGAGATAAGACAAAAGCTTTACGGCCAGCTCCTGATGCGTGCTGTTGGCCGGAACGCCAATGGTCCATACGCCGTAGACATTGGCATTGTATGCCGTACTGTCTGCATCCGCTTTTCCTGTGATGGCACAGTAGTCCGCTGTAGAATCCTCCGAAGGTGTGTACCAGCCCGGCCAGCCGATTCCCATGGTTCCGGCTCCATTGTCAACAGAAGCGATCAGGTCGTCCTTGACCTCCGCATCGCCTGTTGCAATCAGCTCCAGATAGAAATTGACAGCATCCTTGAATTCCTGCGTATTTACCGTAGGCTTGTTGTCATCATCCACAACCCATCCGCCGTAGGAGAGCAGAATCGGCAGGAAGTCCACCACCAGGTTATTCTCCGTATCGCCGCGATAGATAAAGCCCTTCTGGCCGTTCTTCTGCGCAGCCCGGCAGATGGCCAGCATATCCTCCAGCGAATCAATGGATGAACCGTCATAGCCCGCAGCCTCAACATTTGCCTTGTTGTAGAGAAGCACTGTCACATTCCCATAGTATGGTGCCAGATAGACGTTTCCATCATCCCCGTAGCAAATCGTGGTGGTTGCAGGAATAATGTCATCATCCAGCTCATATCCTGCAGCGGTCAGATTGGCCAGCACGTCTCCGGCGGTATACTCGGCCATCCAGGAGCCATCAACCATGCACAAATCATACGATCCGTCCTTGTTCACTGCATCCAGCGCGACCTTCGAATGCAGATCATCCTCCTCCAGCTCCAGGACCTCGCAAGTCACATTGTTGTCTTTCTCGAATTGCGGAAGGCACTCCTTGATCACCTCCGCATAGGTACCGGCGCGAAGTGCCAGTGTCAGCGTCTCAGCGTCCGTCGTTTTATCTGTTTCCACCGTCTCCGACGCTGCTGCGTCCGCTTCGCTGCTCTGCGTCTTGCTGCCTGCCTCCTGTGCCGTATCCGATGTGTCCGCTGCTGTGCTTCCGCAGCCCGCCAGTGATGCTGCAGCCATCGCCGCAGCAAGAGTCAATGCTAATCCCTTCTTTTTCATAACCTTGTGTTATCCTCCTCTTTTTTCGTCACATTTTTTTCGGTTACTCTATATACAGCAGAGCTCTCCGATGATGTCGGCCTTTCAAAGCTATGCCTTCACGGCACCGCTCGAAAGACCTTCAATCAGATAATTCTGCGCAAACAAGACGAACAGCAGCACCGGAAGAGCCGAGACAATTCCGCCTGCCGCCACCAGCCCGAAGTTGGTCAGGGAATCCCCGGAATTCAATGTAGCCAGTGCCAGCGGCACCGTATAATTCTGTGCTGACTGTACGAATATCACGCTGTAGGTATATTCATTCCATGCATACAGGAAGGAGAGCATCGCAACCGCTGCCGTCCCCGGTGCAACCAATGGCAGCACCACCTTTCGAAACAGATACCATTCCGAAGCGCCGTCCATGCGTGCGCTCTCCTCCAGTTCCGTCGGAACCATTCGAAAAAACGTGATCATAAACCAGATGATGAAGGGAATATTGATCAGCACACAGGCGAGAATTGCCGGCACCTTGGTGCCCAGCAGCCCCAGGCGGTTAAACATCGTGTAAAGCGGTATCGTAAATGCTATCGGCGGAAGGATTCGAACCAGAAGAATCCAGAAATTCATTGGCCGTTTGGCGGCGAAGGTGAATCGCTGTCTTGTCAGCACATAGGCTGCGCACAGGCCAAAGCCAAGAGAAATGATCAAAGAAACAAGTGCCACCTCCAGACTGTTCTCCAGAGCTCGGCCAAAGGCCTTTTCCTGAAACAGTTCCAAAAAATGTACGCTTGTCAGACTGTGCGGGATTACAGAGATTCTCCCCTTCAGCTCCTCCACCGGACGGACAGACATTGCTGCCAGCCAGTAAATCGGAAAGAGCGTGAACAGGAGAATCACTGCCCCGATCATTGTTTTTGTAATTTTAGTCCATTGTTTGGCTGATGTTTTATTTTTCATAGGCTGAAGTCTAGCAAGCCTATGTAAAACCAGCTTTCACAGTATCGTTAAAATCCGTTTAAATGTATCTGTTACTGTAAAAATCCCGGACAGCGGCAGCGAGAATGTCGCAGACACGGAACAGCTGATTTTTATTTGTGGTGCTGCCTGCACAAGCAGGCATGGTGGTTTCAGCACCCGCCACATCTCAAGACGCCAGAAACTCCTCAATTCTCTTCAGGCCCTCTCGAATGCTGTCCTCGTCGGCAGCAAAGCTAAAGCGGACAAAGTCACCGCAATGGCTTCCGAGACAAATGGCAGGGACGGTGGCTACGTATTTTTCATACAGGAGCTTCTCGGCGAACTCTTCACCGGTCATGCCGGTTCTGCTGACATCAACCATGATGTAGAATGCTCCGTTCGGTTTGATATAAGAGAGCTTCTCAATGCGGTCCAAGCCGTCCATCATGAGCTCGCGGCGGCGAGCGAAGGCATCATGCATCGCAGCCACCTCCGCCATGGTTTCCGGCAGATTCATGGCCTTGGCTGCTCCCTCCTGAATAAACGTCGTGATGGAGGTGGTGACATACTGGTGGTGCTTCACCAGCACCGGCATAAGCTTCGCCGGTCCGGTTACGTATCCAAGTCTCCAGCCGGTCATGGCATAGGTTTTCGAAAAGCCGTTTACAATCAGGCTCCGCTCCTTCATTCCAGGGAAGGAAGCAATGGAACAGAATTCAGCGTCGTCATAGGTCAGACTGCTGTACATCTCATCCGACAAAATGAGGAAGTTGTATTTCACGGCAAGCCGGCAGAGTGCCGCCAGCTCATCCTTACTGTATACGACTCCTGTGGGATTATTGGGAGAATTGATAACAAGGAGCTTCGTCCGCTCAGTAACGGCCGCCTCAACGTCTGCAATGCTGATGGCAAAGCCATTTTCAGGCCGCAGGTTTACATCCACCACCTTGCCGCCGCATTCCTTCACCAGCGCTTCATAGTTGATAAATGCCGGCTTGAAGATGATGACCTCATCGCCGGGGTCCACAACCGAGCAGATGCAGTCATTGAGTCCCTCCGCACCGCCGCAGGTCACCAGAATCTCCGTGGCAGGATCGTATGCAACCCCGGTATCCTTCAGAACCTTTTCGGCGATGGCCTTCCGCAGGGACAGCTGTCCCCAGTTGGCGGGATAATGCGTCATGTGCGCATTCAATGCCTTGATGGTTTCTGCAGCCATCGGCTCCGGCGTATTGAAGCTCGGCTCTCCGGCGCTGAAGGGAATCACTGAATGTCCTTCAGCCCGAAGCGCAGCCGCCTTATTCATAATCGTACGAATTCCAGAGGTGGGAACCTCCTTCAGGTGCTCCGCCCCCTGCAGCAAATCGTAATCCTGTTTCATGAAAACCTTCCTCCTGTTATTACAACATCGTAACCACTCAGAGCCCGTATACAACAGCCTTCGTAAAAAACTTCCTCCCGGGAAATAAAAAAGGCGCCCGAACACCAAAACGGCATCGGGACGCCCTCGTCTCATCATATTATTGCGTTCTGTTACGCTGTCAAGGGAACTTCCTCGACGACTTGTGTTATAGCATTTTGCAAAAATGGCGTCAAGACGAGCTTTTACAAACGCCGCCCTTATGCAGCACTCTCAGGCGAACAAGGAATCTGCATACCGTACCGATGCCATAGCATCCTTTCCGTAGAAATCTGCTCCGATGGCATCTGCATATTCCTGCGTCATGACAGCTCCTCCGACCATCACGCGGCAGTCCGGCTTCTTCTCGCGAAGCTGCCGAATGGTCTCCTCCATGCTGACCACGGTCGTTGTCATAAGAGCAGACAAGCCCACCAGCGTCACATTCTCCCGGATGGCCGTCTCCACAATCGTCTCTGGCGGCACATCCTTTCCAAGATCAATGACATCGTAGCCGTAATTCTCCAGCATGACCTTCACGATATTCTTCCCGATGTCGTGGATATCCCCCTTTACAGTAGCCAGAATCACCTTGGCCTTAATCTCCTGCGGCTGTCCGGCCATGGACTCCTTAATGACAGCAAAGGCTGCCTTGGCTGCCTCCGCACTCATCAGAAGCTGCGGGAGAAACACCGTTCCCTTCTCGAAGCCCTTTCCAACCTCATCCAGCGCCGGGATCAGCTCCTCATTGATCAGCTCCATTCCTGATTTCGATACCAGTCCGTCCCGTGTACCGGCCGCTGCACTTTCCTTCATGCCGCGCAGGATTGCCTGGTACAACGCACTTTTCGGAGCAGCCCCTTCCGGTGAATTCGCAGAGGAAGCACCGGAATCTGTCCCTCCGGCCGCCGCGGCCGGCTGCGCGCTGCCTCCCGCAGCCCGTTTCGAGGCCGGCACATAATCGTGGTAGGCTCCGATAAAGCCCATGCACTGCGGATCCTGATTCAGAAGAGCAAGACTTGCCCGATATGCCTGCATCATCGGCTCGTTATTCGGATTGATGATGGCGCAGGAGAGTCCGCTTTGCATCGCCATGGTCAGGAAATGTGCATTCACCAGCTCCCGGGCCGGCAGTCCGAAGGAAATGTTAGACACCCCGAGAATGGTTCGGCCATGCAGCTCATCCCGCACGCGCCGAAGTGTCTCCAGCGTTGCCAAAGCGCCGCCGCTGTCGGAGGAAATCGTCATGCACAGTCCGTCAATCACCAGATCGTCATGGGAAATCCCGTACCGGTCGGCTGCATCGTATATTTTGCGTGCGACCGCCATTCGGCCGTCTGCCGTCTGCGGAATTCCGTCCTCGTCCAGCGCAAGGCAAACAAGGACACCGCCGTACCTTGCCACCAATGGCATCACGGCAGCTATGTTTTCCGCCTTGCCGTTAACCGAATTAATCATGGGCTTGCCGTTATAGCAGCGAAGCGCCCTCTCCAGTGCCGCAATGTCCGTTGTATCGATCTGCAGCGGCAGTCCGGTAACCCCCTGCAGGCGCTTTACAACCGTCTCCATCATGGCCGGCTCATCGATCTCCGGGAGTCCCACATTCACATCCAGAATGTCTGCTCCGGCATCCTCCTGATTCAGTCCCTCCTGCAGAATGTACGGGATGTCATTGTCCCGCAGTGCCTGCTTGAAGCGCTTTTTGCCGGTGGGATTGATCCGTTCGCCGATTGTGACACAGTGCGGCCCGATTTCTACAAATTTGGAAAAGCTCGTCACCACCGTCTTATGTCTGGCCTGCGGCTTCTGAAACGGCAGGCGCCGTACAGCCTCAATCTCCTGACGGATATGTTCAAAGGTTGTGCCGCAGCAGCCGCCGACAATCTGTACGCCAAGAGCTGCCAGCTCCGACATCGTCGCCGCGAAATCCTCCGGCGTAACGTCAAAGACCGTCTGACCGTTTTCCTCCCGCGGAAGACCTGCATTCGGATTCACAATGACCGGGATTGATGCCGCCTGTACCAGCCGCTCAACAATCGGCTTCATTTCATGCGGTCCCAGGGAGCAGTTCACACCCAGTGCATCCGCATGCAGGCTCTCCAGGAGCGGCACAACTGCTTCCACCGGCGCACCGGTCAAAAGCTGCCCGTTGCGGTCAAAGGTTGTGGTCACCAGAACCGGCAGGTCGCAGTTTTCCTTCGCTGCCAGCATAGCTGCCTTCAGCTCATAGGTGTCATTCATTGTTTCAATGAGAATCAGATCGGCTCCCGCCGCCGCGCCGATTCGAACCACCTGTGCAAAGAGCTCCACTGCACGTTCAAACGAAAGATCCCCCAGCGGCTCCAAAAGCTTTCCGGTCGGTCCCACGTCCAGTGCGACCCAGGCATCGTCCTCCCGGCCGGCTGCCTTTCGCGCATCCACAGCCAGGCGTATGCCCGCCGTGATAATCTCCTCCAGCTGCTCCGGATACTTCAGTGCGTTGGCTCCAAAGGTATTGGCGTTAAAAATATTGCAGCCGGCCTCCAGAAATCCAGTGTACAGATCGGTAATGATATCCGGATGGGTCAGATTCCACAGCTCCGGAAGCTCACCTCCCTTCAGTCCCCTGGACTGAAGATAGGTTCCGGTCGCACCGTCGCAGAAAATCCACTCTTTTCCAAGCTTTTCCCGCAAATCAGGTCTCATATTGTTCCGTTCCTTTCAAGTGATGTTGGGGAGCAAACATTCTCTGCTACGCGCGATGGTATGCGCAGTCCTCTCTCTTGCCGCAGGACCCGCAGCCGGAGATGACACATTCCTTGTTTTGCTCTGAAAATCCAATGAATGCCGTAACCGACTTGCTCGGCGCCATCAGGAGCGTATCCGTCAATGAAATACCGCACGTTGCCGGCATCGCAAGAAGCCGTGAAAAGTCCTTCTGCAGTGTCAGCGGGGCATCTCCGTACCCCGGTGAGAATCGCGGCCGTGCAAAAAGGCTCTCTTGGCGCAGCGCCTCGACAATTCTCTGATTCACCATGTCGCACCAGGCCTCCACCATGGCCGCACCGGCCGCCTGATACACTGCCGCCTCCGCCATACTGCGGGCCTGTGCCCTCCGAATCAGGTAATCCACTCCCGGCCCGATTGTCGCCGCCATCAGGACGATCGTGGTGCAGCCGTCAAGATTGCGTCCCAGGTCATTGCTTATAAAGCGCAGGTCGCCTGCCACAATCCGGCAGGAGCTCTTCTCGGCATCCTTTGCGGCTTGTCCCCCGCTCGTGCCAAGAGCCGTCTCCGGCAGGACATACTCTCCCGCCGTTTTCTCCACCCGCAGCGGATACCGTTCCCACACTGCCCGCGGATGGCACTCCTTCTGCAGCTGTTCCACGCAGCGCTCCAGGCATTCGCCGACAGCTGCATCCGGCGTTATTCCCCGATATCCAAGGTACCGGCAGGCTTCCTGCCGCGGAATCTCGACCGCCGCCCCTTCCGTCTCATACTGTGTCATACCGCCTCGTCAGTCCAGAATGGCCGACAGCGAGCTCATGATTCCCGCTGCGATATCCGGCTTGTTCATGGAATACACATGAATGTGCGTTACGCCGTTGGAGATCAGATCGATGATCTGCTCCGTTGCATAAATAACGCCCGCCTGCTTCATCTTCTCCGGATTGTCGCCAAACCGGTCCACCATCATGCGGAAATGCGGAGGAATAGTGGATCCGGAAAGCGCCACGCTTCTGGCCACCTGCTTCTTGTTCGTAATGGGCATGATGCCGGGCAGTACCGGGACGTCAATCCCTGCTTCCCGCACGCGGTAAAGGAAGTTATACAGCATGTTGTTATCGAAGAACATCTGCGTGGTCAGGAAATCGGCTCCGGCATCCACCTTCTCCTTCAGATGCCGGATATCCTCCGACGGACTTTCGCACTCGACGTGTCCCTCCGGATAGCAGGCTGCACCGATGCACAGGGCTTCGTTGGCTGCCTTCAGATCATAAATCAGCTCACTGGCATGGTCATAATCGAAAATGGTCCGCCCGTCCTTCGGAATATCTCCGCGCAGCGCCATGATATTCTCAATTCCCTTTTCCTGGTAAAGACGGATCATCTCCTGCACATGTTCCTTTGTGGAAGAAACACAGGTCAGGTGGGCCAGCACCGGTATGTGATGCCTGTTCTGCAGATCCGCTGCAATGGATGCCGTGTGCTGCGAGGTTCCCCCTCCCGCGCCATAGGTGACACTCATAAATGCCGGATGCAGGGCCGCAATTTCACCGGCGGCCTTCTCCACTGCCGCATATTTATCGTCCGTTTTCGGCGGAAACACCTCAAAGGAGATGGTAACCTCATGCTGAGAGAAAATCTGTGTAATGGTCATCGGAACTTCCTTTCTCATTGAAATGCACAATACGACACTCTATTATAACAAGCGAGATTGGCGCTGAATAGTTTCGGCTGTTTTTAAGGAAGATGGAGGATTAAAATGGATAAGAAGAAAAAGATCATCGCCGCCGTTGTTGTCATTGCTCTCATCGCTGTTTTCGCCGGCGTGTATGCTGCATTTGGCCCAAAGGCGTCGCAAGGGACCAAGTCATATACGGTTGAGGTTGTCAATAAGGAGGGCGAGAGCAAGACCTACAGCGGGAAGACCGACGCAGAATATCTAAGCGGGCTGATGGATGAGCTGGCTGCTGCAGGTGATTTCAGCTATGACGGAACCACCAGCGAATACGGCCTCTACATCACCACCATCAACGGCGAAACCGCAGACTACAACACGGACGGCTCCTACTGGTCGATTTATGTAAACGGAGAATATGGTTCCTACGGAGCGGATGCGCAGCCGGTTGCTGACGGAGATTCGTTTACATTCACATATGAAGGCGCACAGTAAAGCGCACAGCGCTGCATCGGACCTGGCAGAGATGGCCATGATGCTGGCCATGATCGAGGCGGTGAAGCGGGCACTGGATTTTCTGCCCAATATCGAGCTGGTGACCTTCCTTTTTCTGGTGTTCACCATACTGCGCGGGAAACGAGTCATCCTCGTTTCCTTTGCTTTTACCGCCGCAGAGACCTTTGTCTTTGGATCCGGATTATGGGTTATCATGTATTTATATATGTGGCCGCTGGAAATTGTTCTGGTCCTTTTGCTGCGCCGCAAATTTCCAAGGCCGGCAGACGGTTTCTGGTGGTACTGTATTCTGGCCGGGGCATTCGGACTGTTCTTCGGTGCCTTCTGTTCCATTCCCTATTGGATTCTCGGCGGCCCGAAGGTGGCCATCGCCTGGTGGATTGCCGGGATCCCCATGGATATCCTGCACTGCGTCAGCAACTTCGCACTGTGCTTTTTGTTATTCCGCCCGGTTATGCACGCCGCCGGAAAGGTCCTCGCCGCGCGGGATTAAAGCTTTCCTTGTTTTTTTTGCGTATTCGTGGTATTTTTACTTCAATTGTTAATTTTAACTAACATCTGTTCAGAAACATCGTTTTTGGCTTGCGGCGATGCCGCGAGTCCCGGAAAGGAACCGGCGTTATGACCATCGGAAGATCTGCAGAGGACTACTTGGAGGCAATTCTCATGATTCATGAGCGGCAGGGCTATGTCCGTTCTACGGACGTTGCGGAGCAGCTCGGCATTTCCAAGCCCAGCGTTTCCAATGCCACCAAGCGCCTTCGGGAGAACAATTATCTGACCACCGATGCCGCAGGCATGCTGGTTCTGACCGAGTCCGGCCTGGCGATTGCCAGCCAGATTTACACACGGCACAAGGTTCTGTCCGACTTCTTTATCAAGATCGGCGTACAGCCGGAACAGGCAAGAGAGGACGCCTGCAAGATCGAGCACGATATCAGTCAGGAGACCTTCGAGGCGCTTTGCCGCTATGCCGGCGAGCAGGCATGATACTCGGATTGCTTCATGTCTTGTGCTTTTAGCCCCTGATATCCGCATCTATGCGCAGGAATAAAAAACAACGCCCCCGCAGGGGCGTTGTTTTTTATTCCTGCGGCCTGCTCTCTTCTCTTGCCAGGTCCGCCTCGCGCACCTTTGCCCGATATTCTCTCGGAGAAAAGTGCATTCGATCCCGAAATACACGGTTAAAGGTTCTCTGCGACTCAAATCCGGAATCAATGCAGATTTCCGTTACTGACTTATCGCTGTAATGCAGCATCCCGCAAGCGCAGTCCAGGCGCATATCATTCAGATAGCCGTTAAAATTCGTCGAGAAGACCGAGGAAAACACGCGTGACACCGTGTACTGGCTGACATACAGGTGCTCCGCCATGCTCTTTAATGTCATGGGTTCCCGGAAATGTGCCGCCGTATACGCCACAATCTGATGCACCAGATCCGTCTGACTCTCGTCCGGGCGTGCCGCCAGCCGGAGCTTAGATATGCTTTTCGCCAGGATCAGCATTACAAAGGATTGCTTCACAATCCGTTCCACCTCCTGCGAGAAGCTTTCCATCGGCTTCTGCGTAAGATCCGGTGCAATCACTGTCTGACGATAACGAATCCCCTTCTCATCCTTTCCGTACTGCCTGTAGAGCCTGCGAAGTGCATATATAATATCCTGATCCACCTCGGCCGCAGGAATCACCGGGCTCTCCGGCTGCGTATCCGTAAGCTTCTGCGCAAAAACACCCGTCAGCGACAATGAAGCCAGAAGATGCATGCTGGCACAGGTATCCGGATCCCCAAAGCACTGGGCATGATGAATCTTGCCCGGGAAAATAACCGCCAGATCTCCCTTTTCCATATGGTAGAGCTCCTCGTCCACGCCGATTTCCAATGTGCCGTACAGAACATAGACGATTTCCACCAGGTCATGAATATGTGGTTTAAAGTGTTGAGATGGCCGATAATATATCTCCAGATCGTTGGGTATCGACTCATAGATAGGTCTCATAAGCTGCCTCTTTTCCTGCCTTCCCGATCATTTTATCACCAGCAGGCCAAAATCACGAATTGCGATTTTGGCTAGTTTTCTGCGAATTATGGCACGTATTATAGCAAGCCGCCTGTTATCATACAACCATCGAGTGAGGCGCAAGACACCAGCGGGTGATCGCAAAGAGCTGCTTCCCCGATATGAAAACGCCTATGCTGAACGGAATCGGCACCCCCCTCCGCCGACCGTTCTGAGACGATAAAACTCCATAAATATTTCGGAGTTTTCCTTTTCCCCTTGCAGAAAGAGGCATCACATGCTCAGCATGTGATGCCTCTTTCACATTTGGTAACTATTCAGAGCCAAGCAAATTTGCATAAAATGTGCGAGTAATGCTTGCATTAACGAGCACATTTTTGCGAATGGGCTCTGAATAGTTACCACATTTTCATATCTGTTCAGCACCTGCCATATTTCAACGTGAACCTTCTGCTTTCAGCTTAACCCCAACAAACGAAACGCCAGCATCGCCGCTCCCATTCCCGTCAACAAAACGCCCACAACCGCCTTCGCCGCAATCGGCCGCATCCGGTTCGCAAGCCGTGCCGAAACGCCCGCAGCCGCCAGCGTTGTCAGCGCACAAACCGCCAGAATCCGAACATCCGGCACTCCCTTCAGGGCAAAATGCATCGTAGAGCCGAACAGCGCTGTAAAGGTCATGATCAGGACACTGGTGCCAACTGCCATCTTCAGCTCATATCCCATCACCAGCGTCAGCACCAGGAGCATCATCATACCGCCGCCAGTCCCCATAAAGCCGCAGATAAATCCAATCCACAGCCCGCAAACCACTCGCTCTGCACGCCTCCAGGACGGCGTATCCGGAAATGGGAGCGCCGCCGTTTTTTCCTTTCCGCGCAGCACCTGCCACAGCTGCTGCCCGCCCAGAAAAAAGGACCCCGCAATGGAAAGAAAGCCCATAGTGCCATTGGATATAAACTGCGCGATAAGGCTCCCCGCCGCTGTCCCGATTAAAACCATGGCAAGGAGACTTCTTCCGTTTTTCCAGTCAATGTTCCCAGCCTTATGGTAGGTCCAGGCAGACACCGCCGACGCCAGCACGTCCGAGGCAAGACCGATCCCGGTCGCCTGATAGGCCGGCACTCCCACGATTCCGATCAAAAGCGGCGCAATAAAGGCAGCGGCCGAGAGCCCCGCAAATCCGGTTCCGATGCCGGCTCCAATGCCCGCTGCCACGCAGGTTATAAATGTCAGTAGATTCAATTCCAGACTCCCTTCAGACTTCTTCCAATGATTTGCTCTGTCTCTGCAATTTCCCCCTCATAGTAATGCCGCAGATAATCTCTGGTCTGCGGCAGCATTTTGGAATGATCCTCGTCCCTTGCAAAGCTCTTTCGAATCACCCAGTCGTGCACCGCCCGGTAACGGCGATAGGCCACCGGATGCCCTTGTTCCACATCCAGATACTCCGTCAGGTAATAGTTGAAGGCCGTAAACAGTAAATGCCACATTGCCCAGATCGGCCCCGCCGCCCGCTGGTTGCCTTCGTTGCTGCGGATACCGTACGGAACATTCGAATCCGCTGTTACTCCAAGGAACCGATACAATTCGCCGCACGCCGCCTCCTGATCCTTCACAAATTCCTCAAAGAGAATATAGTGCATCTGCTCCGGCGGAAAATACTGCCGGTATTCACGAATCAGCTCCGCATAGCAGCTCTGCGAAAAGACCAGGTATTTGCGCCTTCGCCGCAGGATATCTCCGCGCTTATTCGGGTTCTCCAGAACGTCTCGCACATAGGCATCAAAAGACGCCGCGTGCCCCGCTTTCCGGTCCAGAAGGAAATACTTTACCGGCAAAAATCCCCTTGCCAGAAAATACTTGTACGCCGAATAGCTTCTCTGTGCCGGCTCCCGCAGCATGAAGATCAGCTTGGTGTCCTTTGCAAAGTCCTTCGCGATCCATTCAGCGCAGCCATTTTCGCCAAGCCCGGCATTGATTTCACCCGGGAGCCTCGGATCGTCCGGCGCATACCGGCCAAAATAACGATTCTCATACCAGTCTGCACCCTTTTTCTCTCTCCACCAGCCGACGCGGTAGAACATCGGTTCCTTGACATCCTGCGTCAGCACAATCCCGCGATGGTTCCTCAGCAGCTCATATAAGGTTGTCGTGCCGCACTTCTGAAAGCCGATGCAGATGAACCTCGCCCTCATGGTGTTGCCTCCAGTACCTGCAGGATCGCCTCTACCGCCTCTTCTACCGTACAAGCTGTCGTGTCAATGGTAAGCTCCGCATTCTCCGGTGCCTCATACGGACTGCTAATGCCCGTAAACTGCTGGATCTCGCCAGCCCGTGCGCGGCGATACAAGCCCTTTACATCCCGCGCCTCGCTGACCTCCAGCGGCGTGGACACATAGATCTCCAGGAAGGACTCTTCGCCGATAATCTCTCTGGCGCTTTTCCTGTCTGCTGCATACGGCGAAATAAACGACGTCAGCACAATCAGTCCTGCATCGTTCATCAGCCGGCACACCTCGGCAACGCGCCGAATGTTCTCGATTCGCCCCGCCTGATCAAATCCAAGATCCTTATTCAGACCAAACCGTACATTGTCCCCGTCCAGCAGCATGGTGTGGCGTCCCATCGACGCCAGCCGCTTTTCCAGCGCATTGGCAATGGTCGACTTCCCCGAGCCCGAAAGTCCGGTGAACCAGATTGTCATCGGCTTCTGATTCATCTGGCGGGCACGAATCTCCCGGGTGATATCCAGCTCCTGCCAGTAGATTTCCGTATTCCGTGTGAGAATCTCCTCCACCACGCCGCAGCCGGATGTCATGTTGGTGATTCTATCAATCAGGATAAGACTGCCCAGCGCGCGGTTATCTTCGAATCGGTCCAGAACAATATTCTCCGCCGTCAGAATTTCACAGCAGGCTATCCCGTTTTTGCACACGTGCTGTGTCGGCAGATGCTCCCCTGTATTGATATCCGTCTGGTAACGGATCTTTTGCACTGTGCACGGAACCTTCCGTGTACCAAGCTTTAAAAGGTAGCCTTTTCCGGGAATCAGAAGGCTCTCGTCCATCCACAAAACGGATGCGGCAAAGAGATTCCCGATCTGCGCGCCGCTCTTTTTCTCAAGCACGCAGCCGCGGCTGATATCGATTTCCCGGTCCAGTGTCAAATTCACCGGCTGCCCCTTAACTGCCCGCTGCACGGAGTCAAAGCCCGTCCAGATCTCCTTCACGTGCGCCTGCTCGCGGCTCGGGAGTGCCGTCACCTCATCCCCGACCGAAACCTCTCCCGTCTTAATCTCGCCCATAAAGCCGCGGAAGCTCTGACTGGGCCGGCAGATCCTCTGCACCGGAAGGCAAAAGCCCTTCCCGCTCTTCGTGCGATCCGTTTCCACCGACTCCAGGTAGGGTAAAAGCGGCAAGCCATCATACCATGGCATCCGCTTTGAGGATTCGGTAACATTGTCGCCCATCACCGCCGAACCCGGAATGATCTGCAGCGTGTGCACCGGAAACTCCGCCATCAGCGCCTTGATATCTCTTGTCAGCTCCTCGAAGCGGCCGGCATCATATCCAACCTGGTCCATCTTGTTCACGGCAAACACAAAATCCCGGATCCCCATCAGCGAGCAGATTCTGGTATGGCGTCTCGTCTGGAGCAGCACCCCCTTTGCCGCATCCAGCAGAATGACTGCCAGCTCTGCAAAGGACGCTCCGACCGCCATATTCCTCGTATATTCCTCATGCCCCGGTGCGTCCGCCACGATAAAGGACCTCTTCTGCGTGGCAAAATAACGATAGGCCACATCGATGGTGATTCCCTGCTCCCGTTCGGCCATCAGGCCGTCCAGAAGAAGTGAGTAATCGATCCCGCCATCGGCGCTTCCTGCCTTGGAATCCAGCTCCAGTGCCTGCTTCTGATCAGCGAACAGGAGCTTCGCATCGTAGAGCATATGCCCGATCAATGTGGACTTTCCGTCATCCACACTTCCGCAGGTCAGAAATTTCAGCAGTGTATTTCCCTCTTGTTCACTCATATCGCCCATGCTCCCAAGCAAATCCAAGCCGCAATCATTCGCCCCATCCCGGTTCTAATTCCCGCAGATGTTCGATGTCTTTTCCCGGAATCAAAAACTGATGCAGCCAGCCAGATACTCAAAAGTACCCTTCCCGCTTTCTGCGCTCCATGCTGCCGGCCGCCTCGTGATCAATGACGCGGCTGGTTCGCTCGGAATAAACTGCCCCCAGTGTCTCCTTCACAATGGCCGGGAGCGTATCTGCCTCCGATTCCACGCCGCCCGTCAGTGGATAACAGCCGAGCGTGCGGAACCGGATTTTCTTTGTCTCGATCTTTTCCTCTGGGCGAAGGTACGGAAGGATGCGGTCATCATCAATCATGATGAGATTCCCGTCCCGTTCCACAACCGGGCGCTCTTTAGCATAATAGAGCGACACAATTTCAATATTCTCCCGCATGATGTACTGCCAGATGTCCTTCTCAGTCCAGTTGGACAGCGGGAACACACGAATGCTCTGCCCCTTTTCAAGCTGCATGTTGTAGAGGTCCCACATCTCCGGTCTCTGATTTTTGGGATCCCACGCCTGCTGCGCGTTCCGGAAGGAAACCACGCGCTCCTTGGCGCGGGATTTCTCCTCGTCCCGGCGTCCGCCGCCGAAGGCAGCCGTAAAGCCGTACTTGCTCAGTGCCTGCTTGAGCGCCTGCGTTTTCATGATGTCCGTGTAGGCGCCTCCATACTCAAACGGATTGATCCCCTGAGCCACTGCCTCCTGATTGGTATACACCAGCATGTCGAGTCCGTATTTGTCCGCCATGCGATCCCGAAACTCGATCATCTCATGGAACTTCCAGGTTGTATCAATGTGAAGAAACGGAAACGGCGGCTTCTCCGGATAAAATGCCTTTCGGGCAAGATGCAGCATTACCGAGGAATCCTTTCCGATGGAATAGAGCATCACCGGCTTCTCACACTCTGCAACGACATCGCGCAGAATGCCAATAGCCTCCGCCTCCAGCTTATCCAGATGAGACAGCGTTTCCGTCATAGCCTTCTCCTTCATTTCAACCCCTGTAACCATCAGAGTCCCTTCGCAAAATCGCTGCTGCGCAGCTTTTCTTTTGCTCATGCGGCGCTGCGCAACAGCGATTTTCTTCCACACATATCATTTCATCCGATCAGTGAATCGTCTTCAGCGTATACGCACGGCTTCCAAGGCCAATCTTCTCCGCGTGCTCGAGCGTTTCCTTCCAACGGACGTTGGGATTGCTGTTCATAAAGTGATCGCCGTGATCGCAGAAGTGCGGATCCGCCAGGTGATCACCCAGCTGGGAGTTTGCAATTGGCTGTGCCGCAAGACACAGATCCACGCAGGCCTGATCCAGCGCCACCGGATCAAAGGAGGCCAGCATGCCGATGTTGGGCAGGATCGGTGCGTCATTTTCACCGTGGCAGTCGCAGTTCGGTGAAACGTCCGTAATCAGCGAAATATGGAAGCACGGCCGCCCATCGCAAACCGCCTGCGAGTACTCTGCAATCTTGCAGCCAAGGATTTCATTTGCATTCGAATTCTGGTTGGCAATCGCATCAAAGGAACAGGCGCCGATGCAGCGTCCGCAGCCCTTGCAGATATCCGGATTGATCCATGCCTTTCCGCCCTTTTCGTAGCTGATGGCATCCGAGCCGCATTCCTTGGCACAGCGCCGGCACCCTCTGCACAGCTCCTCGTTGACGGTAGGCTTTCCACTGTTGTGCTGCTGCATCTTGCCGGCGCGTGAGCCACAGCCCATACCGATGTTCTTCAAGGTTCCTCCAAAGCCTGTGGATTCATGTCCCTTGAAGTGCGTCAGTGAAATAAACACATCCGCGTCCATCACCGCTCTTCCGATATACGCCTCCTTGCAGTACTCGCCGTTGCGGACCGGCACAATAACATCATCGGTCCCCTTCAGTCCGTCGCCGATGATGACCTGACATCCGGTCGTAACGGTATTGAAGCCGTTGATGTTGGCGCAGTCCAGGTGCTCCAGCGCATTCCGGCGGCTCCCCGGATACAGTGTGTTGCAGTCGGTCAAAAACGGCAGCCCCTTCTGCTCCTTCACCAGATCCACGACCGCCTTTGCATACTGCGGCCGGAGATAAGCGATGTTGCCCAGCTCACCGAAATGCATCTTGATCGCAACAAACCGCTCCTCCATATTAATTTCGCCGATACCGGCGACCCTACATAGCTTTTTCAGCTTCTCCGGAAGCGGCGTGCCAATGTGTGTTCTGAAGTCTGTAAAATATACGTCTGCCATCGGATTGTCTCCTTTCATCCCCATGTCGCCGCCAGCAGTAAACGGCGGCAATTTCACTGCCTCTCAGTATAACACCCAGGCCGAGCTCTTCCCACAGTCTCTACATATCCGGTGAGTGCAGCTTGTGGCCAGCGAAGCGACAGGGTGGCGCGCAAACCGTGATTGCCTCTCTTGCCCTGTGCAGAAAAAAGAGATACTGTGGTACCGGATTGCTGCTTGCAATCCTCAGAGCACAAAAAAACGCCGCAGCGCGGCAGGAGGAGTTAAATGATGGAAGAAGCAAGTAAGCTGCTGGAACAGATTTCCGCAGCCGCCAAAGATGCGGGGAAGATTATTCTGGAAGGGGCCGGTCATGCCAAGAGCCGGCGTACAAAGGAGGGCCATGCGAATTTTGTAACAGAATACGATGCCAGAGTGCAGGAATTCCTGGTGGCAAGGCTCCAGGAGCTGGTGCCGGATGCGCATTTTGTCGGCGAAGAGGAGGGCGCTGCCGTATTCCTTCCGGAATATGAAAGCGGCCTTACCTTCGTCATCGATCCCATCGACGGAACCTCGAATTTCATGAAGGGCCTGTTCCCCAGTGTCACCAGTATCGGCCTGTTAAAGGACGGCCAACCCTGGATCGGTGTCATCTATAATCCGTTCTCCGATCAGCTTTTTACCGGCATCATCGGCGAAGGTGCCTGGGAAAACGGCGAGGCCATCCATACCTCTGCGGAGTCCATGAAGGACAGTCTGATTCTCATGGGAACCACGCCCTACTATGAAGAGCTCGCCCGCAGGTCCTTTGACCTTGGCTACGAGTATCTGTCCCGCTGCATCGACATTCGCCGCAGCGGAAGCGCCGCATGGGACCTTTGCATGGTTGCCTCCGGCCGGGTCGGCATGTATTTTGAACTGAAGGTGCAGCTGTGGGACTACGCCGCTGCCGCCTGCATCGTAGAAGCCGCCGGCGGAAAGGCAACCGATATCGAAGGAAAGCCCCTCTCCTTCCGCGGCGCAACATCCATTGTCGGCGCATCCGCAGGAATTGCGCAGGAGGATTATCTGCCGACCAGGCACAGCACCAATATAGCGAGCGTCACTGCAACAGAGACATAAATCAGAATGGTCGCGGCGAAAACAAGCCAGGCCCTCCAGTTATTGCCTCTTTGAAGGTCTCTTTTCATTTTCAATGTCCACTCCAGCTCCTCGGTCTGCGAAGGTGCCGGATTCAGGATATAAAAATGCACCGTACAGGCCACTACGAGCGCCCCCAGGAGCACTACGATGTCCGACACACCCAGAATCAGAAAGACCTTCATCGGCATATTGTCCGTGCACATCGGAGCGATTGTCCCCACCAGAAAGCTCACTGCAAAGATCATGAGCGGCACCATAACTGTCAGCCGGTTGATGCTGCTGGAGATCTCGCGGCTTCGCTCCATTTCATAGCTGTATTGCAGCCGGAGTACATCCAAAGTCGGCACCACCGGTGCCGACTTTTTTGCTTGCTCTTTGGTTCCTTTTGATTTCGCCTGCTCCGGTGCCTTCTTCTCACCCGACGAAGCCTGCAGGTCCTTGTCGTTTTCCGGCTGCTGCGGCTCATCCATCGCCGACTGCTTATCGGCCTGCGGCTGTTTGTCCGTCACCGGCTGCAAATTTCTCTTCAGCTCCTTAGCGGTGCTCATCTTGGTCACTGTCATCTTCATCATCCTCTGCTGTCTCTGCCGTAATTTCCTTGATGATACACTGATTCCCCTCCAGAAGCCAGGTTTCCCCGCTGCCGCAGTGCGGACAGATCTTCCCATATTGGACGGTCGGGTACGATACCCTGCAGCTGTTGCACCAGGTTACCGCAGGAATGGTCTCCAGAATCAGCTGCGATTCCTTCAGGTACGGCGAGCGCACCTTGAAGAAATCCCAGCAGTCCGTGAAATAATCCGTCATAATTCCGGAAACCTCCCCCACCTGGAGCGTAACCGAGCCGATCCTCGTGATTCCGTTTTCTCTTGCCGTCTCATCCAGCGTTTTGGCCAGGTGGGTTACAATTCCCATTTCGTGCATATCGTTCTCCTGCAGCAAAGCCTCTCTTTACCATGCCGATACCGGGCTGCTGCGCTCTTGCATGCGAGCCCGCAGCCGGTTTAGAGGCATTCTGCTCTTGCATTACTTCGATTTCTTGCCAAAGCGAATCTTGAATTCGCGCTTTAATGCATACCCGGCCACCACAGGGAGCTTATCCTCGGCGGCAATCATCTTCGAAGCCTCCGGAAGGTCTCTTTGCAGGTGGATTGCATCAAACTCGCAGCGCGTCGTGCAGAGTCCGCACCCGATGCAGCGGTTCTCATCCACGGTGGTCGCTCCACACCCAAGGCAGCGTCCTGCCTCTGTCCTTATCTGCTGCTCGGTCAAGGGCTCCCGAAGATCATGGAAGGTTCCCTTCGGATCCCCGGCCTTATGTCCCGGCACCTGGCGTGACGCATGATCGTAGGAGGGCACCTGAATGTTGTCCTTATCCAGCTCCTTAAATTCACGCAGATCGCGGCCGATGGTCAGAGACTGGCCCTTGTGTACATAGCGGTGCATCGACTCGCAGGCCTTCTTGCCGTCCGCAATGGCGTCAATGGCAAAACGCGCGCCATGTCCGATATCACCGCCGACAAAGATATCCGGCTCCTGCGTCTGGAAGGTTACCTCATCATGTACGGCGCAGCCGCCGCGGCCGAGCGATACCTGCGTATTCTCCAGGAGCTTTCCCCACTCCGCCGACTGTCCGATGGCCTGCAGTACGCTCGTGCAGGGAATGGTAATGGTCTCCTCCTCGTTGTACTGCGGATTGAAGCGGCCGTCCGCATCCTTCACCTGTGTGCAGCGCTTGAAGACGATGCCTGTCACCTTCTTTACAAGGCGGCCGTCTGCGGCCAATACCTCTTCCGTCAAAATTTCCTTCGGGCCCCAGCCATTCTTAACGACAATGCCTTCGCTGACCGCATCCTCGACCTCGTCCTGCGCCGCCGGCATTTCCTTCTCACTCTCCAGGCACAGCATGGTCACGGTCCCGTCTGTGCAGCGCGCAGCCGTTCTGGCTACGTCCACGGCAACATTGCCTCCGCCGATGACAACCACAGCTCCAGGCAGCTTCACTGTATCCGAAGCGCCGCCCTTCTCCAGGCCCTTTGCGACCTCCTTCAGGAATGCAACGCCGGACTGTACACCCTCTGCATCCTCGCCCGGGACGCCGGTCTTCCGTCCGCCCTGCAGACCGATGGCGAGATAGAACGCCTTATAGCCCTGATCGCGCAGCTGCTGAATGGTCACATCCTTTCCAACCTCAACGCCGCACCTGAATTCCACGCCCATCTGACGCAGAACCTCGATTTCTGCGCGCAGCACATCCTTCTCCAGGCGGAAATTCGGGATGCCGTGGATCAGCATACCGCCGGGCTCCTGTTCCTTCTCAAAAACCGTGACGTCGTATCCGCGCTCCCGCAGATAATACGCACAGGTCATACCGGCAGGGCCGGCGCCGATCACCGCCATCTTGTAGTCGGGTCCCCAGAGCTTGCCCTCCGGCGTCTCACAAAGGGGAACGTAGCGGGTTTCCTGATGAAGCTCCTTCTCTGCGATGAACTTCTTAATCTCATCGATCGCAATGGGATCATCCACGGTTCCTCTGGTGCAGGCATCCTCGCAGCGCCGGTTGCAGATAGCGCCGCAGACTGCGGGGAACGGATTGTCCTGCTTAATCAGCTTCAGCGCATCCATGTAGCGGCCCTCTCCCGCCATCTTCACATAGCCCTGTACGGCAAGATGGGCGGGGCAGGCTGTTTTGCAGGGAGCAGTACCGGAATCGTAGCAGTTGATCTTCGCATCCTCGCGGTAATGAATGTTCCAGTTATCCGCTGTCCACTTCGTCGCATCCGGAAGAAGCGTCTTCGGATACTGCACCTGCGTGCCGTCCTTCTGGCAGAGCTTCTGGCCGAGCTTGGCTGCGCCGACCGGACAGACCTCCACACACTTTCCGCAGGCAACGCACTTATCCTTCTCCACGTGTGCGCGGTATGCGGAGCGGGAAAGGTTCGGCGTGTTGTACAGCTGGGAGGTCCGCAGCGCATTGCAGACTCCGGGCGCACAGTTGCAGATGGCGACAATCTTATCCTCACCGTCGATGTTGGTCACCTGATGTACAAAGCCGTGGCGTTCTGCGCGCTCGAGCACCTCCAGCACCTCATCATAGGTAATGTACCGTCCGGTTCCTCTCGTAACGCAGAATTCCGCCATATCTCCGACACCGATGCAGTACTCGCCCGGAGCTTCGCCGTCGCCCTCTCCGCGCATTTCCTGCTGCCGGCGGCAGGTACATAAGCCGACGGAATACTTGTCATATTTATTCAGCCAGTGCGAAATATGCTCGACACTGACCGACTTACTCTCTGTCTCGATGGCCTTTTCCACCGGAATGACGTGCATGCCGACCCCGGCGCCGCCGAGCGGAATCATGGGCGTCATGCCCTCCAGCGGCATCTGTGTCATAAGATTAAAGAAGGTTGCCAGATTCGGATGCTCCTTCGTCAGCGGCTCCTGCATCATCATGAACTCCGCAGAGCCCGGAACGAGGATCGGCACATTGTACTGGCGCTCGCGGTCCTCATTTTCCCGGTTCATTTCGACCACGCCGATCCAGACCAGATGGTCGATCATCTTCTGCGCTTCCTCGACGCTCATGCCGTTCATTTTGGCAATGGCCTCAATGCGGTACGGCACCCGCGTTTTCTTAAAGCTCAGCATGAGCTTTGCTTCTTCCTTGGTCAGCACCTCATCCAGCGCCCAGTACTCCGGATCATCGGTCTGCAGCGAGTGCCTAAGCTTCACAGCGTAGCGGTCCGTGATCATCTCGCCGAGCCGCTTGATCAGCGCCTCCTTCTCCTTGTCCTGTGCAGTATAATTCGGATCCTGGCGGTAATCCCGCTCATTCACCATGCGGTTCTTTTGTTCCTTCATAGAAAATCCCCTCCTGCCGGCTCTTCTGGTCTGCTCTTTTGCAGGCCGGTCCGGCGATTTTTCTGCTCGCCTGATACATCGGTTTTAAAAACTGCTCCGGCGGTTTAATATGACCGGGTGCTAAGGCGTCGTTAATATTTTATCAATACGTATGGCTGTTAGACAATCGCAATAAATGGGAAACAGTCAGTTTTCTGCCATTCTTCGCCCCCCGGTCCCCCAGCCAGCGACGGGTCCTGGCGGAGATGTCCCTCTTGCGTCTTCCGGAAGCGCATGCTAGAATCCATGCGTTCATCGGAGGGTGAGTCGTTCAGTTAAAGAGTTCAGATATGTAATTCTGCAGCAGTAACCACTGCAGAATCTACCAGAAACGACAGACCGGATAAGATGCCAGGCTGAGATGCCTGTCTCTTATCCGGTCTTTTTTGATCCTTCTGCTGTTGTCCGAATGATGGCCATGCCTGATGGCATGGACTCAGCAGGATGTCTTTAGATAAGGAGGTACCCATGAAACCCCAGACAAAGCACAGCTTCACGGAGGGCAGAATCCTGCTGCCTCTGATTCAGTTCGCACTGCCGGTTCTGCTGGCACTGTTCCTGCAGGCCATGTACGGTGCGGTCGACCTTTTGGTGGTCGGCAAATTTGCAGATTCAGCGGACGTATCGGCCGTATCCACCGGATCGCAGCTTCTGGCCACCGTCACCACAGTCATCGCCAGCTTCTCCATGGGAACCACCATTCTCCTCGGTCAGCAGCTGGGAAAGGGTGAGGGCAAAAATGGCGGCGACACCATCGGTGCCTCCGTGGTTCTCTTCGGCGCCATTGGTGTAATTCTGACGGTCCTGATGGTCGTATGTGCACCATTCCTTGCCAGCATCATGAACGCACCGGCAGAGGCCTTCGACAAGACGGTTTCCTATATCCGCATCTGCGGCGGCGGCATTCTGGTCATCATCGCCTACAACATGATCGGCAGCGTATTCCGCGGCATCGGCGACTCCACAACGCCGCTGATCACGGTGGCGATTGCCTGCGTCTTTAACATTGCCGGCGATCTGTTCCTGGTGGATGTGATGCATCTGGGCGCTGCCGGTGCCGCCATCGCCACTGTCGGCGCACAGGCGCTCAGCGTATTTTTGTCCTTTTTCCTGATCCGTGGCAAAAAGCTTCCCTTTACGCTTCGCAGGGAGCAGCTCCGCTTCGTACCCTCTATTGCCGGAAAGGTGGCCTCACTGGGGGCTCCCATCGCGCTGCAAGATTTTCTGGTCGGACTCTCCTTCCTGATCCTGCTCGCCATCATCAACGCACTGGGTCTGACGGCCTCCGCCGGCATCGGTGTTGCCGAGAAGGTCGCAGCCTTCATTATGCTGATGCCGTCTGCCTTCATGCAGTCTCTCGCAGCCTTTGTTGCGCAGAACTACGGCGCCGGCAAGATCGAACGCGGCCGGAAGGCCCTGCACTACGCCATCGGCATGGCGCTCCTCTTGGGCGTCATTATTTCCTGGTTCACCCATTTCCACGGTGATTTGCTCTCCGGCATCTTCACCAATGACGCTGATGTTATTGCAGCTTCCTGGGATTATCTCCGAGCCTATGCCATCGACTGCGTGCTGACGCCGATCTTCTTCTGCTACATCGGCTTTTTCAATGGCATCGGACGGACGCGCTTTGTGATGATACAGGGCCTGATCGGCGCCTTCTGCGTCCGCGTACCGGTGGCCTTCCTTATGAGCCGCATCGAGCCGGTCACGCTGTTCCACATTGGCCTTTCTACGCCCTGCTCCTCACTGGTGCAGATCGCACTATGTCTTGGATATATGTGTGTTCTCAAAACCCCAAAGCATCATTTACCAGAATGATGTGGTAGCGTCCGGCATGGCGCTCGTAGCGGGTAACAAGGAGCTGGCAGCAGATGGTATCCGGCGAGAGGCAATCGGCACAGGCACCGGTCGCACAGCACGGCGTTTTCCCCTGGAAGCGGGCGGCATTTACCGGTGCCGCTTCGTTTCTGGCACGGGAAAGGGCCGCATCAAGATCCCGCGCGATCTTGTTCATTCCGACCACAAAGAGAACATGCTCCGGGCCGTAGGCAAGACAGGCTACGCGGTTGCTGTTGCCGTCAATATTTACAAGAATTCCGTCCTCGGTCACCGCATTGGCGCTGGCAAGGAACCAGTCTGCTCCGAAGGCTGCACGCTCCACTGCCTTCCTCTCCTCGGGCGCTGCGGCATCGCGGTTAAACACTTCGTAGTTGCCTTCCAGCACAGCCTGCTTGAGCCCGATCTCTGCGATGGACATGGAGCCGCCCCAGGAGATCGATGCTCCCTCCGGAATCAGCTCCAGGGCCTTTTGCAGGGCTTCTTCCTTCGTTGCGGCATAATAGCCGGTCATATTCCGGGCCTCCAGACCCTTGATCACTCTCTGTGCCAGCAGCTCATTTCTCTTCGTACGAATCGGATCCATCTTCCCCTCCTTTTACTGTTCTGTGTCTGTTCCGTACACAGTAACTATTCTGTCCACGGTTAGTCACCTCTGCTTATTGAAACTTCCGCGGGGCGGTCTTACAATGTCGTTGCTATTAAACACAATCATAACTATTCAGCACCCATCTCGAATTTGCTATCGCAAATCCTCGATGTAGCTGGCCAGATGCGCTTCGCGCCTTGGCCACCTGCCAATTTCAATCGTGAATGTGCCTGCAAGCAGTCACTTCACGTTGAAATGTAGCAGGTGCTGAACAGATATATATAATCCACTTTTTAGGGGGGCTTTGCAATGGGGCAGCAGCCAAATCGTCGTCGACAATCTGCAGGAGAGGGTGCGCAGCACCAGGCGGTATCCGCCGCTTCTGTGGCGGAGAATCCTATGATCACGGGGGTTCTGTGGCAGCAGCTCCTGATTTTCTTCGTTCCCCTTCTGGCCGGAACCTTTTTCCAGCTTCTGTACAACACCGTTGACGCAATTGTCGTCGGTCGCTTTGTCGGCAAGCTGGCGCTTTCCTCCGTCGGCGGCGCCACCGCAACCCTGATCAACCTCTTCGTCGGGCTGTTCGTCGGCATCACCTCCGGCGTCACCGTCGTTGCCGCACAGTTCTACGGTGCAAGGCGCGAGAACGAGCTGCGCAAGGCCGTGCATACCGGAATTGCCTTGGCGCTCATCCTAGGACTGGTGCTGACCGTCGTTGTTTTCGCTCTGGCAGGGCCGATGCTGCGCGCCATGGACACGCCGGATGAGACCATCGGCATGTCAGAGACCTACCTTCGCATCTATGCCTGCGGCATGATCGGCAACATGCTCTACAACACCGGTGCATCCATTCTGCGCGCCGTCGGCGATTCCAGGCGCCCGTTCCGGTATCTGGTGGCCGGAACGCTCACCAATATCGTGCTGGATATTGTCTTTGTTGTCTACCTGCATCTAGGCGTTGCCGGTGCAGCATGGGCAACCATTCTCTCCCAGTACGTCAGTGCCATTGCCGCCTTCTGGCACCTTCTGCGCACCGACAGCATGGTGCATGTCGATCTCCGGGAGATCCGTCTGGATTCCTTTTACGCCGCCAAAATCCTGCGCATCGGCATACCGGCTGCGCTGCGGTCGCTGATGTATTCCTTCTCCAATGTGCTGATTCAGACCGCCATCAACGGCTTCGGCACGGACACCGTCGCCGCCTGGACCGTCTGGGGGAAGGTCGACGCCATCTACTGGATGATCATCAACTCCCTGGGCCTTGCCACCACGACGCTGGTGGGCCAGAACTACGGTGCCGGCCGCAAGGACCGCGTCCGCAGCTGCGCACGCCAGGCCATGCTGATCACAACAATTTTCGATCTGGTGCTCTCCGGCGGAATTTACATCGGGAGGAGCTTTTTCGTCCAGATCTTCACAAGCGATCCGGAGGTTATCAGTCAGAGCATTGCCATCGCCGAGTTCATGGTGCCGATCTTCATCACCTACATCACCATCGAGATTCTCTCCGGCACGCTGCAGGGCATGGGCGATGCACTGATCCCTACGATCATCACCATCCTCGGCGTCTGCATCATCCGCGTGATCTGGATCTACACCATGGTGCCGCTCCATCATGCGATGCGGACCGTTATGGCCAGCTACCCCGTCAGCTGGACCATCTCCACCATCGCATTCTTTATCTACTACGAGTGGTACGTGCGGAAGCACAATATACAGTAACGATTCAGAGCCAAGCAAAATTTCACGTACCTATTTAGCGCCCTTCCGCAGACCCTTACTGCCGTAGCGGCTCTGCACCTTCTGCAGCATCTCGCGAAGCTTCTCCTGCCGGACTCTGCCGGCCATTTCCGCCTTCTCCTTCTCCTGGTCCTGCAGAAAGTCATTCAGACTAAGCTGCCGGTATTCGCCATGATCCAGCGAGCTCATGCCAACACCGATGAGGCGCACGCCTGCTCCCCGGTCAAAAATCCCGTCCCGCTCGTATAAAAGTCCTCGAAGGAGTTCCCGCGCATGCCGTTCGATCACTGCTGCATCGTTGGTAGAGGCCTCCAGCTTTTTCTGTCGGGAGCGCCGGCGAAAGTCATTCGTCTTCACGCTGACGGTTACCGTACTGCCATAGATGCCGTCCCGCTTCATGCGGCCGGCCACCTTGCCCGAAAGATGATGCAAAAGCGGCGGCGTCAGCCGGTCATAGCTTTGCAGTGTGATATCCTCCGACGTTGTCGTCTCATTGGAGTAGCTGCGGGCATCCTCATGCTCCGTGTGCACGCGGTCGCTGCCGATTCCCCTGGACGCCGCCGTAATATACGCACCGCTCTTCTCTCCCAGAAAGGACTGCAGCATGGCCGGATCCGCACCTGCGGCGTCACCGATGGTCGTAATGCCGATCCCGGCAAGGCGAGATGCTGTTTTGCCGCCGCAGCCGTATAAATCGCCGATGGGAAGCGGCCACATCTTCGCCGGGACCTCTTCGGGCCACAGCGTATGCGTCCGGTCCGGCTTCTGAAAATCGCTCGCCATCTTGGCCAGGAGCTTGTTCGAGGAGATGCCGACGTTCACGGTAAAGCCTAGCTGCGTCCGGATCTCCTCCCGAATCGAAGCTGCGAGAGTCAGCGCCGTACTGCGCTGGTCTTCTATTCCGATCGCCTCTGTCATATCCACATAGGCCTCGTCGATCGACGCCTGCTGCACCAGCCCTGAATACTCCAGCAGAATCCGAATGAATGCGCTTGAATATTCGCGGTAGGCTTCCCAGTCCGAGGGCACCAGCACCAACCCCGGGCACTTCTGCAGCGCCTTCACCACCGGCTCTCCCGTTACGATTCCGAACCGCTTGGCCGGAATGGATTTGGCCGTAATAATACCATGGCGCGTTTCCACATCGCCGCCGACCGCCGAAGGAATGGTCCGAAGGTCCACTGCCTTCGGATCGTCCTTTAGGCGCTTTACCGCCGACCATGACAGAAACGCGCTGTTCACATCCACATGAAAAATAATCCGCTCGCCGTCCAACATCGTTCTCCGCTTACTGGAAGACCGGCATGCCGTCCTCTCCCCACACAATCGTGCGCTTCATGGTGTGACGGTTCGGATCGTACAGCGGATCCTCACAGATCAGCTTGTCCGTCGTCCGAGCATGATAGATCAGCACGTCATTGCCGTCCGTATCCTTGGTAAAGGAGTTGTGGCCCGGACCGTAGAGTCCATGCTCCGGATCGCTCTTGAGCACAGGATAGCGGAGCTTCTCCCAGGATCTCGGATCCAGAAGGTCTGCACCCTCTCTGGCAATCAGCATACCGACGCAGTAGGCCGGGCTGGTGTCGCTGGCGCTGAAGGTCATGAACAGCTTGCCGTCGTGCTTTAACACGCCGGGGCCCTCGTTCACCCAGAAGCCGTGCCGCTCCCAGTCGTAGTCCGGGGTCGTCAGCAGCACCTGCGCCGTTGCCAGCTCATTGGCGCTCTTCATCCGCGCAATGTACAGGTTGGAAATCTGCTGTCCCACGCTGACCTTCTCCGCCCAGATGTAGTACCACACGCCCTGGTCCTCGAAAACGGTGGCATCGAGCGAGAAGGCTTCAAAGGAGAACGGATCGTCATCGGATCGTTTCATTTTGCCCAGCTCGGTCCAGGGTCCCTTCATCGGATCCTCGCTCTCGCACTTTAAAACATAGGGGCGAAGCTTCCAGATGTCATCCTTGTCGCTGGCAGCGAAATAGATGTACCACCCGCCGAACAGGTAATGGAGCTCCGGTGCCCAAATGTGCTGACTCATGTCGCCGGCTTCGTGCTTCTCCCAGATCGTGACCTCCTCTGCCTGCTGCAGATCGTCCAGCGTATCTGCGCAGCGCAGGATGATCTTGTCATAGGACGGCACGGAAGCCGTAAAATAGTATTTGCCGCCGTGCTCACATGTCACGTACGGATCTGCCCTCTGCTCAATCCACGGTGTGTAATTAACGTTTTGTGATGCTTTGCTCATTGGACTTTCCCCCTTTTGGTTCCGCTTCTAAAACCTTCCTCCTATTTTACCATGCACTCCTGTTTTTAGCAGATAAACCGCCCAATACTTGCCAAAGGCATGTGCGTTATACACGGACGCGAACCATGTTCCATGAATACGGTTCCAACTTTCCTTCCAATGTCTTCTCTCGCACGCGATAAGCATCTTGATTGTTCTCCGGCTTTACAAGATCATGCTGTCTCAAATTTGTTTCCTTGAGCGATGCATGCATCGTGACTGCGTCGATAAGCTCTGTGTCCTCAAATCCCTGTAATACAACCTCCACGCTTCGTTCCTGATCCGTTCGATTTACCCAGAAGAAGACCACTTCACTCATCCGCGGATTGAATATCCCCACAGAATCAACTTCCGGTATCTGATCCCCATCTGCATCATAGGTTGCGATCTGTTCCGCCGTATTTAACACAATTCCTCTGCCATATTTCGCCATGTATGAGAACGGGTAGTATATCGGCTGTACCCAGGATTCCCCACCCTTTTCTGTCATTATGGCTGCACTGATGTTTGTAAGGAGTGATTGACAAGCTATTTTAACCCTGTCCGCGTTTTTGACCATTGCCATCAGCATGCTGGCGAACAACAAGGCATCTTCCATTGTATAAATCTGTTCACTGAATGCCGGAGCGATTTCCCACCCCCTGCTGTTTACATCATTTTCGACTTCTGTTCCTGGAATTTCCCAAACTCCCCATTCATCGATACTGATATTGATTGTTCTTTTGCTGCGATGCTTACTTTTTACGGTATCACAAATTCCGCCAACCGTTCGGATATAGTTTTCTAAATCCAGCGACTGTGCCAGGAAGCGCGGCGTTCCTTTTTCCTGTCCTCCGTAATACTGATGAAGCGCAATATAATCCACGTAATCGTAGGCTTCTTCCAATACGATACGTTCCCAATCCGTATAGGTAGCCATTGCCGTAGATGAGCTGCCGCAGACGACCGTCTCTATACTATTATCCAGTGCCTTCATTGCATGTGCTGTCTGTGCCGCAAGCCTTGCATACTCATCTGCTGTTTTATGTCCCATTTGCCAGGAACCATCCATTTCATTCCCAACGCACCAGACAGGAATACCATATGGCTCTTTGTGCCCATTTTCCGCACGCATATCGCTGTAAAAAGTACCTGTGGGAAGATTGCAATATTCCAGGTGCGACACTGCATTTTCAATTCCTTTTGTTCCAAGATTTACAGCAAAGATCGGCGAAATGCCTGCTTTATCGGCCCATCGCATGAACTCATCCGTTCCTATCTCATTGGTTTCAATACTTTTCCAGGCCAACTCTCTCTTACACGGTCTCTTCTCCTTTGGCCCAACGCCATCTCTCCAGTCATAGGTCGAAACAAAGTTGCCTCCCGGATAGCGCACACAGGTAACCCCCATTTCTTTTACCAAGCTCAGGACATCCGTTCGAAATCCGTCTTCATCTGCATACTGACTATCCGGTTCATATATACCCGAATAAACCACTCGTCCCATGTGTTCCACGAATGAGCCATAGATCCACGGACTTATTTTTGATTTTAAAAATGCAGCATTTGCAATTATCTTTACGTCACTCATCTCGGTCCCCCTATTCCTTCACACCAGTCGTAGCAATGCCTTCCATAAAGAACCGTTGTCCGGCAAGGAACAAAATCAGTAATGGTGTAACAGAAATCACCGTTGCAGCCAGTGTCGGCCCGTACTTTATGGAATGATTTCCCACTAGAATCGCCAGGCCTGCAGATAATGTACGCATTTCAACCGAGCTCGTCAGCATCATTGGATACAACAAATCATTCCAGTTATTCATAAAATGAAAGATTCCAAGACTGACAAATGCAGGTTTCGACAATGGAACAATAATCTGCGCATAAATTTTAATATCTGTCATCCCATCAATCCTGGCCGCCTCCTCCAGGGATTTTGGGATCCCCATGAAAAACGAAGACAGCAAGTAAATTCCATACGCACTGGCTATTCTCGGAAGAATTAAGCCCGCATAGGTGTTTAAAATTCCAACAGTGTACTCTTCCATATACAGCGGAATCATAATCACCTGGAACGGAACCATCATTGTCATTAAGATGACGCTGAATATAACGTTCTTCCCTTTAAAATGCATTCTCGCAAAAGCATAGGCCGCCAAAGAGTCGATTACTAAACTGATCAGCGTAACAGATCCTGCGAAAATGACTGTGTTTTTCAACATGTTTACAACCGGTATTACACCTATTACATACTGATATTGCGTTATCACCCACTGCTTCGGAAGAAATGAAGGCGGCCAGCTAATTACATCAGCGTCTGTTTTAAAAGAAGATACAAACAACCAGATTACCGGCAGAAGGACCAACAATGCCATCAGCAGCAGAACGATATCACCTACAGAAAATTTTCTTTTGTGCTTTGTATTCATTCCTCTGCCTCCGCCTGGACGGTATACCGCCTTGTTGCAAATGTAATCACTGCGATCAGCAAAAACAGAAATACTGAGATCGTGGAAGCATATCCAAGGTCGTGTGTCGTTTGAAAGCCTCTGTCATATATGTATGACACCAATGTTTCTGTACTGTTCATTGGTCCTCCGCCGGTCATAACATAGATCTGATCAAACGCCTGCAGTGCTGCAATCAGAATCGTTACAAGACAAAAACTAATCGTATTCTTGATAGACGGAATTGTTACATATAGAAATTTTTGAATGCCGGTTGCTCCGTCTAGGTCAGCCGCTTCATATAATGAGGCGGGTATGTCCAATGCCGCCGCCGAAAGCAATGTCACCGTATATCCGAAATTCTTCCACACAGTTACCATTGCAACCACAGGAAGCGCCCATGTCGTACTATTCAGAAGATTCGGCATTACGATTCCGATTTGCCGAAGCAAATATGCCAGCATCCCCGAATTCGCATTCAGAAGCATCGACCAGAGAATGCTGATCGCCGTCATCGAGCACACATAAGGAATATAAAATGTTGCACGGAGTGCCTTATGAAATGCCGTGTTCTTCAACAAAAGCATGGTCAAAAACAAGGCCAACAACAGCTGTGCCGGAATTTCCATCACTGAAAACAGCAATGTATTCTTTGTTGCATTCCATACTCTTTCATCCTGAAGCAGCTTGATATAATTCTGAAATCCCGCAAAGGAAATATCATTCATATAGATATCGATATTCAAAATGCTCAGTGCAAAAGCGCTGACTAACGGCAGAAATACAAAGATCGTCAGGACAATCATCGCCGGAAGTATAAAAAGGTACGCCGTCTTTTGATTCGACGCAGACAATTTTTTAGTGCTCTTCATTACGCACTCCTTTTGTAGAAACAGGGCTGTCGCATGGAATATGCAACAGCCCCGCGATCTGGAAATATATGTTTTCTATGCAAACCCACGTTTTGTATTGCAAAAAGAGCTACAGCACTCCGCTTTCATGATCATTTGGTAACTGTTCAGATCCAAG
Source organism: Paludibacteraceae bacterium (assembly GCA_963629395.1). Taxonomy (GTDB): domain Bacteria; phylum Bacillota; class Clostridia; order Lachnospirales; family Lachnospiraceae; genus CAG-791. Next base: position 75 of record CAVGIV010000025.1, on the reverse strand, counting down.
CACATTTTTGCAAATTTATTTGGCGAGAACGCCACATGAGCAAAAGAAAAGCTGCGCAGCAGCGATTTTGCGAAT
>CAVGIV010000024.1:0-36641 GCA_963629395.1 Paludibacteraceae bacterium | reverse complement strand
GGCCAAGGCGCGAAGCGCCTCTGGCCAGCCACATCGAGGTTTTCCGAAGGAAAATCGAGATGGGCGCTAAATAGTTACCCTTTTCGAACGTGGGATGCCACAGCTGTCATGTCCGCTCATCCATGCACCACCGCAACTGCAATCACTGTATCTAACTCAGACAGGAACACCTATGAATACCTATTTAATGAAAAAAGCGATGATCGAGGCGGCAGTAGACCGCGGGATTCGCGATATGCAAAGTGACCCCGAACGGAGCATCCGCCGATTGACCGATCTTGGAAAACAGTTCTCCAAAAATCGTTTTCAAACCTCCATCTTCTCCGTCATGCAGGAGCTTCTGAACAATGAGAACAGCGCCTATTACGATATGATGCACAATCTCCTGAAGAATTCCGATCCGGAGATGCTCCGAACCTTCGGCGTAAACTTCGGCTATATGAGCTGGACGTACGGTGCTGCACGCATTCGTGAAAAAGAGGCAGAATGCGGCCACTGTATCCCCTGGGCTATGATGCTGCGCTACGATGCCGAAAGCGCGGACGGCCTCTCCCGCGAGCACCTGGAAAAGCTCATGGAGCAAGGGCAGGACCTCGGCATTTACGCCTGGTTTCTTCGCGAATGCGGAGATGATTTGGATTCCTACCAGCTCCTCACGCTCCTGGAACGATACAAGGAATGCGCCTGTGTCTGGTTTAAGAACAGCGGGCGCCTGACTGCTGCCCAGATTCAGATGCTGCGCATCTGCAAGAACACACTGGTATGCCTCCCGCTTTCCGATCCGGAAACGCTTCTTACCACATCGCTCCTGCGGGATCAGAAGGTCCCCTTTGCACTCTGTCTGGAGTATGACCAGAACCTGACCAAGGAGGATGCTGAAAGCTGCATGGAAACTGTGCTTACCAGCGAATCCGCTATGCTCTTCCTAATTGCCAGGGACGGCGTAGAGGCCAACCTCGGCGATATCGCATATCGCTCACGTTTGGAGCAAAAACACCCCTGCGTCATCATGGATTATTACGGCGACGGGCAGTCCATCAGCCGGGTTCTGTGCGAGCACACCAATCTCCTGGAGATCGGAGCAGACGGTCACATCATTTTGCCAGACGGCAAAAAGGGCTCTAAATTCCCCTTTGAAAAGCCCCTGGCAGATGCGCTGTGCGAGGTCATGCCGGCGCTGCATGAATAAGGCTTTTCAATGAAATGCTGATTCAATCAGCGTTTCCCCTAACATAATAAGTAACTATTCAGCGCCCATCTCGATTTTCCTTCGGAAAACCTCGATGTGGCTGGCCAGAGGCGCTTCGCGCCTTGGCCGCCTGCCAATTTCAATCGTGAATTTGCCTGCAAGCAGCGGGTTCACGTTGAAATGTGGCAGGTGCTGAACAGATACCATAATAAGACTGCGAAGACAGTGCTACTTGCATCGTCTCCGCAGTCTTTTTCAAGCCCAAACTATTCCGCTCTCTATGCGTCCTTTTCCACAGCCATCGCCATTTTCAGGATAACGTCCTTAATCTTCGCAGTATACTCATAGGCGTCCATCCGTTTCCGATATCCGCCCGAAAGCCATCGCACCAGCGAATTCAAGAAGGCATCCATAATGAATGTAAGATAAAAATCCTCATCCTCCTTACTGTGCGGCAGAATATCCTCCAGAAAGAATTCCGTCACCGGCCGCATTGCCTCCACCAGATAATCCTTAAATGAATTCTGGCCCTCTATCTGCAGCGCAGCATGGTAAAACTCACGTTCTGAATAAAAATAGCGAAGAACATCCGTCAGACAGTCCCAACCGCTTTCATAGTTGGACAAATCCATGCCGCCGACAAAGCCAACATAGAATATCCAGTTCACCAGATCATACTTATCCCGGAAATGATAATAAAAGCTCTTTCGGTTAATCCCGCAGTCATTGCAGATATCCGACACACTGATCTTCTCAAACGGCCGCTGGCGCATCAGCTTCTTCATGGATGCCGCCAGAGCATTTTTGGTCATATTGGAGTCCGACACAGTTCCACCCCGCGGCTCACTCCCGCCGCCTATATCTTACGTTTTTATCCGAGGCCGCGTATCAAAGCTCTTCCACACGGCACGCGCTGCAGGCCTCGCTCTGCTCTCCCTGTGCGGAGGCATCCGTAATTCCTTCTCTCTGAAGCTTTTCGACAACCTCACGCATAGTACGCCATCCAAGTGTAGCACATTTCACACGTGCCGGCATGTGTGCCACATCCTCCAGCGAAGCCGCCTCGTCCAGCTCCTCTTTTTCCTCTTGTGTCGCTGTTCCCTTGATCATTCCCATGAAGATATCTGCCAGCCGCAGTGCCTCTTCCTGGGTCTGCCCAATAACCAGATCACACATCATATCCGCGCTCGCCTGGGATACCGCGCAGCCGCTGCCGTTGAAGGATGCATCCTCAATTACGCCGTCCTTTATCAAAAGCTGCAGGTTAATGTCATCTCCGCAGCTGGGATTTACTCCGTTCAGAACGATCGTAGCATTCTGCAAATCGTGCTTGTGTCCCGGATGCAGATTATGTTCATTTACAATTTCACGATACAAAGATTTAATATCCAAGCCAGCTTCTCACTTTCCGAAGGGCAGCCGCAAAGCGCTCCACTTCCTCTTCCGTATTATAAAAATACAGGCTCGCACGCACCGTCGCATTGGCGCCCAGAAACTTCATCAGCGGCTGCGCGCAATGATGTCCCGCGCGAACTGCAATGTGCTCCGTATCCAGAACAGAAGCAACATCATGCGGATGGCACCCTTCAATATTGAAGGTTACAATTCCGTTGTGCCGCGCCGGATCCGAGGATCCGTACATCGTTATCTCCGGAATCGCAGCCATAGCCTCCATCAGCTGCTTGGTCAGCGCATCCTCTGTGCTGCGAATGGTTTCAAAACCCACCTGCTGCAGGTAATCAATAGCGGCACCCAGACCTACAGCGCCGGATGCGTTCACGGTTCCCGCCTCAAATTTCTCCGGAACCTCCGCGAAGGTCGCACTCTGCCGGTCAACGTATTCAATCATTTCTCCGCCGGTCAAAAATGGCGGCATCTCCTCCAAGAGCTCCATCCGTCCATATAAGGCGCCGATTCCCATCGGGGCCATCAGCTTATGTCCGGAAAATGCGTAAAAATCGCAGTCCAGCTCCTTCACATCCACTGCCATGTGCGGTGTCGACTGCGCGCCGTCCACAACGCACACCCCGCCATGCTCATGTACAATCTGCGCCGCAAGCTTCACCGGATTGCACACTCCCAGCACATTGCTGACCTGACCCAGAGAAACAATTTTCGTTCGGTCCGTTATTTTGCTCCGAAGCTCCTCTTCCGAAAGCGTTCCGTCCATGGACGGCTCCAGATAAACCAGCTTCGCCTTTTTCTCACGGCACACCATCTGCCAGGGCAGAATGTTGGAGTGATGCTCCATCACCGAAATAACGACCTCATCTCCCTCCTGCACATGGCTAAGCCCATAGCTATAGGCCACCAGGTTCAAGCTCTCGGTTGTATTCCGGGTGAAAATAACCTCTCCGTCCTGCCGGGCTCCAATCAGTACCGCTGCCTTATGCCTGGCCTCCTCGTACCGATCCGTAGCCTCGATGCTCCATCCATACAGACCTCGCAGCGGATTTGCATTGCAGGTGTCATTGAAGCGCTCCATCGCCTCCATCACACACCGCGGCCGCTGCGTTGTTGCAGCATTGTCGAAATAAATCACATCGCTGCCCTGCAGAATCGGAAAGTCCTTCCGAAATAAATTAGGGGCTCCCGTTGTTTCACTCATCTGGCAAAGGCCTCCTCGATTTTATTCATAAGCTCTGCACGAAGCGCAAGATCCGGAATTTCCCGAACCACTGCTCCCAGCCGGGCACGTACCATAATCTGCTCTGCTTCCTTCCGGTCGATGCCTCTTGCCGCCATGTAAAACAGCATGTCTGCATCCAGCTGTCCAATAGAGGCCCCGTGTCTCCCCTCTACATCCTCTTCTTCGCAAAGAATGATGGGCAGGGTCTTGTTCACAATATCATCTGAAAGGAGCAGTACGTTCTCCTGCTCATCCCCCTTCGAGCCCTTTGAGCCCTTCCGGAAATCAATGGTTCCGCGGAAGGTCTTCTCACAAGTATCATCCAGCACTCCGTCAAAGGTCATCTGCGCGCTGGTTTTCCGCCCTCTTTGCAGTACGTTGTAATTAACGTCAATCCGGCGATCCCCCTTGCCAAGATACCCGGTTTTGGTTTCATAGGAGGAGCGATCACCGATCAGCTCCGGCTGCGTCCCCACATAAACCTGACCACCGCCAAGCTCGGCCTGAACCATTCGAAGGGATGCATTTTCTCCCAGTGCCGCTCCGGTATCGTCCAAAAAGACAAATCCATCTCCAAGAAGCTGCGCTTTTACCAGGAACAGGCTCGCATCCTTCTCCAGAATAATCTTGGTAGACAGCGCAGCGGTTCCCTCTCCGGCAGCAGAGCGGGCACTGATAATCAGCGTAAGAGAGCTGCCCTCCCCTACGTGAATCAATTGGCGAAGCGCCGAATGCTCTCCATCCGCAAAGGAAAGCTTCACGTGAACAGGGTGCTCCACCTTCACTCCCGGCGCCACCTCCAGCAGCTCACCGTTAACACTGCTCGCATTCAGCAGATCATCAAACTCCTTCCCAAGTCCTGTTCCCAGACGCTGGGGGTGATAGATCGGCACCTTTCCCGCCGTTACACTCTCCGGCAATTCCTCCGGCGCATTCCGGCGCAGCCAGTCCTCTGCGTCCTGCGCACTCAGCTGCGTCCGGGTAATCCCCTCCGGCAGCTCCGGCTTCTCATATTCCGCGGTCTGTGACAAAAAAGGAGTCTCCTCCAGCTCTGCACAATTGGCCCGTAAATGATTCCAGGTAAGAGAAGGGATATGTCCGACAGCCATTGCTGTATTCTTCATTCTAGCCTCCATTCCTTTCTCTACATTCCTTCCATTTCCAGACGGATCAGATTATTCATCTCCGCCGCATATTCCAGAGGCAGCTCCTTGCTGACCGGATCGGCAAAGCCGGATACAATCATAGCCCTGGCCTCGGATTCACTGATGCCTCTCGACATCAAATAGAAAACCGCTTCATCGCTGATACGGCCAATCTTAGCTTCATGTCCCACATCGGCATCCGCTGTTCGAACATCCATGGCAGGAATGGTATCTGACCGCGAAATATCGTCCAGCATCAGCGACGCACAGTCCACAGAAGCCTTCGCTCTTTTTGCTGTTTTTTTAATTTCAATGCTGCTGCGATAGGTGCTGATGCCGCCATCCTTGGAGATCGACTTTGTATTGATGTAGGACGACGTATCCTCGCCGATGTGTACCATCTTCGCACCGGTATCCAGGTTCTGACCGCCGCCGGCAAAAGTAATGCCCGTGAATTCGCAGTGTGAACGATCCCCGCGCAGAATTGTGGTCGGGTACAAATACGACACATGCGATCCGAACGAGCCGGACACCCACTCCATTCGCCCTCCCTCTTCCACCAGTGCTCTCTTGGTATTGAGGTTGTACATATTCTTAGACCAGTTCTCAATCGTGGAATAGCGCAGTCTTGCATTCCGCTTTACATACAGCTCCACGCAGCCCGCATGAAGATTGGCAATATTGTATTTCGGTGCCGAGCATCCCTCTATAAAGTGGAGATCCGCACCCTCATCAACAATAATCAGCGTATGCTCAAACTGACCGGCTCCCTTCGCATTCAGGCGAAAATAGGACTGCAGCGGAATGTCCACCTTCACGCCCTTTGGCACGTACACGAAGGAACCGCCGGACCAGACAGCGCCATGGAGTGCCGCAAACTTATGATCCGTCGGCGGCACCAGGTGCATGAAGTATTCCTTCACCATATCCGCATATTCGCCGTTAACCGCTTCCTCAAAGCCGGTATACACTACGCCCTGCTTGGCCACATCATCCTGCAGATTATGATAAACCAGCTCCGAGTCATACTGCGCTCCGACACCGGCCAGCGACTCGCGCTCAGCCTGTGGGATGCCCAGCTTCTCAAAGGTATTCTTTATCTCATCCGGAACCTCGTTCCAGTCTCCCTTCATATCCGAACGCGAACGAACATAGGAGGAAATCCGGTCCATATTCAAGCCATCAATCGACGGCCCCCAGTCCGGAACTCGCATTTCATTGTATAAATCCAGGCAATGCAGGCGAAACTGCCGCATCCAGTCCGGATCGTTTTTTTCCTCGGATATTTTCTCAACGATGTCGGCCGTCAAGCCCTCCTGCATCCGGTAGAAGCCCGTGGATTCATCATCCTTAAAGTCATACAGACTCCGATCGACATCCTGTACTTTCTGTTCTGCCATTTCTGTTACCCTTTTGGCTGTTATGCCTCAACAAAACGTTCAAATCCGTGCTGATTGATTTCATCCACCAGTTCTGCACCTCCGGTGTGTACGAGATGTCCCTTTACCAGCACATGTGTATAATCCACCTTCAGTGACTCGAGAATCCTGGTAGAATGCGTGATGATCAGAAGTGCACCATTGCGCTTCTTCTGGTATTCCTCAATTCCCTTCGAAACCACACGAACCGCATCAACATCCAGTCCCGAATCCGTTTCATCAAGGATTGCAAGCTTGGGATTCAGCATCAGAAGCTGAAGAATCTCTGCTTTCTTTTTCTCTCCGCCGGAAAATCCCACATTCAGGTCACGGTCTGCATAGGAGGAATCCATGCTCAAAAGCTCCATGGTTGCCTCCAGCTCCTTTTTGAACTGAAAAATCTTCAGCGGCTTACCGGTTTTCTGCCGGATGGCATTGCGAAGAAAGGCCTCCAGAGAAAGTCCCGGAACCTCGAGCGGATTCTGGAAGGACAGAAACATTCCCTTCTGCGCCCTTTTGTCTGCAGAAAGCGCTGTAATATCCTCTCCGTCAAACGTAATCGTTCCGCCCGTTATTTTATAATTCGGGTTTCCCATCAGCGTATAGCCAAGTGTGGATTTCCCGGCGCCGTTAGGTCCCATAAGAACATGGGTCTCTCCAGGCTTAATTTCCATATCAATGTGGTGCAGCAGCTCACCTTCTTCAATCGCTGCCGACAGGTCCCTCACCTGTAATAATGTCTCCGACATAGTATCCTCCGTTCTGTATCCGGCCGCATGGCAACGAATTTATCGAAGCCGGGCAAGCCGGTCCCTGACTGCAAACGATGCGCTAGATGACAAAATCATTTCCTGCCAGTGCCAATGCCTGATCCTTCAGATCCTGAAGCGTCACGCTGTCTGCATAATCATTTATCGCCTTGGAAAATCCCTTCCAAAAGGGAAGAACTGCACAGTCTGCGCTGCGAACGCACTGTGCAGACTCCCCTTCCAGACACGGCACCGGCTCCAGCGGTCCCTCCATAATGCGAAGAATGCTCCCCACCGTGTATTCTGCCGGGCGCCTCGCCAAACGATAACCGCCGTTATTCCCACGCTGCGAACGCAGAAAACCCGATTTCGTCAGAGCCGTCACAATCTGCTCAAGATATTTTACCGTAATATCCTGCCGTTCCGAAATATCCTTCAATGAAATATACTCGCCCGTATCGTGAACCGCAAGGTCCAGCATCATGCGAAGCGCATACCTTCCCTTTGTTGAAATCTTCATCTGTATTATCCTTTCTGCCCGCGAGGCACTTTGCATCAGCGAAAATCTCGATTATACTGGTGAAGCGTTTCGCAGAATGCGCTGCAAGTCCTAGTAATTATCCTATTCCTATCGGTGCTCGGGTATTTGACATATGTATCATATATGCCAACTGCCCTTTTCGCAAGTAAGACAGTCATTTAGGAACGTGCCGATTACGCGTTTTCGCGCCGGATTTGTGCTGCAAAGCCCCCGGCAGGCAAGGAGTCTGTTACATGCCCACTCAGGATGAACGATATATGAAGCAAGCTTTGACACAGGCCAGAAAGGCAATGGCTCTTGGCGAGGTTCCCATCGGCTGTGTCATCGTTTATGACGGCAAGGTCATCGGCCGAGGCTACAACCGGAGAAACACTGACCATTCCACTCTGGCGCATGCAGAGATTGCCGCCATACGAAAGGCCACCCGCGTCATAGGCGACTGGAGATTGGAGGGCTGCACGCTGTACTGCACCCTAGAGCCTTGTCCGATGTGCGCCGGCGCTATTGAGCAGGCACGAATCGACCGCGTCGTAATCGGTGCCCCCAGTGATAAATCCGGTTGTGCCGGCTCCATTTTAAACATTGTTTCCTGTGAAAAGCTGATGCACCAGTCCGAAATCACATGGGGCGTTTTAACCCCCGAGTGCCGGTCCCTTCTGCAGCAGTTCTTCCGTGAGCTCCGCATGCGCTCTAAGACGTCAGAAAAGTGAGCTCTGAATAGCTCCGGCAAAGTTTCGAAGTTACGCATAGACGAATTGCCGGGAATTTGGTATAGTAAGTTCCAGCCTGCCTGTGGCAAGGCTCGGGCAGCCGCCCGGATGTATCGTATCGAAGTTTGGGTCTTACGCAATGAATCCTGCGAACCGTGTCAGATCGGGAACGAAGCAGCACTAAGCAGACCCTTTCATGTGCCGTGAGGAAACCTGGCGGAGCGATGCACCCGGTACCGTGCCCGGGTCTTTCCACAGGCAGGCTTTTCATTTGAGAGGTTTTACCATGTCGTCAACATCTTCCGTCTTCGATCTTTCCAGCTGCATGCTCTGTCCAAGAGAATGCAGGGCAAACCGCCTTGCAGGAGAGCTCGGCCTGTGCGGAATTCCTGCACAGATCCGCGCGGCAAGAGCTGCGCTTCTTTTTTATGAAGAGCCATGCATTTCCGGATCATGCGGCTCCGGTGCCATCTTTTTCACCGGCTGTAATCTGGGCTGTGTATTCTGCCAGAATGTCGCCATATCCTCCGGTCTTCACGCCTCCGGAAAGACCGGTGCCGAGCACCACGACGGCTCCGTGCTCTCTTCTGACGCACTTGCCCGGATCATGCTGCAGCTCCAGGAGCAGGGTGCTGCCAATATCAATCTCGTCACGCCGTCCCATGTGCCGCACGTGCTGATCCCTGCATTGGAAAAAGCCAAAGGTCATGGCCTGCAGGTTCCCATCGTCTACAACACCTCCGCCTACGAAAAGGCCGAGGTCATTCATGCGCTGGATGGACTGATTGATATTTATCTTCCCGATTTGAAATTTTATTCCTCCGAGCTGGCCCGGCAATATGCCCATGCAGCCAATTACTGGGAATGCGCGATATCCGCCATCGATGAGATGATCCGCCAGTGTCCCGAGCCGATTTTCGCTGACGGCAGTCACTCGCTGGACGCGGATGATGATTCCACAACACCTTTAATGCAAAAAGGCGTCATCGTTCGTCACATGGTCATGCCGGGGCATACGGAGGATTCCAGGAAAATATTGCAGTACCTTCACAATACCTATCACGAGCAGATCTTTCTAAGCATCATGAATCAGTACACCCCCATGCCGGGCTGTGCTGACGATCCGCTTCTTTCCCGTCCTGTTACACAAAAAGAATATGACGAAGTCGTTGACTTCGCCATATCCATAGGGGTCGAAAACGGTTTTCTGCAGGAAGGCGGCACCATTTCCAAAAGCTTCATTCCAGCCTGGGACGGGACCGGCCTTTCCGTTTGATCTGCTACTCAAAATTCCCGGACGGAGTTCTTGTCAATCAATAGTCCTTTGCATCCAGATACTTCAGATAGTTGATGACCATCAGCGAAATCTTAAAGCGCAGTGCATCATCGAAGTTCCGGATATCCAGCCCGGTCTGCTTCTGCAGCTTCTCAATGCGGTACACCAGTGTATTTCTGTGAATGAACAGCTGCCGTGAAGTCTCGGAAACGTTCAGATTGTTCTCGAAAAAGCAGTTGATCGTAGAAAGCGTCTCTGCATCCAGATCATCCGGAATTTCATCACCGAAAACCTCATGAATAAAGACGTTGCAGAGGTTGGAGGGAAGCTGATAAATCAGTCTTCCAATTCCCAGCTGATTGTAGGAATTCACCATCTTCTCCGCATTAAAGATCTTGCCGACATCCATCGCCATCCGCGCTTCCTTATAGGAATGCGAAATGTTCTTCAAATCTGTCACAATCGAGCCGTAGGATGCACGAACCTTCAGCATCGCTTCTGTATTCAGCATATCAACCGCAACGGTCGCTGCCTCCTCCAGCTCATGGTAAGAATCCGCCGTCTCGACAGCCTTGATGATAATGACGCTTTTCTCATCCACCTCTGTAAGATAATCACCGTTATGTGCCGTAAAAATACTTCCGAGAAGCTCGCTTGCAGATGCCTCTCCATCTGATTCCAGTTCAATAAGAATGATTGCACGCGGAACCTGATAGTTGATATGCAGCTTGCGTGCACGATTGTGAATATCCACGAGAAGGAGATTGTCCAGAAGCAAATTCTGGAAAAAGTTATTCCGGTCATACTTCTCACGATAGGCCACCATCAGGTTCTGAATTTCGCTGACGGCGATGCGGGCAATCATCAGCGTGTGATCCCCGTCTCCGATCGCTGTTAATACGTATGCGATGTCCTCCTCATCACGAACCTTCAGAAAATAGTGATTCCCGACTATCTGACTGTCTACCGAGGACTTGGCAAATCCCGACACAATATCAGCAGCCGGAATCTCTGCCCCCTGTGTCATTGCGAACAATCCGCCGTTTACATCCTGCATGCAGAACTCAACCTTCGAAATCGAAGCCAGTTCCTCCAGGCAGCTTTTAACGATCTGTGATGAAAGCATTCTCTGTCCTTCCCTTTCTGCTGCGATTACTCGTGTAGTACGTTCAACTTGTTGCTTATCGGTCTATTTTAATTGCAGCGTTTGTAAAAAACAACCGAAAACGCGCAAAAATGGGGAATGCGCTGTGCGCATCCCCCACTCCCACTGTAATCCCTGGTCGAAATCACAAACATGTTCAAAGACCTGTCTGATGATCTCGTTCCATCACAACCGATTAGTTGCAGATGGTCTTTTCTGTTTCCTTATCGAATACATGAACCTTCTCTGTATCGATTGCGAACTGTACCTCGGAACCCGGGCGAGCTGTAGTCTTAGGATCAACTCTTGCGGTTACCGGTGTCTCGTTTACATCGAAGTACAGGAATACTTCAGCACCGAGAAGCTCGTATACGTTTACCTTTGCCTTAAATACAGCATTGGACTTTGCAAGATCATCAGCATCATCCGAAAGGTTCTCCGGACGGATACCCATAACAACGGTCTTTCCATCATAACCGCCATCGATGAGAGCCTTTGACTTTGTTGCGTTCAGCGGAACAGTTACAGAGCTTCCGATCTGCAGGCTAGCCTGTGCACCGTTAACCTTTACAACTGCATCCAGGAAGTTCATCTGCGGAGATCCCATGAATCCTGCAACGAACAGGTTCTGCGGAAGATCATACAGGTGCTGAGGAGTATCTACCTGCTGAACCACGCCGTCCTTCATAACGACGATTCTGGTTCCCAGTGTCATAGCCTCAGTCTGATCATGTGTAACGTAGATGATGGTGGTGCCCAGTCTCTGATGAAGCTTTGCAATCTCAGATCTCATCTGAACACGAAGCTTTGCATCCAGGTTGGAAAGAGGCTCATCCATCAGGAATACCTTCGGATTACGAACGATAGCACGTCCCATGGCAACACGCTGTCTCTGGCCGCCGGAAAGAGCCTTCGGCTTACGATCCAGCAGGTTTGTCAGATCCAGGATCTTTGCTGCATTGCGAACCATCTTGTCGATCTCATCCTTCGGAACCTTGCGGAGCTTCAGTCCGAATGCCATGTTATCATATACCGTCATATGCGGATACAGAGCGTAGTTCTGGAAAACCATGGCGATATCGCGATCCTTGGGCTCGACATCGTTCATAACCTTTCCGTCAATCTTAAGAGTACCGGAAGAGATGTCCTCCAGACCAGCCACCATACGAAGGGTAGTAGATTTTCCGCATCCGGAAGGTCCTACGAAGATGATGAACTCCTTATCTTCAATTTCCAGATTGAAATCCTTAACAGCCTCAAAGCCGTTGGGATATTTCTTATAAATGTGCTCCAAACTAAGACTTGCCATTTTTCATTTCCTCCTAATACTGCGGGCCTTGCCCCGCTTCGACGACTGTATTTAGTATATGGGAAAGCCCCCGGCGGCGCTATAACCTAAATCCACAAAAAAAAGCGGAATCTGTTGGCATTCGCACCGTCAGGGGCCGTTTCAAAGAACCTCTTTGGCTATTTTGTTCATTAATTTGGCTATTTTCTAGGCAGTTCGTACAGTCCCTTTATTTCCCAGACATTTCCTCGTTCAAAATGCGGTAGGCCTCTTCCTTCTGTGCCTCGCTTTCTTCCTCCGGCAGCTCCGGCTTTTCCGGCTCAAAATCCGAAAACGGCTTGCTTGCAAGGAGACATACAACATACCCCGGTGCCGTAAATCCAAACAGAAGTACAATGGGAAAAATCTGCGGCACAGCCACCATCGAAAGCACGGTAATCACTGCGGCCGCCGCCCACAAAAGCCCCATCGCCAGCGTCCGCGGGAATTTGGCAATCGCCAGCAGGCAGGAATTCTTGAACGTTGTCTTCACTGTATTGATGAAATGACTCTGCAGCGGGAACACCCACTGCAGGAGCAGATAAAGCATTATGGAAACCGCAATTACAAGATATCGCAGAACCTTCGGGAATGCCTCCGGTGCCTGCCGGAACATCAGAAAATCCAGGGCCAGCACGGCAATCACCGCCAGCATGACAAGCCACTCCCCTGTGGCTTGCTTGAAGTTAGCCTTAAACTCGCGGAAGAACGGCTTCACAACATACCCTTCCTCCTTCCGTGCCCACTTCAGCTCCACATAGTACATTGCCGTCAGCGATGCGCCCGCCGTGACAACCGGAATACACAGCAGCAGTGCCAGGATATTCAGGAGCATCATGTCTGCCAGGCGTGAGAGTCCCCGCATCAAAGGGCTTTCCATATCAAATATCTTTCCCAACTTTTCGTCCTCTTCCTTCCTTACGGGGAAATTGTGCTTTCTTTACATCCCCGTCCATGCTCTCCAGCCCCTCACTGTAAGCCACTCTTCTCATCCAAGAATCCCGTCCAGAAAATCCTGAATCTGTTCCCGCAGCATCTGGATCAGGCTCTTTTTTACCTTTTCAGTTTCCTTCTGCACGGCGTCGCTTACGGCCTGCGTTGCTGCGTCCTGTGCATCGCCGACCTTCTCCGTTACTGCCTCAGTCACAGAATCCCGAAGATCATCCACACGCTCCATGACATCGGAATTGCCGGTAATATCCGACCATATCCGGATGGGAGAAATCCCCATGTCCTCCAGCTCATCCAGAGCCTGCCTGAAATATTCCTTCTCCTGCTGAATACGAGAGTCCTGTTCCTCGCGTGCAGACGCGTTCGTCTCTGCCGCCGCAGCCGGAATCGAAGCAGCAAAAGAAAGCATCCAGACGGAAAGACAGGTAACCCGAAGTATGCCGTTTACCGCTCGAAGCGTGTGCCTCTTGTTCCTTCTCAGCAAATCTCGCCTCCGTCTGCCATTTGTTTATCCGGTTCCGGAGTCATAAGCGCCAGATTGCCTTCCGCATCCTCAGCGCAAAGAAGCATGCCCTCTGATAAGACCCCTGCCAGCTTCGCCGGCTTCAGATTGCAGACCACGGCAACCTTTTTGCCAACCATTTCCTCCGGCTCATAATACTTGTGAATACCGGACACAATCTGCCGCATTTCCGTGCCGATTCGCACCTGCGAGCATAAAAGCTTCTTGGAGCCCTTGACCGCTTCACACTTCACAACCTGCCCGACGCGAAGCTCCACCTTTCCAAAATCATCAATCGAAATTTCCGGCTTATGCTCAACCGGCTTCTCCGAGGTTTCTGCTGTTCCTTCCTTCTTGCTGTCTCCCAGCTCGCCTCTTGCTGCTGCAGCCGCTGCCTCCGCCTTCTGCTTTTCAACGATGACTGCAACCTTTGCCATAACTTCCTTTTCATCCAGTCTTGCGAACAGGATCTCCGGATCCGAGGTCACCTTATTTCCGGAAGGATACAGACCAAACGTGTCCAGCGTATCAAACGCACGCAGGGACGTGTTCAGCTGTCCCATGATTTTATCAGCCGTCTCCGGAAGGAATGGTGCCAGCAAAGACGTACCTATCACGATTCCCTCTGTCAGGTTGTACAGAACGGTTGCCAGTCTTTCCTTTTTCTCCTCATCCTTTGCAAGGTTCCACGGCTCGGTCTCGTCAATATACTTATTCAGGCGCTTAAACACAGCAAAGATTTCCTTCAGCGCATCGGCAACCCGAAGCTCCGCCATGTCCTCTTCCACCTTGGCATACGCGCCTGTCACCACCGCCTTCAGTTCCTCATCCACCGGCTCCTGTGCATGCTGATCCGCAACGATTCCGTCAAAGTACTTATTCGTCATGGATATTGTGCGCTTCACAAGATTTCCAAGCGTATTCGCAAGATCGGAATTGATACGCTCCACACAGAGCTCCCACGTGATTACGCCATCGTTTTCATACGGCATCTCATGCAGTACAAAATAACGGACTGCATCCACGCCAAACAGCTCCGCCATGTCATCGGCGTAAATCACATTCCCCTTGGACTTGGACATCTTCTCACCGCCCTGAAGCAGCCAGGGGTGACCAAAGACCTGCTTGGGCAGGGGTTCTTCGAGTGCCATCAGGAAAATCGGCCAGTAAATCGTGTGGAACCGGATGATATCCTTTCCAATCAGGTGCAGGTCCGCCGGCCAGTACTTGCGGTACAGGTCGCCGCAATTCCCTTCTGCATCATACCCAATTCCCGTGATATAGTTCGTCAGCGCATCCAGCCATACATAAACCACATGGTCCGGATCAAAATCCACCGGAATTCCCCACTTAAAGCTCGTTCTGGAAACGCAAAGATCCTGAAGTCCCGGAAGCAGGAAGTTATTCATCATCTCATTTTTACGGGAGACCGGCTGAATAAACTCCGGGTGCTCATTGATGTAATCAATGAGACGCTGTGCGTATTTCTGCATGCGGAAAAAGTATGCATTTTCATTCTCTTCATGCACGGCGCCGCCGCAGACCGGGCACTTTCCTTCATCCACGATCTGAGAAGTCGTATAGAATGCCTCACACTCCGTGCAATACATCCCCTTGTACTGTCCCAGATAAATGTCACCCTTGTCATAGAGCTTTTTGAATATTTTCTGAACCTGCCTCTCATGATCCTCATCCGTTGTCCGGATAAACCGATCGTATGAAATATTCATGAGATCCCAGATCCGGCGAATCTCTCCGGCAACCTCGTCCACAAACTGCTTCGGTGTTTTGCCGGCCTTGGCCGCCCGCTCCTCGATCTTCTGCCCATGCTCATCGGAGCCGGTCTGGAAATGCACATCGTAGCCGTCCGCCCGCTTATAGCGAGCAATGCTGTCCGCCATGATAATCTCATAGGTATTGCCAATGTGCGGCTTGCCGGAGGTATAGGCGATTGCTGTTGTAATATAATAGGGTCCTTTATTCTGCATTCTGTATTTCTCCTCGTATCAGAATCCTGTTAACGAAACGCTCCGGGCAGCACTAGTAGGTAAGTATCTCGCAGCCGGTCTCTGTAACCAGAACCTGCACCTCGCGCTGTGCCGAAGGCTTCCCGTCTGCTGTGTAAATCGACCAGCCATTGTCCTCATCCTGAAAGATCTCATCGGTACCCATATTCACCATCGGCTCGATGGTGAAGCACATCCCCGGCACCATCAGCATCTCTGTCCCCGGTGCAGAAACATAGCTCACATACGGATCCTCATGAAATTCCAAACCGCATCCGTGTCCGCCGATCTCCTTCACCACGCTGTAGCCGTGATCCAGCGCATGCTGATGAACCGCGTGCCCCATATCACCGAGGAATGTCCACGGCTTCACCATTTCAATTCCCTTTTCCACGCATTCATAGGTGACCTGTACCAGCTTCTTCCAGTCCTCCCGAACATTTCCCAGCATAAACATACGGGATGAATCCGAGAAATAGCCATTGAGAATGGTGGAGCAGTCCACGTTGACAATGTCTCCGTCCCTCAGAACAACGTCTTTGCTGGGAATGCCGTGGCAAACCTGGTCATTCACCGATGTGCAGACACTCTTCGGGTAACCCTCATAATGAAGATCCGCCGGAATCCCCCCCATTTTCACGGTGGTGTTGTACACAATATCATCGATTTCCTGGGTTGTCATGCCGACATGGATTTTATCACCGATCTCATCCAGAACAGCGATGTTTATTTTAGCACTTTCCCGGATGCCCTCAACGTCCTTTGCTGTCTTGATAAGACTTCTGTCCGGAACAAGGTGACCTTTTCGCTCGTATTCACGAATCTTCTCATCAAAATCCATGTGGCAGGCCTTGTACTTTCTCCCACTGCCGCACCAGCAAGGTGCATTGCGGTCAATCTTGGTCATATGCTGCGTCATTTTGCTTTTTGTCCGTCCTTTCTGCTGCCGTAATGACAGAATGATGCTGGGGTCAAAGGGTCTGTGCCTCGAACTCCAGGCAGCCCTCGCTGCGGCTTCGAAAATGATCCATGAAGCCGGTCGTATTTTGCTGTACATCTCCGTGATAAATCGCCGACCCCGCGACAATAACGTTTGCTCCGGCGTTCAGCACAATGTCAACATTCTCACGAACAATGCCGCCGTCCACCTGAATATCGGTGTCCAGATTCAGCTTGTTCAGCAGTGCCCGCGCCTCACGGATCTTACGGGTACTGGTTTCTATATATTTCTGTCCTCCGAATCCCGGCTCCACCGTCATAATCAGGAGCATGTCGATCCGCTCCAGATAAGGAAGAACCTCCTGTATAGGGGTAAACGGCTTAATGGCCAGTCCCACCCGTTTCCCCTGCTCACGAATGGCCGCAATGACAGCCCCCACATCCGGTGCCGCCTCCAGATGAAATGTAATTCCATCTGCCCCGCAATCCGCAAAGTTCTTAATAAACCGTTCCGGATCACGTACCATGAGATGCACATCCAGAAACTGCTCTGTCCGCCTTCGGATACTGCGGATCACCGGCATCCCAAAGGAAATGGACGGAACAAACATCCCATCCATAACATCGATGTGCACCCATGGTGCTCCGGCTTCTCTTGTCTGCGCAATCTGCTCCCCAAGGCAATTAAAATCCGCTGCAAGTATTGATGGTGATAGCTTGATCATGGGTCCTCCGTTTCCGTCCCCCCTTGGACAATGGGTTCCCTTAATACCGCCGATAACCCGAGGCTCCTTTGACAGAACCTCGGGCTGAATTATCACTGCATTTTCGGATTATCTGAAACTCCCATACATAATCGCAGATAAATCCAACGGATGCAAATTCTCTCTTAATTTAGACTTATGCTTTTACGAATGCCAGTGTCTTGGCCGCAATGCCGGCGCCGTCGAGTCCATATTTTTTCACAAGCTCTCCGGCTGTTCCGGACTCGCCGAAGCGATCCTCAATTCCCACGCGGCAAAGTCTGGTCGGAAGCTTTTCCGAGAGGACCTCTGCCACTGCTCCGCCGAGTCCGCCGATGATGCTGTGTTCCTCTGCTGTCACTACCTTTCCGGTTTTGGCAGCGGATGCAAGAAGGAGCTCTTCGTCAATCGGCTTGATCGTGCAGATATTAATAACCTCCGCATCAATTCCTTCGCCCTTAAGAATTTCTGCAGCATCCAGCGCCGCCGCAACGCAAATACCGGTTGCAACAATGGTCACATCCTTGCCTTCCTTCAAAAGCTTCCCTTTTCCGATTTCAAACTTGTAGTCCGCATCGTTAAATACCGGAACGGCATAGCGTCCAAAACGCATATATACCGGCCCAACATAATCTGCCGCCGCCTTTACGCAGGCCCTTGCCTCAATATCATCCGAAGGGCTCATAACAACCATGCCCGGAATGGTACGCATCAGGGCAAGGTCCTCATCACACTGATGGCTGGCACCGTCTTCACCAACGGTAATACCCGCATGGGTTGCACCGATTTTAACATTCAGATGCGGATAACCGATGGAATTACGAACCTGCTCATATGCACGTCCGGCAGCAAACATTGCGAACGTGGAGGCAAACGGTACCTTTCCTGCTGCCGCAAGACCCGCTGCAATGGTCATCATATTGCCTTCAGCAATACCGCAGTCAAAAAAACGCTCCGGATACTTTTTGGCAAAGTAGGATGTTCTGGTGGAAGCCTTCAGGTCAGCGTCCAGAACAACAATATCGGGATGGTCAGCACCAAGCTCCTCCAATGCATGTCCGTAGCTCTCACGAGTTGCGATCTTCTTAACGTCAGCCATTACTCTGCCTCCTTTTCCAGCTCTGCATCTACTGCAGCAAATTCCTCCATAGCTACTGCATACTGCTCGTCATTCGGTGCCACGCCGTGCCATGCCGCCTGGTTCTCCATATAAGAGACGCCCTTGCCCTTTACGGTTTTGGCAATAATCGCCGTCGGCATTCCCTTCGTTGCGCGAGCCTCTGCAAAAGCAGCGCGAATCTCATCAAAATCATGTCCGTTGATAGTAATGACGTGGAAATTGAAGGCCTCAAACTTTTTGTCAATCGGATACGGGTTATTGACCTCGGAGATGTCTCCGTCAATCTGAAGGTTATTATTGTCTACCACCACGCAGAGATTGTCCAGCTTCTTGGCTCCTGCGAACATGGCGGCCTCCCAGACCTGTCCCTCTTCCAGCTCACCGTCGCCCAGCAGCGTGTAAACGCGGTAATCCCGCGCATCAACCTTTCCTGCAACCGCCATGCCGACCGCTGCGGAAATCCCCTGTCCAAGCGATCCCGAGGACATATCCAGTCCCGGAAGGTACTGCATGCTGGGATGTCCCTGCAGCCTTGTTCCAAGCTTGCGGAAGGTCTTTAATTCCTCAATCGGAAAATATCCCTTGTGAGCCATTGCAGAATATAAGCCAGGGCACGTATGTCCCTTTGACAGAACAAAGCGATCTCTGTCCGGATTGCCGATCAGCTCCGGTCCGACATTCATCTCCTCAAAAAACAAATACGTGTACAGATCCGCTGCGGATAAGGATCCGCCCGGATGCCCCGCCTGCGCGGAGTAAACCGCTGTCACGATTCCCTTGCGGATTTCGTTGGCAGTTTTTTTCAGCTCCAGATTTTTCAACTCATTTTCCTCCTTTACTCTGCACCGGGAAGCCCCCCGGCAAACAATTTCGTAATCATCACTTAGACTGGCCGTAGTATGCATTTGCTCCGTGCTTGCGGTAATAATGCTTGTCCTGCAGCACCTGTGGTGCAGGGAGCACCTTCGGATTAATGAGCTCTGTGCGGTATGCCATCTTGGCAACCTCCTCCAGAACCACTGCACTGTGCACCGCATCCACCGGATCCTTCCCCCAGGCAAAGGGGCCGTGATTCTTGCAAAGGCAGGCAGGCACCGCCTCATAGTCCTTTCCAAGGCGGGCAAACTCGTCCACAATCAGAACTCCGGTATTCTTTTCATATGCCTCGTCAATTTCTTCCCTGGTCAGCGTACGCAGGCAGGGCACATCTCCGTAATAATAATCCGCATGGGTTGTGCCGTAGCAGGGAATGCTGCGTCCGGACTGCGCCCAGCTGGTCGCATAGGAGGAATGTGTGTGTACCACTCCGCCGATGTTCGCCCACTTTTTATAAAGATATGCATGTGTAGGCGTATCCGAAGAGGGGTTCATGCTGCCCTCCACCTTGTTGCCGTCAAAATCCACGACAACCATATCCTCCGGCCGGAGCTCCTCGTACGGAACTCCGCTCGGCTTAATCACAAATACACCCTCCTCTCGGCTTACACCGGACACGTTGCCCCAGGTAAATGTGACTAGCCCGTACTGTGGAAGCATCATATTGGCCTCATAAACCTGTTGTTTTAACTCCTCCAGCATATTGCTCTCCTTTCCTTCACTCTCCCTGCTGCCGCCTCGATCTCACCGCTCCGAACTATGCCTCTGCATGCTTTTCATCCTTATGACGTTCCCGATAGGACTTAAACTCCCGAAGCTCCAGACTCTTGATCGCCTGAGCTTCAATGGCAATGCCCTTCTTGTACCGTTCCAGATACGCATCAAAGCCGGACACATCCGCCTGATCCGGCTGAATGGTCTCGCCATCCGCTGCTGCAAAGACGTTTTTATTCAGCCATTCATCCAGCGCCATTCCTTCGCCGCGAACCTCATACGCCGCCAGAAGAGCGATTCCCCAGGCGCCGCCCTCGCCGGCCGTTGTCATGCAGGTAACCGGCGTGTTGAGTGCCGCAGCCAGTATGCTCTGTCCGACGCCCTTTGTCTTAAACAGGCCGCCGTGTCCCATCATGTTGTCTACTTTTACACCTTCCTCCTTGAGCAGAAGATCCATTCCCACCTTCAGTGCAGAAAGCGATGCGTACAGGTGAACACGCATGAAATTGGCAAGGCTCAGATCCGAATTCGGCGTTCTCACAAACAAGAGCCTTCCTTCGTCCACCTTCGTAATCGGCTCGCCGGAATAATAGTTATACGCCAGAAGACCGCCGCAGTCCTTATCGCCCTCCAGTGCCTTATTGTAAAGGACGGAATATACCTTATTGCGATCTTCATCCCCCAGGCCCATAGCCCGGCCAAACTCATCAAAAAGGCTCACCCACGCGCTCAGATCGGTGGTGCCGTTGTTGCAGTGTGCCATTGCAACCAGATCGCCGGATGGCGTTGTTACCAGGTCTATCTCCGGGTATACGTTTTTAAGCTCCTTCTCGAGGACGATCATGCCAAAGCAGGATGTGCCGGCAGAAACATTGCCCGTTCTCCTGGCCACTGCATTGGTAGCCACCATGCCGGTACCGGCATCGCCCTCCGGAGGGCACATCGGAATGCCCGCCTCCAGATCTCCGGCTGTATCCAGGAGCTTTGCGCCCTTTTCCGTAAGGAAGCCGGCGTCTTCTCCCGCCTTCCGATTCTTCGGAAAGATGTCCGGGATTTTCCAGTCGTACCCCTTGTACGAAATCAGTGCATTAAACTTATCGATCATCTCCGGATCAAAATCCCCTGTCTGCATACTGATAGGGAACATACCGGAGCCATCATCAATGCCGATGACCTTCTCTCCTGTAAGCTGCCAGTGCACATACGCTGCAAGCGTCGCCACGAAGCGGATGTCCTTTACATGTTCCTCTCCGTTCAGGATTGCCTGGTACAGGTGTGCAATGGTCCATCTCTGCGGAATATTGTAATGGAACAGCTCTGTAAGCTTTTCGGCCGCCTCTCCGGTAATGGTATTGCGCCATGTGCGGAACGGAACCAGGAGCTCGTCCTTGTCATTAAATGCCAGATAGCCGTGCATCATCGCGCTGATGCCAATGGCGGACAGGCGCCGTATAACGACTCCATATTCACTGAGCACGTTCTTTTTCAGATCTGCATAGCATCCCTGCAGTCCCTGCCAGATTTCATCCAGCGAGTAGGTCCACACACCGTTTTCCAGGCGGCTCTGCCATTCCCACACTCCCTGTGCAACCGGAGTATTGTCCGTTGCGATCAGCTCCGCCTTGATTCGCGTCGAGCCGAACTCGATACCGACAACCGCTTTTCCAGCTTCAATTTCCTGTTTGATTTGTGTCTGATCCATTTTCCATATCCCCTTCCATTTTGTGGATTAGTTTAGATCACGCTAAAGGTATTCTAGCATATTCAGCATATACAATCCATTCACGCGCCGCTTTCTTTGGTGATTTCTTCCAAATATTCTCGATCCCAAAGCAGTATATTGAGTTTTCTGGCACATGTAACAGCGGGTCCGGTAAAATACCGGTTTGTCATTACCGCCCCGACCATACAATCATAAAATGCCTTTCCGGCATAGGCCTCCTGCACCGCGTGCACGCCCACAACGCTCTCATAGCACTTGCACTGCACTGCATAGGTGACGCCATCACGCTCACACAGGATATCTGCTCCGAAATCACCGCTTCCTCTGGTGACTTCCACATTCTGGAACCCGGATTCGCGCAAGAGCTCCGCACAGTAAAACTCAAAATCATGCCCTTCCATCTCGTCCATTTCCGGCGCATCCGGACGGCTGTGCTGATTCACCCACCGAAGTGCTGCATAAACCAGAGTGCAGCCCAGAAGGACTAGAACTGCCGGCAGTATATAATTCATATTCGGGCTATTATTCCTTTCCTGTGATTCTCCGTCCCGCCCAATGTGCGATTCGCCTTGCGGCGCCCGCGCCGCGTTCCGGCAATGTAAATTCCGGAATCCGCACCTGCGGTGCCTCAAGCTCCGGATAGTCCACCTCCTCGCGGCTAAACAGTGAATGTCCGAGGGCCGTCTGCATCTGTTCCGGCGGATACAGCTCCGAGAAATCAATCTCCGGAGCAAGAAGGTGCGGCGCGCGATCGCCCAGCATCATTTCCCCCACCGGCCCGATGGGCTTGCTCACATAAAAATCCTCGTCCGTTTCCAGACAGTAGGCCGCAAGCTGTGCTCTGTCCGCGGCCGCCTTATAAACAGTTCCCTGCCCGTCGTCAAAGCTCATGCACTTGGCGCCGCAGTCAATATCAACAAAGCGCTCCGAACGGTAAATATAATTGTGTCCCGCCGGCAGCACGTCTGTAAGGCTCCGGCCTGCCTGCCGATTTGTTTCCTGATAGTAATAATCCGTAATTGTATGACCGCAGACCAGCATACTGTAGGTTTTCGTTCCGGTGTACTGCGAAAAAGGATTCTCGCGGGGCAGGAGCCGTCTCCAGACTGCATCCATTCTCGCACGTTTTCTTTGCTGCGGCGTTGCCTCCATATCATCAAAAAACGGGTAGGCGTGTGCTGCCATGAAGCGCCTCCCATCCACGAGAATGTCGCAGGAAAACGGCAGAGCGTACAGCCAGTCGCGCAGGTCCAGCTGTTCCTCCGGCGTTAGCAGCAAAAAAGCCTCCCAGGTCACCCATCCATGGTTGGCATTCAGCCAGTTTTCCTCAGATACTTCAATATTCCTTCCCGCCAGCCATTCTTCAATGGCAGACAAAAACATCAGTTCATGGTTTCCCATCAGACAGTGTACAAAATCATACTCCTCATCCAGGCGTTTGACTGTCAGGATGGTTTCCATGGATTTCTCCCCCCAGTCTCCGTAATCCCCCAGTAAATACAGAGAATCACTTCCGTCATACCGGAAGCGGATCTTGTCCAGAAGCCTTTGAAATTCTTCGAATGCGCCGTGTATGTCGCTGATTGCATAAGTAGCCATGTCCGCATTATACCATGATCCCGCCGGTCAGTGACAAAAGGTCCGGCTCATTCAAAGTCCCAATTCACTTAAAAAGAGCACAGGCCTTTCGGTCTGTGCTCTTCTCTGTGCAATGTATGAAGCTATAAGCAATCAAAGCTTCGGGCCGGCAGCAACCAGTGCCTTTCCAGCCTCGTTGCCCTCGTACTTTGCGAAGTTCTTGATGAATCTCTGTGCAAGATCCTCTGCCTTTGCATTCCACTCAGCAGCATCTGCATATGTGTCGCGAGGATCCAGAATTGCAGGATCTACGCCGGGAAGCTCGGTAGGAACCTCGAAGTCGAAGAAAGGAATCTTCTTGGTAGGAGCCTTCAGAACATCACCATTCAGGATTGCATCGATAATGCCGCGGGTATCCTTAATGGAGATACGCTTGCCGGTTCCGTTCCAGCCAGTGTTTACAAGGTAAGCCTTCGCGCCGCTCTTCTGCATCTTCTTAACCAGCTCCTCTGCATACTTGGTAGGATGCAGCTCAAGGAATGCCTGGCCAAAGCAAGCGGAGAAGGTAGGTGTAGGCTCAGTAATTCCGCGCTCTGTTCCTGCAAGCTTTGCTGTGAAGCCGGACAGGAAGTAGTACTGTGTCTGCTCAGGAGTCAGGATAGAAACCGGAGGCAGAACGCCGAATGCATCTGCGGACAGGAAGATTACGTTGTCAGCAGCCGGGCCGGAGGATACGCCGTTTACTGTGGAAGCAATCTTCTCGATGTGGTTGATCGGATAAGATACACGAGTATTCTCGGTAACGCTCTTATCATCGAAATCAATCTTGCCAGCCTCGTCTACTGTTACGTTCTCAAGAAGAGCATCTCTCTTGATTGCGTTGAAGATATCAGGCTCAGACTCCTTGTCCAGTCCGATAACCTTTGCATAGCAGCCGCCCTCAAGGTTGAATACGCCGTTGTCATCCCAGCCGTGCTCGTCATCGCCGATCAGAAGGCGCTTAGGATCTGTGGAAAGAGTGGTCTTGCCGGTTCCGGACAGGCCAAAGAAGATCGCTGTGTGCTTGCCATCCATATCGGTATTAGCGGAGCAGTGCATGGAAGCCATACCCTTCAGAGGAAGGTAGTAGTTCATCATGGAGAACATACCCTTCTTCATCTCGCCGCCGTACCAGGTGTTCAGGATTACCTGCTCCTTGGAGGTGATGTTGAATGCAACGCAGGTCTCGGAGTTCAGGCCAAGCTCTGCATAGTTCTCAACCTTCGCCTTGGAAGCATTGTAAACGATGAAATCCGGCTCGAAGTTTGCAAGCTCTTCCTCAGTAGGACGAATGAACATGTTGGTGACAAAGTGAGCCTGCCATGCAACCTCAACAATGAAACGAACTGCCATTCTTGTGTCTGCATTAGCACCGCAGAATGCGTCAACAACGAACAGTCTCTTGTCGGAAAGCTCCTTCTTGGCCAGGTCCTTGACAGCCGTCCAGGTCTCCTGTGTCATCGGGTGGTTGTCGTTCTTGTACTCATCGGATGTCCACCAAACGGTATCCTTGGAGTTCTCATCAACAACAATGTACTTGTCCTTAGGAGAACGGCCGGTATATACGCCGGTAAATACGTCAACTGCACCCAGCTCTGTCTCCTTGCCAACTTCATAGCCTTCCAGATCTGCCTTGGTCTCTTCCTCGAACAGCTGCTCGTAGGACGGATTGTAGACGATCTCGGTTGTTCCGGTGATGCCATACTTTGTTAAATCTACGTTTGCCATAGTATCCTGAAACCTCCATATAAAACTTATACTGCTGCAACGACCCAAAGCACATCCGCAAACCGCTGCCAGGCAGGTTTTCATCGGCTATGAAACGTTACATACTGTTAATAAATTAACACTGGTACGGTTATACCACAAAAAAAATATGCTCACAATAAAAACGCTGAATTTTATGTGTTTTTTATCAGCGCTTTATAAATTTCCCGCTTCGGGACCCCTCGATCCTTGGCCACGTGTTTCATCGCTTCCTTGCGGTCCATCCCCTGGTCCTCGTAGCGGGCCATGTGCTCTTCGATGCTCATGGCCGTCCACGCCGCCTCTTCTCTTCGACGTTTCTCCTCCGGGTCTGCACCGCCGAGAATCAGGACATACTCTCCGCGCGGCTCGCTGCTCTCATAGTATTCCAACGCCTCTGCCAGCTGAAACGGTCTGGCCTCCTCAAACTTCTTGGTCAGCTCCCTGCAAAGCACAAGCCGTCTGTCTCCCACAGCCGCATAAAGCTCCTTCAGCGTCGCCTTCAGGTGATGCGGTGCCTCGTATAAAATGGTGGTCCGCTCCTCTTCCTTCAGGGATTCCAGAACCCGTGCGCGCTCTTTTTTGTCGGTGGGCAAAAAGCCTTCAAAGCAGAATCTCCTTGCCGGCATTCCAGACATAGTCAATGCCGTAACCAGTGCGCAGGCACCCGGAAGCGACGTAACCCGAATCCCCTGCTCCATGCACTCTGCCGCCAGCACCTCGCCCGGATCTGAAATGGCCGGCGTTCCCGCATCTGTTACCACCGCAATGCTCTCTCCCCGGAGAAGGTGCCCGATCAGCTCCTGCGCCTTTTCATACTTGTTATGCTCATGATAGCTCGTCATCGGTTTATGGATATCATAGTGATTCAAGAGCTTCAGCGTATTCCGGGTATCCTCCGCCGCAATAAGGTCCACAGTCCGGAGGGTTTCCAGCACGCGAAGCGTAATATCCTCCAGATTGCCAATCGGCGTGGCGCACAAATACAAAACTCCAGGTTCGCCAGCAGGCGTTTCCTTAGTAGCCATATAATTCCAGAATCTCCTTGGTATATTGTCCCGGCGCCTCATACACGATAAGCGGCTTCTCCACCGTAATACGCGGACGCCCGCCCCGAACGCAGTCCAAAAGGACCATATTCGGTTCTCTGTCCGCAAACGGATATACAAGCTGCATGCGCTTGGGCTCTAAATGGCAGGCACACATCGTCACCATCAGCTCCGCCAGGCGAAACGGACGGTGCACCAGATAAACATGGCCACCCGGCCGCACGAGCCTTTGTGCCGCAGCAGCCACATCTGCCAGACTGCAGCACACCTCATGCCGTGCAATTGCCATCGCATCGTTTGGATTACGCAGCCCATGCATGCTGGTCATATACGGCGGGTTGGATGTAACGACATCAAAAGAAGCAGCTGCCAGCAGCGCATCTGCTTCCCGGATATCCCCCGTCACAATGTCGATCTTATCCTCCAGCCCGTTCAGTGCCACACTCCGCCTTGCCATATCAGCGCTCTCCGGCTGGATTTCCAACCCCGTGAAATGAGCAGCACCGGTTTTGGCGCTCAAAAGGAGCGGAAGAATTCCCGTTCCCGTTCCCAGATCCAGAACCCGGTCTCCTTCCGCGGCTTTCACAAAGCCGGAAAGCAAAACGGCATCCATCCCAAAGGAAAACCGTCCCGGATTCTGAATGATCTCCAGACGGCTTCTCTGGAGATCATCGATCCGTTCATTCGGTTTGAGCAGTTTTTTCTTCTCTTCTTCTGTCATTGCTGCCGGTTCTTCTTCTGTACCTGTGACGTCTGCGGCTGTAGCCGTCTGTTTCCGGGCGTTCTCCTTCCGGATGCTCTCCGGATTCTCTTAACTCCCTGTGCTCCTGCGAGCGGCGCTCCGGGCGGTTCTTCCCGTCCTGCTGCCCTCTTGGCCGGCGATCACGCCTTTCCTTGGGACCGCGCTCCGATGCCTTTGGCTCTCCCTCCGGGCGGTCTGTCTGCCTGACACCTTCCGGCTTTTCCTCTTTGCCCGGCTCTTTCATTTCAGGCCTGGCAGGGGCTGCTTCCTTCCGGGCGCCCCTGGATGGATTCCCGGAGTTCTTCAGCTCTGTGCGATTGATCTTGGGCTTTGCCTGTCCGCGTTTTCTGCGCCGCAGGATCGTTATTTCATCTGCTCCGCACTCATGAAGCTCCTTTTCGTCATTCACTTCCACCAGAATCCGAACGGTCTGCTTCAGAATATTGACGCCGGCCACTTCTCCCGTAAGGCCATCCGTCGTCTCCACCTCATCTCCAAGGCGAGGAAGATTTTTGTTCAGCGCCTCATAGGTTTCCTCTTCATTCTTGAGGCAGCACATCAGTCTTCCGCAGGAGCCGGAAATCTTCGTCGGATTCAGGGACAAATTCTGCTCCTTTGCCATCTTAATGGAAACAGGAACAAAATCCGAAAGATAGGTATGGCAGCAAAGCGGTCGTCCGCAAATGCCGTATCCTCCCAGTATCTTTGTCTCGTCACGTACGCCGATCTGGCGCAGCTCGATTCTGGTGTGGAACACACCCGCCAGGTCCTTCACCAGATCGCGGAAATCCACACGTCCGTCCGATGTGAAATAAAACAGAATCTTGCTGTTATCAAAGGTATATTCCGCATCGATCAGCTTCATATCAAGATTGTGCCGACGAATCTTCTCAAAGCAGATGCGGTATGCCTCTCTTTCCTTCTCCCTGTTCTCCGCAATGCGGCGCTCATCTGCCTCTGTAGCCACCCGAATGATCTTCTTAATCGGGGCCTTGAAGCGTTTCTGATGAATCTGCATCGGATCGCAGACACTGGTGCCGTACTCCTGCCCGCGCGCAGTCTCTACAATAACATGGCTTCCTCGCCGAACCGGTAAATCGCCCACGCCAAAATAATAGGACTTGCCTGCCGTACGGAAGCGCACGCCGACCACAGCCGTAAGGTCCTCGTCCTCTTCCGCAAAAGGTTCCTCCTGCGGCGCTATGGACTCCGTTTCCTCCCGAGCAAGCTCCGGCTCTGCAGAAACGGTCACCGTTTCCTCTTCCTCAATTATGACTTCCTTTATCTGTTCTTCCATGTGTTGCACTTTCCGTTGAAATTGACAGACCGCGGTCAGCCCTTCTTCAGAATTCTCCGAATTCCCAGTAAAAGAAGCTCCGCTGTCTGTGCTTCATTTTCCTTGCACTGCACCCTTTTCTGGGCCGCATCTATTGCCTGCTGCACTTTCTCCAGGCTCTCATAGGGTAATCGTACCGCAATATTACTAATATACGGTATATGCTCCTGAAAGATCAAGCGACCCGCATCCTGTGTGCTCTTCATGACCAGGATATCCCGATACCAGCTTCGTGTGAAATCCAGAAAATCCTCCATGTGCTGCGGCAGGTCTTCCTTGCCGCCTCCGGCTGTTTTCTGCGAAAAGACAACGATCTGATGACTGTTCTGGCTCTCAATTCGCTCCAGGAAGCGTATGGTCTCCTCCAGATAATTCTCCAGCTCTTCCTCGCAAAGCGCCAGACACCGCCCCGGATTCCCATGGGAAAGATCCGCATAAAACGCCGCTTTCTGACTTGTCTTTCCTTGCTTTTGCAGGTACT
This sequence comes from Paludibacteraceae bacterium, assembly GCA_963629395.1. Taxonomy (GTDB): domain Bacteria; phylum Bacillota; class Clostridia; order Lachnospirales; family Lachnospiraceae; genus CAG-791. The sequence goes on along the minus strand of CAVGIV010000024.1, from coordinate 7,968 downwards.
CTGCCAGCTCCTCCTTAGAGGCCGGATGCAGCGGAATGGTCACACATCTGGAGAGAATAGTCGGAAGAAACACCGACAGATTTTCTGCCAGGAGAATAAATACCGCGTACGCCGGCGGCTCCTCCAGTGTTTTCAAAAGGGCATTCTGGGCCTGAACGGTCAGACGCTCCGCCTCCGGAATGATATAAATCTTCCTCTTTGCCTCATATGGCTTCACTGCCACATCGGCCTGAACAAATCTCGACAGCTGAACTCCAAGAGTTTTCGTTTTCGTGGTAACGCCGGCGCGATCCGCTGTCACCATCATAACATCCGGATGCGATCCGCTCTGTACCCGGCGACATGCATGGCATTGCCCACACGGCTCCAGAAGTCCATCCTTCTCCTGCGGCTGCTCACACGTCAGCGCCGCCGCAAAAGAAAGAGCCAGCTTTTTCTTGCCGGCTCCCTTCTCTCCATGAATCAGATATGCCTGTGACACATGACCGGTTCGAAGTGCATTCTGCAGGTGCTCCACCGCAAGCTTCTGCCCAATCACCCGGTCAAATCCGATTCCTGACATATTCTCTTCCATATCTCCTCAACGCAGTCTTCCAGTTGTTCATTCGTAAACCGCTCGCAAATTCCGGCCGCCTCCAGCTTCTCCTCCGAAAAGTCCGCTTCATCGGCAAGAAATCTTCGGCACAGCTCTGCATACCGCGGATGAAGTTCCCTCTTTTCGCGGTCCAGCGCTCTTTGCAGCCGTTCTCCCGCTTCCAGCTCCACGTACAGCGGAACGATCTTCTCTTTCCCATAATAACGGCAAAAGGATCCGTAGGATTCCAGCGTGCCGATGAGAAGATAGTTCTGCCTTGTCAGATCGATCTGTCCGTCGTCCTCCGTATAATAATGCCAGATACCGGAAACCACAGAATAATCCCGCGACTCAATGATTCGCCCTTCGCTTTCCGCCCGCTCAAATTCTGCATCCGACCGGAAGTAATAGGCTTCACCGTCCTTCTCGCCTTCTCTCATGGGTCTTGTGGTATAGGGAACAACCTCCTGCAGCAGAACCTTCCCGCTCTTTTCTGCCCGTTCCTTCAGCGCCCGGTATATGGTATCCTTCCCGGAAGCGCTCTTTCCCATCAGGCAGTATATGACATGCCTATTGCTCACGACTTACCACACCTCGATAAACCGGATCATGTTGGTCTTTCCGGATACTCCCAGCGGAATTCCCGCCGTCAGCACAACCTTATCTCCCGCCTTTACGTAGCCGGCAAGCTTTGCACGATTGATGGCCGCCTCAAAGAGCAGATCCGCCGTCGGCTCCTGCTGAATAATGATGGGCTCCACGCCGAACAGCAGGTTCATCTGGCAGGCCGTCTCCTTATTGGGTGTGCACGCAATGATCGGACACACCGGCTTGTGGGCTGCCAGTCTTCTGGCGGTGAACCCGGAGAGCGTAACCGTAATGATCGCATCGGCATGTATATCCTCGCCGATTGTGCAGCAGGCATGTGAAATGGCTGTTGTCACATCGCTGCGGTCGGTGATGCTGCGGGAATCCATGCGGGATGCGTAATCCACATCCTTTTCCGAGCGCTCCGCGATCTTGGCCATGGTCTGCACCGCCTCCACCGGATAAGCACCGTTTGCGCTCTCTCCCGAAAGCATAATTGCCGTTGTTCCATCATAGATTGCATTGGCTACATCCGTTGTCTCTGCTCTTGTCGGGCGAGGATTGTGAATCATGGAATCCAGCATCTGGGTGGCTGTCACACATATTTTGCCTTCCTGCTCTGCCCGGCGGATCATGTGCTTCTGAAGCGACGGCACCTCTTCCAGCGGCACCTCCACGCCAAGATCGCCGCGGGCAACCATAATTCCGTCGGCCTCCTCCAGAATCTCATCCAGATTCCGCACACCCTGCACGCTCTCGATCTTCGCAATGATCTTTATGCCGCTGTTAAACTTTTTCAGAATCTGACGAATCTGCCGGATGTCATCGGCCGTGCGGGTAAAGGATGCCGCAATGTAGTCGAATCCGAGGACACAGCCGAACTCTATATCACTCCGATCCTGTTCGCTGATAAACGGCATCGACAGGTCCGCACCGGGAACATTGACCCCCTTATGGTTGGATACCGGTCCGCCGTTCACTACCGTGCAGACAATATCCGTATCCTTAATGGCATCCACGCGAAGCTCGATCAGGCCGTCATCGATCAGAATGCTCCCGCCTTCCCGCACATCCTTCGGAAGGTCCTTATAGGTAATCGATGCAATGGTTGCATCACCATCCAGCTCTCTTGTTGTCAGCGTAAAGGTCTGCCCTGCCTCCAGCATTACCTTTCCGCCCTTGAAATCCCGCAGGCGAATCTCCGGTCCCTTGGTATCCAGAAGCGCTGCAACCGGAAGATTCTTCTCAATACGAACCTTCTTGAGGCGCTCAAACTTGCGGGCCTGCTCGTCGTGTGTGCCATGTGAAAAGTTAAAGCGAGCCACATTCATTCCGGCATCAATGAGCTTGCTGATCATTTCCTCGCTCTCACTTGCCGGTCCCAGTGTGCAGATAATTTTTGTCTTTCTCATGCTGTCTCTCCTTACGGTTAGGTGCCTGTTCGGAATCCGTGATACCCGGATTACTACGCCGTTGCCACACGGTCTGCAAACGCCTCAAACGCTTCCTGATCCGCTGCAGACAATGCGCTGCGAATGGTCAGTGTCGTATCCAGAATGCTGCAATTCTTCAGCGTCTCCAGCTGCGCACGCATGGCCTTTACCGTCACCGGTGCCCAGGTTCCGTTCTCTGCCAGAGCAAAAATACGCTTCTGAACTCCCAGTGCCTTCATATCTTCAATAAAGCTGCTGATCGGCGGATACAATCCCCCATTGTAGGTCGGGCAAAACAGAACTATCTTTCTGCAGCGCCAGACCTCACCGATCAGATACGACACATCCGTTTTCGATGCATCGTACACTACCACGCGGCTACCGGATTTCTCCTCCAGTGCTGCAGCAAAGCTTTCCGCAGCGCTTGCTGTGTGTCCGTACAGTGAGCCGTATACCACCAGCGTTTCCTCTGCCTCCGGCTCGTAGCTGCTCCACTTCTGATATTTGTCAATGAACCAGCCAAGGTTCTCTCTCCAGATCGGTCCATGCAGCGGGAGAATTGCAGCAATGTCGAGCCCTGCTGCCTTTTTGAGAACGGCCTGTACCTGCATGCCGTACTTGCCCACAATGTTGGCATAATAGCGGCGCGCTTCGTCAAGATAATAATGCTCAAAATCATACTGGTCGGCAAATATTCCGCCCTCGAGGGCTCCGAAGGTGCCAAAGGCGTCAGCGGAAAACAAAGCCTTCGTAGCGTCATCATAGGCAAGGAGAACCTCCGGCCAGTGCACCATAGGTGCTGCTACAAAGTGGAAGGAATGCCTGCCGGCGGTCAGCACATCTCCCTCTTTTACGATCTGCGTATGAGCGATGGCCAGCTCCGGAAAGAACTGTGCAATGAATTTAAACGTCTGAGCTCCGGACACAACTGTCGTCTCCGGATACTGCTGCAATACCGTCTGCAGCAAAGCGCAGTGATCCGGTTCCATGTGGAGCACTACCAGGTAATCCGGCTTCCGATCTCCCAGCGCAGCATGCAGGTTTTCCAGGTACTGGTCTGCCATACTGCTGTCTGCAGTATCAAACAGTACAACCTTCTCGTCCAGCACAACGTAGCTGTTGTAGGACACGCCCCTTGTAAGCGGAAACAGATTCTCAAATAATGCCAGCCGGCGATCACTGCCGCCGATCCAAATGGTATCCTCTGCAACTTGTTTTATATTCTTCATTTTTTTCCTTTCTATGCCGCAATCCCTCTGATTTTAAATAGTTACGTTTCCTGAATAATATCTATTGTCCACGATTTTCCGGAAAAGCACCAGCTAAAAACCAGCAAAAAAAGGCCGTTTAGCCGCGCAGCATCACAAAGGCGCCAAAGTTTCCTCTTTTACCGGCACTTGCGCGATGGCTGAACAACAGCTCCGGATTGCAGGCTGTACAGACATCGGTTACATGAATGTGCTCCGGCCTCACGCCGCTTTCCAGCAGTGTGATCCGGCAAGCCTCCCAGAGATTCAGCTGAAAATGTCCCGGATTCCCAAGATCGAGGAGAAGCTCATTCTCTTTTCCCGGGAATGCCCGCCGAAATTCTTCGGCCACGTCATCGCTGACCTCATAATGATCGGCACAGATGGACGGTCCGATGCCTACCAGTATATCCGACGGATCCGAGCCGAATTCCGCCTGCATCTGCTGGACGGTTACCGCACCTATCCGGCCGACCGTCCCTCGCCAGCCGGAATGACTGGCCCCCACTGCCCGTTTCACCGGATCCACAAACAAAAGCGGTACACAGTCCGCATAGAACGTGGCCAGCAGCAGCCCCGGCTCATTTGTTATGATACCATCCGCACTTTCCCACTCCGACGGACGCAGCACGCCCATACCTGCATCCTCTGCCTGCACCCGGCGCACGCATGTCTCATGCACCTGATGCGAACAGACACAGTGCTGCAGATCCGTGCCGAACGCTGCAGCTATGCGGGAAAGGTTTTCCAGCACGTTTTCCCGGCTGTCGCCTCTTCCGGTGGTCAGGTTCAAGGACGAAAACTGGTCCTTCGAAACGCCGCCCAATCGGGTCGATATCATATTTGCAGCGATCCCGCCTTGCTCCAATGCAGGAAAATACAGGGACGGAAGCACGCTTCCGTCCCTGTTTGCATAATCCCGCTCCTCCAGCTCCCTGGATGTGTTTTTACGGATTATTCTCATCATTTTATTCGTCTGCCAGCCTTGCAAGAAGTTCCTCGGTCTGTCCCTCAAAGCCGGGCTTTCCAAGGAGTGCAAACATATTGTGCTTGTAGGACTCAACGCCGGGCTGATTGAACGGATTAACGCCCAGAAGATATCCGGATACGCCGCACGCAAACTCGAAGAAGTAGAACAGCTCGCCCAGATAGAACTCCGTCTGCTCCGGAATCTTCACCATCAGGTTCGGTACGCTGCCGTCTGTGTGTGCCAGAATCGTTCCGTTCATTGCTGCCTGATTGGCAAAATTCATGGTTTTGCCTGCCAGGAAATTCAATCCGTCCAGATTCTCCGCATCCGTTCCGATGACCACATCCGCCTTCGGCTTCTCTACATTCAGCACCGTCTCAAACATTATGCGGGCACCGTCCTGAATGAACTGTCCCATAGAATGAAGGTCTGTGGTCAGATCCACGCTTGCCGGGAAAAGTCCTCTTTGATCCTTGCCTTCTGACTCACCGTAAAGCTGCTTCCACCATTCGGACGTGTAATGCAAAGACGGCTCATAATTGGCCAGAATCTCCACAGACTTGCCCTTCCGAAGGAAAATGTTGCGGACTGCCGCATACTTCAATGCGTCATTGTCAGCATAATCCGACTCCATCGCAAGACGTCTCCCCTCTGCTGCACCGGCCATCAGCTGGTCAAGATCTGCGCCGGACACTGCAATCGGAAGAAGTCCCACCGCCGTAAGCACAGAGAAGCGTCCGCCGACATCGTCCGGAATGACAAAGCTCTCGTAGCCCTCTGCATCTGCCAGCGTCTTCAAAGCACCGCGTGCCTTATCTGTAGTTGCATATATTCTCTTGGCCGCGCCCTCTTTTCCGTATTTCTTCTCCGCAAGCTCGCGGAAAAGACGGAATGCAATCGATGTCTCTGTTGTCGTACCTGACTTGGAAATAACATTGATAGAGAAATCACGATCCCCAATTACATCTACAAGATTTGACAGGTAGGTTCCGCTGATGGAATTGCCTGCAAAGTAAATTTCCGGCGTCTTACGGATCTCTTTGGAAACCGTATTGTAAAAATTGTGACGAAGGAAATTAATGGCTGCACGCGCTCCCAGATAAGAGCCGCCAATGCCGAGCACCAGCAATACATCCGAATCACTCTTAATCTTCTCTGCTGCCAATTTGATGCGGGAGAACTCCCCCTTATCATAGTCCACCGGAAGATTCACCCAGCCAAGGAAATCATTTCCGGCACCCGTACCGGATACCAGAAGCTCCTTTGCTGCAAGAACCTGACTCTCAATGTTGGAAATTTCCTCCTCCCGGACGAAACTCTTTGCCTTGGAATAATCAAATGTAACCTTTGCCATTGGGCAATACCTCCTTATGCTTGTCCCCTGTGCGACATGCCTTTCGCGTGTCTGTGTAAAGTTTAGCAGGGGGCATTTATGAATGCAAGCAGGTCCGCCCTCCGTTGACCGGCCAGCCTTCCACGCAGCGATCGATTCATTTCCTTCCCGATAGGATTTTTTCCATTTCTGACATATAATGAAAGTCTGTATATAAATACCAACAACTTATAGAAGGAAGAGAATATACCATGATCTATAAAACATCCGGAACCTGTTCTTCAAGTATTGATTTGGATATCACCCCTGATCACGTCATTCAGGATGTGGTCTTCACCGGCGGCTGCAACGGTAATCTGCAGGGAGTTGCCCGGCTTGTGAAAGGCAGAAAGGCAGAAGAGGTAGCCGAGCTTCTGGAAGGAACAACCTGCGGCTTCAAAAATACATCATGTCCGGATCAGCTCGCAAAAGCCATTCGTTCTGCGCTGGCCCAAATGGAAGCATAAGCTGTAAATTATACTGAAATGTACAGGAAGATCATTGATGAATAAACGAATTGTTCTTACCGGCGGCGGAACCGCCGGTCACTGCACTCCGAATCTGGCACTGATTCCTTATCTTCAGAAGGCCGGATATGAGATTGCCTATATCGGATCCATCACCGGCATTGAACGCAAGCTGATTGCAGACTACGACATCCCTTATGAGGCCATAGAAACCGGTAAGCTTCGCCGTTATTTTGATCCGAAGAATTTCACAGACCCCTTCCGTGTGATGAAGGGCTATCGCGAGGCGCACCATTTTCTAAAGGAATTCGCACCGCAGGTAGTGTTCTCAAAGGGAGGCTATGTCGGCGTGCCTGTCGTTCATGCCGCGCATTCTCTGCATATCCCTTGCATCATACATGAATCGGACATGACTCCCGGCCTTGCCAACAAGCTGTGTGTCCCGTTTGCCGCCAGAATTTGCTGCAACTTCCCGGAAACTCTGCAGAATCTCCCGGATGCAAAGGCAATTCTGACCGGAACACCGATTCGGGATGAGCTGTTTCACGGTGATCGTCAAAGGGGACTCGATCTATGCGGCTTTCATGCGCAAAAGCCCGTTCTCATGGTTGTGGGCGGCTCCCTGGGCGCCGCTTCGGTCAACAAGACCGTTCGTGATAATCTGGATGCGCTTCTGGAACGGTTTCAAATTGTTCATCTGTGCGGCAAGGATAAGGTCGACAACCTGCTCCTGACTCGCCCAGGATATCGTCAGTTCGAATACGTGAAGGACGACATGAAGGATCTGTATGCCGCAGCTGACATTGTTCTCTCGAGAGCGGGTGCCAATGCAATTTGCGAACTGCTGGCGCTCAAGAAGCCAAACCTCCTGGTTCCTCTTCCTACCGGACGCGGAGATCAGAAGCTCAATGCCGCTTCATTTGAAGCGCAGGGGTACAGCATCGTTGTGCAGGACGACGATCTTCCGGATGTCATTTTGCCGAAGCTGGACGAGCTTATGAAGAATCGTGCGCAGTACATCACTGCGATGGAGGCAAGCTCCCAGAGCAGTTCCAGCGACCTCATCCTCTCTCTGATCGAACAGGAAGTTGTAACTATTCAGAGCCAAGCAAAATTTCATAAATCAGACGTGAAATGCTAGCATTTCTAAGGCTGATTTTGAAATTTTATTTACGCGAGTAATGAGCCAAAGTTCGAGCTTGCTCGAAACCTTGGCGAATACCGCGATAGCAAGGAAAACTCGTTATACAAGTTTTCCTTGCTGGCGAGAACGCCACATGAGCAAAAGGAAAGCTGCGAAGCAGCGATTTTGCGAAT